>DATJSH010000275.1:0-20913 GCA_035504235.1 Allostellaceae bacterium | reverse complement strand
GGGCCGCCCTCCGGCAGGATGCCGAGCCGGCGCGCCACCTCCTGGTAGCCCTCGGCGACCTTTTCCAGATCCTCGCGAAAGCGGTCCTTGTCGAGCTTCTCGGAGGTGCGGATATCCCAAAGGCGCATGTTGTCGGGGCTGATTTCGTCGGCAACGACGATGCGGACATCGTCCTCGCCGTAGAGCCGGCCGAATTCGAGGCCAAAGTCGACGAGACGGATGCCGATCCCGAGAAAGAGCCCGGTCAGGAAATCGTTGATCCTGAGCGCGGTATGCATGATCTCGTCGAGGTCCTGGGTCGAGGCCCAGGCAAAGGCGGTGATGTGCTCCTCGCTGACCAGCGGATCACCGAACTCCGCCTTCTTGTAATGGTATTCGATGATCGAGCGCGGCAATTGCTGGCCCTCGACGAGGCCCAGGCGTTTCGCCAGCGACCCGGCCGCGACATTGCGCACCACCACCCGCAGCGGGATGATCTCGACCTCGCGCACCAGCTGCTCGCGCATGTTGAGCCGGCGCACGAAATGCGTCGGGATGCCGATCTCGGCGAGCTTCAGCATCAGAAACTCGCAGATGCGGTTGTTGAGCACGCCCTTGCCGGTGATCGTGCCGCGCTTCTCGTGGTCGGCCGCGTCGTCCTTGAAGTACTGCACCAGGGTGCCGGGCTCGGGGCCCTCGAACAGCACCTTGGCCGTGCCTTCATAGATTTGCCGGCGTCGCGACATCTGGCTCCCTAGGGCTGCATCCGATCGCGGATGATCCGCACCCTTGATATAGCAAGCAGGACAGGGGCCAACAATGTCAGCGCGCCGGCGACATCGCCGCGTCGGCGACATCGGCCCAGGGAGTCGCGGACGGCTGCCATTGCGCGTAGCGAAAGCGCGGCTTTCGTTCGCCGGAATTGGGCTGGGGCAGCGCGATGAGCGCGCTCGACACCGTGCCATAGCCGTGGCCGGTCAAGAAACGCAGCGCGGTGTCGGGCCGCTCGCCGGACGGCGATTCGCTGTTCGACAAAAGCGCCTGCCAGTCAGCCCAGTCGTCGCGCTCAGGTTCCGGCGCCGCCGCGGCGCGGAAGAGCGGCGTCGCGAGCGTCACCCGGCGGTTGTTCGGCCGGTTGAGCTCGCCGGAATCGATCAGCGACAACCCCTCCTGGATCGGCCAGGCGTCTACGTTCTTGCCGTCGGCATGACGCAGCCAGAACGCGTCGCGGTTGTCGGCGACGATCAGGTTGAAGGTGCGATAGGCAGCCGGGTCGAGATGCGACAGCGCTTCGGCGGCCGCGACCGCATCGGGATGGTCGAGCGCCTCGAGCACCAATTCGCCGCGCGAGCGCTGGCCCGGCGCCGGCCCGAGCGAGCCGTGCCGGTTGAGCACGGCGGCGGCGACGCCCCAATCATTGACCCCGAGCCACGATCCCCCGGCCAATTGGTCGAGGCCAGCGATGACCTCGGGACGGTCGGGCCAATGGCGCGCCGGCGCCAGCGCCGGCCTGCCGAGCATCTCGTCGCGGTTGGCGCCGATCACCACCGGCCAGGGATGATCGGGGCGGCGCAGGATCACCAAGGTGCACATATGCTAGTCATGTCGCCATTGCACGGCCGCGGACAACGGACGGAACAACATGCCTACCTTCGAAGATCGTGAGAAGGAGTTCGAAGCGCGCTTCAGGCACGACGAGGAGCTGCGCTTCAAGGTGACCGCGCGGCGCAACCGCCTCGCCGGGTTATGGGCGGCCGAAAAGATGGGGCTTTCCGCCGAGGCAGCCGAGGCCTACGCGAAGACCGTGGTGGCCGCCGAATTCGGCAAAGGCGGCGGCCAGCACGTCGTCGAAAAGCTGGTGGCCGATCTCTCGGCCAAGGGTCAGGCGATCACCGCCGACCAGGTGCAGTTCGAGCTCGACCATTTCGCAGCCCAGGCACGCCAGCAGTTGATGAGCGAGTAGAAGGCGTTCTGCGGGTGTTTCGGCTCTGGGCTAGGCGCGGGCGCCCTTACGGTGACGGCGCGCATCGACCTCGTGAGGTGGTCTCAGCAGCCCGCGCAGTGGCGCGGCTAGCATGTAGGCGCCAAGTTGGCGACCGTATCGAAATTCTCGCGAAGTTTCAGAGGCTGCCTCGAAAAAGCACCTCAGATCGGCTCTCACGGTCTGGATAAATTCCCAGACGCTTCCGACGGGGGCTTTTCTAACCTCTTCCATCACAGTTTCTACATCTCCCGAATCAGCCGATAGGCCGAAACTACGAGATAGGCAATGAATACGACGGCATCAATGGCAAAGATGACCCATTCCAGAATCATAAAAGCGTAAACGAGATACGCATCGCTTACTGCGCTACTAAGCGTATAAAAGAGTAATAGTAAGTGAAGAAGTACCGCCGGGATGGCAATCATAAGAGCCATCACGGCACCGGAGAAGACATGGCCCGCAAAGCGGCTAATCGCCTGTAAGGGCGCCAAGCCGCTTTTCCGCGATTGCGTCATTGGAGATAAGCTGCGGCGATAGGCCTATTAGAACGGCCGGTCCCCAGCCACCGTGACGCGGTTGCCCGAGCGGGTGTGCGGCCAGTAATCCCACATCGCGTGGTGCTGGACGCAGCGATTGTCCCAGAACGCGATCGAGTTCTCCTGCCAGCGGAACCGGCACTGGAAGAGCGGGCTCGCCATGTGCTCGTACAGGTAGCGGAGAACGCCTTCGCTTTCGTCGCGCGGGATGCCGTTGATGTATTTGGTGAAGCCCTTGTTGACGTAGAGCGCCTTGCGCCCGGTCACCGGATGGGTGCGGACGACCGGGTGGTCGGCGTGCGGGTAGCTCTCCTTGTCCGCGATTCCGTAATTGGCGTATTGGCCGCGGTAATGCTCGCCGCTGTGCCGCGCGGTGAGCCCTTCGAGATAGGCCTTCATCCGATCGCTGAGCGCCTCGTAGGCGGCGTACATATTGGCGAAGAGGGTGTCGCCACCGCGCGGCGGGCATTTCTTGATGTAGAGGATGCTGCCCATCGGCGGCTCGACATCGCAAGACACGTCGGAGTGCCAGCCCTCGCCATTGGCGCGGAACGAGTCCTTGTCGGCGTGGATGATCATCATCTCCGGCAAGCCGGGCTCGGAGGGCGCCGCCGGATGGATGTGGAGATTGCCGAAGCGGCGCCCGAAATCGAGGTGCTGGTTCGGCGTCAGATGCTGGTCGCGGAAAAAGACGACGAGGTTTTCCGCCAGCGCACGGTGGATTTCGTCCATCTGCCGGTTGCTCGGCGCGCGGAGGTCGACGTTGCCGATCTCGGCGCCGATGATCGGCGTCAGCTTGTCGACGCTGATCGCCTCGTAGGGCGAGTCCTCGGGTGTGTATTTGATGCGGGGGCCATTGTTACTGCGCAGCGAGCTCATCGCGCTTCTCCTTGGTGTCAGCTTCCGTCCCGAAGACCCGGCGGAAGATCGTATCGACATGCTTCAGGTGGTAGGCGGTGTCGAACGAGGCATCAATCGCCGCCGGGGTCAGGTATTTGGTGATTTCGGGATCGGCCTTCAGCAGATCGGCGAATTTGCCGCCGCCGTGCCCAAGGGAGTTCCATGAGGCCAGCGCGTGTTTTTGCACGAGGCGATAGGCATCCTCGCGGCTCATGCCGGCCTGAGTAAGCGCGAGCAGGAACCGCTGTGAGTCGGGAAGGCCGCCGAGGGAGGCGAGGTTGGCCGCCATCCGCTCCGGGTTGACGATCATCTTGTCGATGACCCCGGCCAAGCGATTGAGCGCGAAGTCGAGAGTGACGGTCGCGTCAGGCGCGATAAAACGCTCGACCGAGGAGTGCGAGATGTCGCGCTCGTGCCAGGTCACGACGTTTTCGAGTGCCGGGATCACCGCCGAGCGGATCACCCGCGACAGCCCGGTGAGGTTTTCCGACAGCACCGGGTTGCGCTTGTGCGGCATCGCCGACGAGCCCTTCTGCCCCTCGGCGAAGAATTCCGATGCCTCGCGCAACTCAGTGCGCTGCAGATGCCTGAGTTCGGTCGCGAAGCGCTCGATGGCCGCGGCGATCAGCGCCAGCGCCATAAAGAACGCGGCGTGCCGATCGCGCGGGATGATCTGGGTGGAGACTGGCTCGGGCTCGAGGCCGAGCTTCTTGGCGACGTATTCCTCGACCCGCGGGTCGATGTTGGCGAAGGTCCCGACCGCGCCGGAAATCTGGCAGGTCGCGATCCCCTTGCGCGCGATGACCAGGCGCTCGCGGTTGCGCGCGAACTCGGCGTAATAGCCGGCGAGCTTCACGCCAAAGCTGGTCGGCTCGGCATGGATGCCGTGGCTGCGCGCGATGGTCGGCGTATAGCGGTGCTCCAACGCGCGTTTTTTGAGCGCCGCCAGCACCAGATCCAGATCGGCGAGGAGGATGTCGGCCGCCTGGGTCAGCTGCACCGCGAGGCAGGTGTCGAGCACATCGCTTGACGTCATGCCCTGATGCACGAAGCGCGACTCGGGGCCGACATGCTCGGCGAGGTTGGTCAGGAAGGCGATCGTTTCGTGATGCACCTCGCGCTCGATCTCCCGGATGCGCTCGACCTCGAACTTGCCGCGCTCGCGCACCGTCTTGGCGACGCCCTTGGGGATGACGCCGAGCATCTCCTGCGCCTCGCAGGCGCAAGCCTCGATCTCCATCTGGATGCGGAAATAGTTTTCCGGCTCCCAGATCCTGGCGATCTGCGGGCGGCTGTAGCGCGGGATCATGCGGTCACCGTCTCCTCGGCGGCCTCGCTCGTTTCCTGCCTCGGATCATAGCCGAGCACGGCGAGCGCCGCGAGCATATGCGGCGGCACCGGCGCGCTGACCTGGATTGCAGGCCGCGCCGGGTAGAGCGGAATGGAGATGGTCCGAGCGTGCAACTGCAGGCGATCTCCACCAGGCCCGCCATAAGTCGGGTCGCCCACCACCGGACAGCCGAGCGCCGCGCAATGCACCCGAATCTGGTGGGTGCGGCCGGTTTTTGGGCGCAGCTCCAGCCACGACCGGCCGCCGGCGCTGCCGAGCACGCGATATTCGGTGACGGCGCGCTGGCCGGTCGGGTCGATTTCCATGCGCCAGCCGACGCGACGCGCGGTGTCCTTGCGCAGCGGCGCGTCGATTATGCCTTGCGCCTCGGCCGGGGCACCCTGAACAACCGCCCAATACACCTTTTCGACCTTGCCCGCGGCGAACAGCGCACCGAGGCGGCGCAGCGCCTTCGGATGCCGTCCCAGCACCAGGCAGCCGCTGGTGTCGCGGTCAAGCCGGTGCGCCAGCGCGGGCGGGCGCGGCAGGCCGAAGCGCAAGAGCGGAAACCAATGCTCAAGATGCGGCCCCCCGCCGGGACCGGCATGCACCGCGATGCCTGCCGGCTTGTCGATGACCAGCATCAGCCCATCTCGATAGAGCACGCGATCAACAAGGGTCGCCGGAGCGTGAAGAGCGTTATTATTCTCGTCATGCCGGCGAAGGCCGGCATTCAGAGCAGCCCTGGACCCCGGCCTCCGCCGGGGTGACGAGGTAATGGGATTGGAGGTGTTCATGTCAGCCGCAATGCAGAATACCGCTGTCGAGACCCATTTCTTCGCCGATGACGGCACCGTACCCAACAACCGGCTGCCGCTCGTGCTCTACCGCGGCGCGCTCGGCAGCGACGGCGACCTCGCCGCGCGCTGCGAGGCGATGTTCGAGGCGAACGGCTGGCCCGGCGCCTGGCGCAACGGCATTTACGGCCACCATCATTACCACAGCACCGCGCACGAGGTGCTCGGCATCGCGCGCGGCTCGGCGCGGGTGCGCCTTGGTGGAGAACATGGGGCGAGCGTGGAACTGCGCCAAGGCGATGTCGTGGTGATCCCCGCGGGGGTCGCGCACAAGCGCGAAAGCGCCAGCGGCGATCTCTTAGTCATCGGTTCGTATCCGATAGGCCAGCGCCCCGACATCTGCCGTGCGGAGACGGCATCGCACGACAATTCCGAGGCGAACGTCGCGAAGGTGGCGCTGCCGGGCTGCGACCCGGTGACAGGGGAGGACGGTCCGCTCCTCGATTGCTGGCGCGACGGCAAATCGCTATAACCCGCCGCCACTTATTGCACCGCAGCGAGAAGATCATGCCGACCGAGCGCACCTTGTCGATCATCAAGCCCGACGCGACCCGGCGCAATCTGACCGGCGCGATCAACGACCGGTTCGAGAAGTCCGGCTTGAGGATCGTCGCGCAAAAGCGCCTCCACATGTCCAAGGATGTGGCCGGCAAGTTCTATGCGGTGCACAAGGAGCGGCCGTTCTACAACGACCTGGTCTCGTTCATGAGCTCGGGGCCGGTCGTCGTGCAGGTGCTCGAAGGCGACAACGCGATCGCCAAGAACCGCGACATCATGGGCGCGACCAACCCGGCCAACGCCGCGCCGGGCACGATCCGCAAGGATTTTGCCGAGTCGATCGAAGCCAACTCGGTGCACGGCTCCGACTCGCCGGAGACCGCGGCGCAGGAGATCGCGTTCTTCTTCGCCGGGATAGAACTTGTCGGCTAGATGGCAAGTCCTTAATATACAAAAATAATCAGAGATTCGGCTAAGAAGCGATAAGAAGACGGCGGCGTTTCGACGCGCGTTCTGGTTGAATGCGCGTCGATGATCGTCGATTGGGTCTATTCCCACCCGACCTGGCTGTGGGGCAGCATTCTGCTCTTCGGCCTCACTGGCCTCGCCTGCCTCGGGCTCACCGTGTTCCACCGGCTCGTTCATGTTGGCGTGCGGCGGGCGCATAACGACCTTGCGGGCTTCTCGTTTGCGACGATCAGCGTCGTCTATGCCGTCCTGCTCGCGTTTATCGCGGTCGCGACCTGGGAGGCATTTACCGATGCCGAACGGGTGGTTGAGGAAGAGGCAGGCTATATCGGCAATCTTTATCGCGACAGCGAGGGGCTGCCGGCCTCTCTCGGCGCGACGGTGCGGACAGCGCTGCGACAGTACACCGATGTGGTGGTCGACGAGGAATGGCCGCTTCAGCAAAAGGGTGAAATACCGAGCGCCGGCTGGAAGCCTCTGCACCAGCTGCAGCAGGCGGTTGTCGAATTTCAGCCCGCGACGGCCGGACAGCAGGTCGTCGAAGCGGAATTCATGCGCACGCTGAACGAGCTCTACAAGGCGCGCGAAGCCCGGCTCACCGCAGCCGGCGGCCACATCCCCATCGTCATCTGGTGGATCATCTTCCTTAGCGGCGCCTTGACGAGCGGCTTCACGTATCTGTTCGGCTTTGAGAATTTTCGCATGCATCTCGCGATGACCGGCGCGGTCGCCGCGTCGCTGGCGCTGGTCGTGGTGCTGATCGTGGCGCTTGATTGGCCGTTTCGCGGCGACCTCAGCGTCGGCCCCGAAGCCTTTGTCAATGTCGAGCAGACGTGGAGCGCGGCCGATAACGAGCCGCGCCAGTCGTTACAGCAGGAAAATCGCCATCCCGATCAGGATTAGCACGATCACCACGACCATGATCCGCATAAAGCGGCAGAAGCCGAGCCAGGTTTCCCGGTGTCGCTGGGTTTCGGCATCCATCGTGGTGAGCATAATTGTCCCCAAAAGCGTGACGCGCGGTTCCGCCTGTATAGCCTAACTGCGGTGCGAGGCAAGGTTCTCGGTGGGGTTCAGCGCGGCGATGCGGGGCGCCGCGGCTCCAACGGCCTGCACGCGATTGCCATCGATGCGCAGCCGTTTCTCGGCGACGAGCCTTACGGCGAGCGGATAGAGCCGATGCTCGGCGGCAAGGATGCGCGCGGCGAGACTGTCCTCGTCGTCGCCGTCGTCCACCGGCACGACGGCCTGGGCGATGACCGGCCCGGCATCGACCGCGGTGCGGACAAAATGCACCGTGCAGCCGGAAAACTTCACCCCGGCGGCGAGCGCCTGGCGCTGCGGATGTAAGCCGGGAAACGCCGGCAGCAGCGACGGGTGGATATTGATCATCCGGTCGCTCCAAGCCTCGACAAAAACCGTGTCGAGGATGCGCATAAAGCCCGCCAGCGCGACCAGCGCAACCTCGGCTTCGCGGAGGATGCGATCGGCCGCGGCGGCGAAGACGGCGCGGTCGGGATCGGCGATAATGTGGTGGGGAATTCCGGCGGAAGCGGCGCGCGCCAAGCCCGCTGCGTCGGGGCGGTTGCTGATCACGGTGGCGATCTCGGCCGGATAGGCCGGGTCGGCGGCGGCGTCGATCAGCGCCTGCAGGTTCGAGCCGCGCCCCGAGATCAGGACGCCGACCTTCAGCCGCGGCATACCGGCTCTCTCACGCTGTCGCGCGGGCTGTCGATGGCGTCCTCGGCAAATCTGCGCTATGACCGCACGTCGCGGTCGGGGAGCCGCGAGGATACGAGAACAGGGGCGAATTGCCCAAGGAATGTTGGCGTCCGGGAGCCTGGCCATGACCTCGACGCTGCCGCGAAGGCGACGGCTCGCCGTCGCGCTGTCGCTGCTCGTTGTCGTGCTGCTGCGTCCCGCGGCGGCGCAGACTCCGGCGCCGCCGCCCGCGCCCGCTGACCCCTACACCGCAACGGTGACCGTCGACGCCACCTCCGACAGTGCCGCCAAGGCGCGCGACATCGCCCGGCTCGATGGCGCGCGCAAGGCGCTCACCACGGTCGTCCAAAACCTTGCCGGAGGTGCGGACAAGGCGAAGCCGTTGAAGCTCAGCGACAACGACATCACCGACATGGTGGCCAGCTTTGAAGTGGCGAATGAGAAGATGTCGGCGGTGCGCTATACCGCCGACTATACCTATCATTTCAAGCCCGCCGACGTGGCGAAGGCGATGCAAACCGCGGGCATCGCCATCAACAACGCCGCCGCCGGGGCCGCTTCCGGCGGCAAGCCGATCGTCGTGCTGCCGGTGTACCAAAACGGCACCGTCGCGTTGTTGTGGGACGATCCCAACCCGTGGCGCGATGCCTGGGCGCAACGTACGCCGAGCGCGAACGGGGTACCGCTGGTGGTGCCGCTCGGCGATGTCAGCGATCTTTCGGCGATCGACGCCGATAAGGCGCGCGCCGGCGATGCCGCTGCGCTCGCCGCCACGGCGAGGAAAGAAAACGTCACCGACGTGCTGGTGCTGGTTGCGGTGAAGCGCGTCGGCGACAAGCCGGGCCTCGACATCACCGTGCGGCGTTATCATCTCGGCCAGTTCGTCGACGTCCATTTCGATTCGATCGACGCCAATCCCAACGAGACCGACGCCAATCTCTTCAAGCGCGCGGCCGACGCCATCGCCACCGACATCGATACCGGCTGGAAGACCGCAAAGGCCGATCTGAGCGGCCCGCCCGCCAGCCTGACGGTGGTCGCGCCGATCAGCGGGCTCGACGATTGGATTCAGCTGCGGGACATGCTTTCGGCGGTGCCGGCGGTTCGCAAGATCGACGTCAAATCGTTGTCGCGCCAGGAGGCGACGATCGAAATTCAATATGTCGGCACCCCGGATCAGCTGAAGGCCAATCTCGCGGCGATGAAGCTCGACCTCGAAGGTGGCGACCCGACCTGGCGGCTGGCGCGGTCGGGCACCCCGGCGTCCTCGACGCCGCAATGACCCGGCTCGGCCTCAACGTCCCCAACCTGATCACGCTGACGCGGCTGATGTCGGTGCCGCTGATGATCTGGCTGATCGTCAGCGAGCGGTTCGGCGCCGCATTCAGCGTCTTTGCCGCCGCCGGCGTCAGCGACGCGCTCGACGGCTTCATCGCCAAGCGCTTCGATTGCCGCACCCGATTGGGCGCCTTGCTCGATCCGGCGGCCGACAAGGCCCTCTTGTCGAGCGTTTATGTTGCGTTGCTGCTCGATGGTCTGCTGCCGAACTGGCTGGTGATCCTCGTCGTGTTCCGCGACGTGACGATCATCGGCGGCTTTATTCTGTTGCAAACCATCGCGGCGCCGCGCAATTTCGATCCGCTTTACATCAGCAAAATCAATACGCTGGTTCAGATTTCGCTGATCGTTTACGTGCTCGGGCGGCTGGGCGTGGGTGTGCCCGACGGGTTTGTCACCAATATTCTTGTCTGGCTGACCGCGGTGACGACGGTTCTGTCGGGAATGTCCTACCTGGTGCGCTGGGCGCGCATCCTGTCGGGTGCGGAGCAAGCGCCGTGAGCGGCCGCGCCTATCGCCTGCTGTTCTGGATTGGCGTCATCGCCATCGTCGTTTTCGCGCTCGGGCTGCTGCAGAGCATCCTGCTGCCGTTCATCGCCGGGTTGGTGCTTGCTTTCATCCTCGCTCCCGCTGTGGCGCGCATTGAGCGATGGGGCGTTCGCCGCAGCCTGGCGAGCTTGGCGGTGCTGATCGCGTTTCTCCTGGGGGTTGCGCTGGTTTTCATGTTGCTGGTGCCGCTGATTCAGAACCAAGTGGTGACCTTGATCGGCAAGGTGCCGGCGCTGGTGAGCTTTCTGCAGGACCAGCTCGGCAAGGTCATCAGTCTTGCGCAGCAGCAATTGCCGCCCGATCAGGTGGACAAGCTTAAGGATATGGTCGGCGGTAAGCTCGGCGAAGCGGTGTCTTGGCTCGCCTCGCTGTTACAGGGGCTCATCACCAGCAGCATCGCTATCCTCAACATCGTCTCGCTCGTCATCGTAACGCCGATCGTCACTTTCCTGGTGCTGCGCGACTGGGAAAAGATGGTGGCGGTGATCGACGATTATCTGCCGCGCCAGTCGCTCATGACGGTGCGCGAGCAGGCGCGGATGGTCAGTGACATGCTGGTCGGTTTTGCCCACGGCCAGGCGCTCGTTTGCCTGATTCTGGCGATCTATTACGGCACGACGCTGAGCTTCGCCGGCCTCGATTCCGGGCTGGCGCTCGGCCTTTTGATCGGGGTGCTGGCGATCATCCCGATCCTCGGCGGCGCGCTCGGTTTCGTGTTGGCGCTGGGGCTCGCGGCCTCGCAATACGGCACCTGGCGCGAGATCATCACGGTCTGCATCATTTTCGCGGTCGGCCAAGGGGTCGAAGGCAATTTCCTCACGCCGAAGCTGGTCGGCGATCGCATAAATCTGCATCCGGTCTGGGTGATGTTCGCGTTGTTTGCCGGCGCTACGCTGCTGGGCTTTGTCGGGTTGTTGGTCGCCGTGCCGGCGGCGGCGGTCATCGGGGTGCTGGTGCGCTTCGGGTTGAGCCGCTACCGGCGCAGCGCGGTGTATGACCCGCGCCAGCCGCAGGCGGTGCGCGGGCTCACGCCGTACAAATGACCCTTGGCAAATGACCGAGAGCAGGCAGGGCGCATTCGATCTGCCGGTGGAGACGCGGTTCGGGCACGGCGATTTTCTGGTGTCCCAGAGCAACCGGCCGGCGTTCGAGTTGGTCGAACGCTGGCCCGATTGGCCATCGGCAGCGCTGGCGCTTTACGGCCCGCCCGGAAGCGGCAAGACGCACCTCGCGCATTTGTGGTGCGCGCGCAGCGGGGGCGTGCTGATCGATGCGGCGGGGCTGAACGACCCGGCGACGCTACCGCTCGCCGTTGCGGTCGACGATGCCGAGCGCGCCGACGAACGCACGCTCTTGCATCTCTACAATATGTCGCGGGAGCGTGGCGGAAGCCTGTTGCTGACGCTGCCGGCGCCGCCCGCCGCGCTCGTTATCGGCCTCGCCGATCTGGCCTCGCGCTTGCGCTCGCTGCCGGTCGCGGGTATCGCGCCGCCCGATGACGCGTTGCTCATCGCCGTGCTCCTTAAGCATTTCGGCGATCGGGGGATCGGCGTCGCGCCGGCGGTCATTGCGTTTCTTGCCTCACGCATGGAGCGCTCGTTCGCGAGCGCCGCGGCGCTCGCGGCGCAACTCGACCGGCTGTCGCTCGAAAGCGGCCGGCGGGTCACCATCAAGATGGCGCGCGAGGTGCTGACCTCGGATGGCTAGTCGAGGGCGCCCAGCGACTTGACCGTAACGTAGTCGACCAGCCGGTGGCGCGTGCCGTCGATCTCCACCCAGTCCGTGCCGATGACAAAGCGGCAGCGCACACCTGTCGGGAATTTGCCGTTGGCGAGCGTGCTGAACCCGGGCGAGGCCGGCGCGGCGAGCGCCAGCGCCAGTTCCTGCAAGCCGGGGTTGTGGCCGATGACCATCACCGCCTCGTGGCGCTCGTCGATCTCGCGCAGGCGCTGCATCAGCGCTGTCCGGGAAGCGAGGTACAGGCCATCTTCGTAGCTGATTTTCGGCGGCGGCATGAGACCGGCGAGCGCCAGCTCGGCGGTCTCGCGCGTGCGCACCGCCGACGAGCACAGCACGAGGTCGATCCGGGTGGCGACTTTCGCCAGGCTTTCGCCGATCAGCCGGGCCGCCTCGCGCCCGCGCCGGGTGAGCGGCCGCGCGTGATCGTCGCCGTCATCGTCCCAGCTCGATTTCGCGTGCCGAAGCAGATGCAGCTGATGCATCGGCGTTTCTCCCGTCGCGCCGGTCCGATGATCCTTTAGAACATGTCCGGCGTGATCACATTCTGCGGATTATTCGTCAACAATGCGGCACGCATCGTCTCCGCCGATTTGCGCCGCGTATCCATCCACGAATGCGGCGTCAGCCAGGCCGAATGCGGGGTGATGACGACCCTGCCTTCGAGCCACTCTTCCTTCGCGCGGTAGGCGCGCAGCAATTCGGGGATCGGCTCGACCGGCGGCTCGACCGGCAGCACGTCGAGCCCCGCACCGGCGATGTGGCCGCTTTTCAAGAGCTTGCAGAGCGCGTCGAGATCGATGATCGGCCCGCGCGCGTCGTTGACCACGACCGCGCCCTGGGGCAGCAGCGACAGCTGATCGTAGCCGAGCATGCCCTTGGTCTCGACCGTCAGCGGGCAATGCACCGACAGCGTATTGGTCTGACGCAGCAGATCTTCGAGCGTCGCGGCACGCTCGATGCCGAGCCCCAGCTCGTGCCCGTTGGGGTGCTTCGGGTCGTAGAAGACGACACGGAAATTGAACGCCTTGGCCCTGAGCGCCACCGCCGTGCCGATGCGGCCGAGCCCGACAATGCCAAAAGTCTGTGTGCCGAGCCGCTCGATCAGTGGGTTCTGGAACGAGCGCCATGGCTCGGGCGGCGAGTGCCGCTGGTATTCGTGGTGCAGAATGATGCCGCGCCGAAGACAAAGCGCCAGCGCTATCGCATGATCGGCAACCTCGGTCGTGCCGTAATCGGGGACGTTGCAGACCAGCACGTTGCGCGCCGCCGCGGCCGGCCGGTCGAGCTTGTCATAGCCGACCCCCATGCGGACGATGCAGCGCAGCTTAGGGAAGCGCGCGAGGTCGGCACCGGTGACCGCGAACCCCATGATCATCAGCCCGTCGGCCTCGGCGCAGTCGGCGTCGCCGATCTCGGAAAGCGATGACGCGGCGTCGCGCTTGACGAGCTTCACGTCGGCGCCGAACACGCCCTGTTCCATCGCGTCGGGCTGCTGGCGGGCTTCGGGAAAAAGTACGGTGACGGGCATGGGGGGTCCTTTTTGACTTTCAGTCGCGGGCGACGCGCACCGGCTGGCGGCGCGCGGCGGATTGAACGATCGCTTCGAACACGGCGACCGCGTGCAGGATTTGGTCGGGCGGGATCGGATAGGCCGGGCCGCCGGCGATCGCGTCGGCGAAGGCCTCCATCTCGGCAAGCAGCGTATTGCTGCCGGGATATTCGGTGATCTGCGGCGCCAGCGCCGAATGCCTGCCGGTCGGCGGCCCGTCCGGAACCGGGGTGAAGTGAAAATCGAGCCCGGGCGTCTTCAATTCGGCGCAGCCTTTGCTGCCGAACACCGCAAGCCGGTAGCTGACCGTCGTCACCAGCGAGCAGACCATGCTCGCGGAGATGCCGTTCTTCATCGCCAACTGCACGCTGGTCGTGTCCTCGGCTTCGTAGGCGACGGCACGGCGGATGCTCGACGCGTAGACCTCGTCGACCTCGCCGAAGAGATGGATCATCGCATCGACATTGTGGACGCCGAGCGCGGTCATCGCGCCGCCGGGCGCCTCTTGCTGCGTCGCGCGCCACGATCCCTGTGCCATGTAAAGACCGGCCGGCGTGTTCTGCTCGCCATAGCAATGCGCGATCGTGCCGAGCGCGCCGCTGTCGATGCGCGACTTCATCTCCTTCATGCCGGGATGAAAGCGTCGCGGGTAGGCGACCCCGAGCACCACTCCGGCGCGGGCAACCGCATCGAGCGCCGCTGCGGCGCTCTTGCGGTCGAGGGTGAACGGTTTTTCCATAAAGACATGCTTGCCGGCGGCGGCCGCTTGCTCGACATGGCTTCGATGTTCGCTGTGCGGCGTCGCGAAATAGACCGCGTCGATCTCCGGGTCGGTGAGGATTGCGTCGAGGCTGTCGCGCAGCGCGATGCCCTTTTCGGCGCAGAACGCCTCGGCGCGGGCGGGGGTGCGCGTGTAGCCGGCGGTAAAGCGGATTTTATCGCTCTCGCCCTGCACCGCACTGACCAGCGTGCGCCCCCAATGGCCAATTCCCACCACCGCTGTGCGGATCATCCCGCTCGTCCTTCTCGCCGCCACCGGGAGCTGTTCTACACCGCGGCATTCGCCTCGGTCATCATGTCCGCATCATGCCCGGCGCATGACAGCATGTTCACCGGACGGTAAAATCGCCATGCTAGCCTGTGCCGTCAGGCCATGACCGGAGGGAAGCGGGTGAGCGAAGGCGCGCAGATCGTTGAGATGCGGCCGGCCGATCTGGCCTCGCCGACACGGTTCATCAACCGCGAGCTGTCGTGGATCGACTTCAACGAACGCGTGCTCGCCGAAACCGAGAACGAGCGCCATCCGCTGCTCGAACGATTGCGCTTCCTGTCGATTTCGGCGAGCAATCTCGACGAGTTCTATATGGTCCGCATCGCCGGCCTCAAAGGCCAACAACAGGCCGGCATCATTACCGTGAGCCAGGACGGCCTGACGCCGGGCCAGCAGCTTGATGCGATCTACCAGCGCGCCCACAAGCTGATGCAGGGCCAGCAGGCGGCGTGGGCGTCGATGCGGCTGCAACTCGGCGCCGCCGGTATCGGCGTGCTCGAGCCGACCGATCTCGAACCGGGCGACCGGGCCTGGCTCGAACGCCGCTTCGAGGCGGACATCTTCCCGGTGCTGACGCCACTGGCGCTCGACCCGGCGCACCCGTTTCCGTTTGTCGCCAATCGCGGCTTCGGCCTCGGACTCCAGCTCGAACGGGTGAGCGATCAGCAGCGGTTGCAGGCGCTGATCCTGATCCCCAGTTCGATCCACCGCTTTATCCGGCTGCCCGGGGAGCGCATTCGCTATCTGCCGGTCGAGCTGATGATCGGGCTCTTCCTGGACCATCTGTTCCCCGGCTTCGCGGTGGTGTCGCAGGGTGCGTTCCGGGTGCTGCGCGACAGCGAGGTGGAGATCGAGGAAGAGGCCGAGGACCTCGTCGCGCTGTTCGAGACCGCGCTTAAGCAACGGCGCCGCGGCCACGTGATCCATCTGGCGCTGGACTCGCGGATGCCGGCCGAATTGCGCGATTTCCTCATCGAAAAGCTCGATGCGGCGGCAACCGACATCTTTGCCACCGCCGGCATTCTCGGCCTCGATGCGACCGCCGAGCTCATCACCCACGATCGCCCCGATTTGCTCTTCACGCCGTACAACGCGCGCTTTCCGGAACGCATCCGCGATTACGGCGGCGATTGCTTCGCGGCGATCCGCCAGAAGGACATTGTCGTCCATCACCCCTATGAGAGCTTTGACGTCGTCGTGCAGTTTTTGCGGCAGGCGGCACACGATCCGGCGGTCGTGGCGATCAAGCAGACGCTTTACCGCACCAGCAACGACAGTCCGATCGTGCGGGCGCTCGCCGAGGCGGCCGAGGCCGGCAAGTCGGTCACCGCGATGATCGAGCTGAAGGCGCGTTTTGACGAGGAAGCAAACATCCGCTGGGCGCGCGACCTGGAGAGGGCCGGGGTGCAGGTGGTTTACGGTTTCCTGCAGCTGAAGACCCACGCCAAGGTCTCGCTTGTCGTGCGGCGCGAGGGTGGCGAATTGCGCTCCTATGTCCATTTCGGCACCGGCAACTACCACCCCTATACGGCGCGGGTCTACACCGACCTGTCGTTCTTTACCTGCGACGCCGGGCTGTGCCAGGACGCGGCGCGGCTGTTCAACTTCATGACGGGCTACGCAACGCCGGCGCATCTCGAAAAGATCGCCATCGCCCCGGTCAATCTGCGCGAGCGAATCGATGCGCTGATCGAGGCCGAGATCGACAATGCGCGCGCCGGCAAACCCGCCCAGATTTGGGCGAAAATGAACCAACTCGTCGACCCGGCGATAATCGATCATCTCTATCGCGCCTCGCAGGCCGGCGTATCGATCGATCTCGTCGTCCGTGGGATTTGTTGCCTGCGTCCAGGCGTTCCAGGGATGTCGGAGAACATCAGGGTCAAGAGCATCGTGGGCCGCTTTCTCGAACATGGCCGGATCGTCGCCTTCGGCAACGGCAACCGGTTGCCGTCGGATCAGGCGTTGGTTTTCATCAGCTCGGCCGACTGGATGCCGCGCAACCTCAACGGCCGGGTCGAGGCGCTGGTGCCGATCGAGAATGTGACCGTTCACCGCCAGGTGCTCGACGAGATCATGGTGGCCAATCTGCGCGATACGCTGCAAAGCTGGACGCTCTCCGCCGATGGCACCTATGCCCGGGCGCCGCTCGACGAGGAGTTTTCCGCGCATACCTATTTCATGACGAACCCCAGCCTGTCCGGGCGGGGCAGGGCATTGCGGCGGCGCCAGCCGCGAGTTGCCGCGAGATGAGTTGGCCGAGATGAGGTAATTGGCGCGCTCATGCCGGACCATAACGCGACGTCGTCTTTCGACCGTATTGCCGTCATCGATATCGGCTCGAATTCGCTGCGCCTCGTCGTTTTTGAACGGCTCGGGGCAACCCTGCTGCCACTGCTTAACGAAAAGGTCATGGGCGGGCTCGGCCGCGGCATCGCCCGCACCGGGCGGCTGAACCGCGAGGGCGTCGAGCTCGCCTACGCCAACATCGAGCGTTTTGTGGCGCTGGCCCGCGCGCTCAAGGCCGATCATCTGGTCGGCATCGCCACCGCCGCGGTGCGCGAGGCCAGCGACGGCAAGGCCTTCGCCGCCGAGATCGAGCGGCGGTGCGGCCTGCCGGTTCGTATCGTGGCCGGCGCCGAGGAGGCCAGACTGTCGGCGGCGGGCGTCCTGGCCGGGATCCCGGGCGCGGACGGCGTGGTCGGCGATCTCGGCGGCGGATCGGTCGAGCTGGTGCGGATCGAGGGCAGGGCCGAGGCCGAGGGTCGGCCGGCGATCGGCGAGGGTATTTCGCTGCCGCTCGGGCCGCTGCGCCTCGCCGACTTTGCCGACAACCCGCGCGGTCTCGTCGATGCGATCAAACGCCATGTCGCAAGCGCCGGACTGTTGCGCTCGGCTCACGGCAAGCCGCTGTTTCTCGTCGGCGGTGCGTGGCGGGCGATTGCCCGCCTGCATATGGAACAGGCGCACTACCCGCTGCACATCATTCACCAGTACACGGTGCATCGCCGCTCGGCCGAGGCTTTTCTCGAAATTCTCGCCGGGATGTCGCGGCGCTCGCTGGAGCGGATCACCGCCGTCAACCGCAAGCGGCTGGAGCTGGTGCCGCTCGCGGCGCTGATCCTCAGCGAGCTGCTCGCGGTCGGTGGCGCGGAACGGATCGTCTTCTCGGCATACGGATTGCGGGAAGGCTATGCCTACGGCCTCCTGCCACCGCAGCCGGACATCGACCCGCTGATCGCCGCTTGCATCGGCGTGGCGATCAGCCAAAGCCCCGGGCGCAGCGACGGTGCGCTCCTCGAGCAATGGACGGCGCCGGTTTTCGGCGAGCTGCCGCCGGCGTCGCGCCGGCTGCATCGGGCCGCGTGCTGGCTCAGCGACATCGCTTGGACCGAGCATCCCGATTACCGTGCCGAGCAGGCATTCACCCGCAGCTTGCGCATGCCAATCGGCGCGATCAATCACCCGGAGCGGGTGTTTATCGCCTCGGCGCTACACGCCCGTTACGGCGGCGCGCCGGACGACCCGATCAAGGCGCCGACGCGGGCGCTGCTCGACGATGGGGAGGCCGCCGAAGCCCGCACCCTCGGCCTCGCGCTGCGGCTCGCCTATACACTCTGCGGTGGAGCGCTGAACCTGTTGAGGGATGTGCGCCTGTCGCGCGACGGCGGGACGCTGCTGCTCGAATTTCCCGCCGATGGCAGCCTGTTCCAGGGTGAGGCGGTCGAGCGGCGCCTCGCGGCGCTGGCGCGGGCGCTGGGCCTCAACCCGCAGACCGTGCGGCGCCGCTCCCGCCGTCCCGCACTCGCCTGACCCTATCGTGCCGGCATCGGCGGGGACATCGGCGGCGTCGCGCCCTCGCCTCGCAGCTGCTGGCGCAGCACGGCGAGCAATGCGCTCGGCTGACCGCCGTTGTTTTGAATGACCCTGGCGAATTCGTCGCGCTGCGTCGCCTTCATGCTCACCCGGTCGACATAAACATCAGTGATTTTGAACCCGCCGGATTTGTCTGGGATTAAATGCCAGTCCATCTCGACCGGCGAACCGTTCGTCCGGACCACCTGACTGCGGACAATGGTCTCGTCACCGTAAGGTTCGGTGCCTGTGACACGGAGCTGCGCATCGTCATATTTGCCGAGCTTGTCGGCGTATGCCTTCACCGTATATTCGGTAAAAAGGCGCATGAACTCGTCCTGTTGCTCGGGGCTCATGGCTTGCCAGTAGCGGCCGACCGCGAAGCGGGCGATCTCGTTGACGTCGAAATCCGCCTGAAACAGCTGTCGGAAGCGGGCGATGCGCTGCTGCGGCGCCACGCTCGCACCCATCGAATCGATGCCGGCACGGCCGAGATCGCTGATGAATGCGGTCGGATTCGGCGCCGCGTCGCCGCGCGGCGTGATCGCGAGCAAGCCAAAGGCGACGGCGACCGCGCCGAACAAAAGAACACGTCGCGACATCTGCAAAACCTCACCAGAGAAGGATGGCAAGGAAACGCAGGCGGTGCGTTACGGGTTCCGCGCCGATTGGCTCCGGTTGCCGGGCAACGGCACCAACTCGATGCGGTTGCGTCCGGCGGTCAGTGCCAAGGCCCCGTGCTTGAGCGCCAGCGCATCGGCGCCGAACACCTCGCGTCGCCAGCCGGTTAGCGCCGGCACATCGGCATCGTCATCGGCCGCGATGGTCTCCAGGTCGTCGGCTGAGGCGACAAGTTTCTGCGCCACCTCAAAATCTTCGCAGCGTTGCTTCAGGAGCACGCGCAGCAGCTCGATCAGCGGCCCGAGCCCTGGCGGGTTCTGCGCCTTTTGCGGCACTGCCGGCGGCGGGTTCTGGTCGGCAATGCCCGCCGCGACCGCGTCGAGAATTTCCTTGCCGAGCCGTCCCTCGGCGACACCTTTGGCGAGGCTGCGCGTGCGCGCCAGCGCCTCGATGCTGCGCGGCGCATGGCTGGCGATTTCGATCAGCGCCTCGTCGCGCAAGATGCGGCCGCGCGGCAGGTCGCGCTGCTGGGCGGCTGCCTCCCGCCATGCCGCGAGCGCGCGCAGCACCGCGAGGAAACGCGGATCGGCGCGGCCGCGCAAGCGAAAGCGGTGCCAGGCCTCGGCCGGCTCGGTTCGGTAGAGGGCCGGGTCGGCGAGTTCCGCCATCTCCTCGGCGAACCAGCTCGCCCGGCCGTTCTTGGCGAGGCGCTGCTGCAGCCGATCGTAGACCGTGCGCAGATGGATGACGTCGCCGAGCGCGTAGTCGATCTGCCGCTCGGTGAGGGGCCGGTGCGCCCAGTCGGTGAAGCGCGAGGCTTTGTCGAGCGAGGCGCCGGCGAGTTTGCGCACCAGCGTCTCGTAGCTCGCCGAGTCGCCAAAGCCGCAGACCATCGCGGCGATCTGCGTATCGAACAGCGGCTCCGGCACCGCGCCCGACAAGTGAAAGAAAATTTCCAGGTCCTGGCGCGCGGCGTGGAACACCTTGAGCGTCGCCCGGTCGTTCATCAGCGCCAGCAACGGGGCAAGGTCGATCTCCGGCGCCAGCGCATCGATCGCCACCGCTTCGTCCGGCCCCGCCACCTGCACCAGGCACAAGATCGGCCAATAGGTGCGCTCGCGCATGAACTCGGTATCGACGGTGATGAACTCCGCGCCCTTCTGGCGCCCGCAAAACTCCGCGAGCGCGGCGCTGTCGGTGATGAGGGTCATTGCGACCCGCTATAGCGCGAAATCGCCCTCGCCGGAAGGAATGCCTGGGTTTATGGCAGCAGCGTTTCGGCTTCCTGCCACAACCGGGTGACGAATGCGCTGGCCGGTTCGGGGCGCGCGAAGTGCGCCGCCTGCCCGGCCCAGGCTTGCATGCGGTGGATGTCGCGCGCCTTGCCGCCGGCTTCGCGCATCGTCGCGGTAAGCCCTCGCTGCACCGGGTAAGGCGCCGGGGCCGGCGCACCGGACGCGGCGAGAGCGCGCACGTAATCGGTTGCGACCGCGCGGCCCAGCCGGCCGGAAAAGCCGCGTGTCGGCATCGTCGCTTCCGGCTCGATCTCGATCAGCGAATCGGCCCAGGCCGGGTTTGTCCCGGCCTCGGGACAGCGCAGGAGGGCGGTGCCGATCTGCACCGCGCTGGCGCCGAGCGTCAGCGCGGCGGCGATGCCGCGGGCGTCGCCGATCCCGCCGGTGGCGATGATCGGCAGCGATATCTTGTCAGCGAGGCGCGGCACCAGCGCGAAAAGTCCGATGAGCTGGTGCTCGGCGCTGTCGCCGTCAAACGCGCCGCGATGACCGCCAGCCTCGGCGCCTTGCGCGACGATCGCGTCGGCGCCGGCTTCTTCCGCCGCGCGCGCTTCGGCGAGTGTCGTGGCGCAAGCGAACCAGGCGATGCCGCGTGCCTTCAGCGCGGCCACGTATGTTTCCGGAAACAGCCCCATGATCGA
>DATJSH010000274.1:0-6213 GCA_035504235.1 Allostellaceae bacterium | reverse complement strand
GGCGACGCGGCGCGAGGTCTCAAACACCTCGGCGAGGCGGTCGTTGGAGTAGCGCCGGTCGTTGGCCGGGGTGCCGTTGAGCCCGACATTGTCGAGGTCGATCTGGCCGACATAAAGTGCATGAAACCGCTTGATCATCGTCCGTCACCCGCGCTCACCAATTCCGTGGCAAGCATAATCCCCGCTCCGGTCGCGGCAAAGACAAGGAGAATTCTCAATGCAGCTTGGATGCTCGATGCCGGTCGGCGATATCGGCGCCGGCCCGGCGGTCATGCGCGACTATGCGCAGGCAGCCGAGGGACTGGGCTTTTCGTATGTGCTGGCGGCCGATCATGTGCTCGGCGGCAACCCTGACGCCGATTATGGCGGCAAGCGAGTCGGCACCACCGCGACCGCCTATCACGACCCGTTCGTGCTGTTCGCGTTTCTCGCCGGCTGCACCAAAAGCATCGGTTTCGCATCGGGCGTCTTGATCCTGGCGCAACGCCAAGCGGCGCTGGTCGCCAAGCAGGCGGCGTGCCTCGACGTGCTTTGCGGTGGCAACGGCAGGTTCCGGCTCGGCATCGGGGTCGGCTGGAACGAGGTCGAGTTCTCCGGGCTCGGCATGGATTTCCACACCCGCGGGGTGCGCTCGGCCGACCAGGTGCGGGTGATGCAGGCGCTGTGGGCCAACCCGCACACCAAATACCAGAGCGACTACCACCATCTCGATGATGCCGGGATCAACCCGCGCCCGGAATCCGGGCGGGTGCCGATCTGGTATGGCGGCCATGCCGAGGCGACCTTTCGTCGCGCCGCGCGTTACGGCGACGGGTTCATGCCGCTCGCTTACCCGGCCGGCGATCAGGCGCTCGCCGCTTTCGACAAATTGCGCGGCCTGTTGCGCGAAAACGGCCGGGACCCGAGCCAATTCGGGTTCGAGGTGTGGGTGTCGCCCGGCGCCGGCGACGCGGACGACTGGCGCAAGGAAATCCAATTCTGGAAGAACGCCGGCGTCACCCACGTCACGGTGCACACCACCTATGTGAGCAGCCACCACAAGCGCATCGCCGGCAAGAATTTCGCCGAGCACCTCGACGCGATCACAAGCTACAAGAAGGCGGTGGACGATTTGGTTTAGGGGTAAACCCCTCGCCCGCTTGCGGAAGAGGGGAAACCGATAGGACGCACGTAGCCGATCCCGCCACCCCTCTCTATACTGAACGCAGCCATTCCGGGGAGGATCACCATGCCGACCACCACGCTCGCCGATGCCAAGCACAATGTGCGCATCGAAGATGTCGAGTATCAGCGCCAGGGTGGCCGCGCGATGCTCGCCCGGCTCTATCGGCCAAGCGGCACCGGCCCCTTCCCGGCGGCGCTGCAGGTACATGGCGGCGCCTGGGTCAACAAGGACCGCACCGACAACGATTTCATGGCGAAGGCGCTGGCCGAGAGCGGCATCCTCGTCGCCTCGATCGATTTCCGCATGCCGCCCGACGGCGGCTATCCGGCGTCGCTGCAGGACATCAACCTCGCTATACGCTGGCTCAAGGCGCGCGCCCGGCTCTACGGCAGC
Source organism: Allostellaceae bacterium (assembly GCA_035504235.1). Lineage (GTDB taxonomy): Bacteria > Pseudomonadota > Alphaproteobacteria > ATCC43930 > CGMCC-115725 > DATARH01. The sequence continues at coordinate 4,655 of DATJSH010000274.1, read as the reverse complement.
CGCCCCGACTGGGTCGGCAGCTTTGGCACGTCATCGGGCGGGCACCAGGTGCTGCTCGCGGCGATGCGCGCCGACGACAAGCGCTACTCGGCGCTGCCGCTGCCCGAGGCGCCGGAGATCGACGCGCGCCAGGCCTGGGTCATCTCGGGCTGGGGCGTGCTCGACCCGCTGTTGCGCTACCACCTCGCGAAGAAGGCCGGCAACGCCGAGCTGATGGAAAACCATCACGCCTTCTGGGGCACCGAGGCGGTGATGAGCGAGGGCAGCATCCCGGCGATCCTCGACCGCGGCGAGAAGGTGCATCTGCCGCCGGCGCTGGTGTTTGGCGGCGATGCCGACGAGTGGGTGCCGACGGAGGTCACCGAGCGCGTCGTCGCGGGCTGGAAGAAGGCCGGCGGCGAGATCGACGCGCAGTATTACGCGGGGGCCAATCACGGCTTCATGACCGGCAAGCCCGACGCGCCCTACGCGGCCCGCGCGCTCGACCGGATGAAGGCGTTCATCCGCAAGCACACGGCTTAGGCGTTCGCGCCACCCGGCGCAGGCCGGGGCCCATGCGTCGACCACTCGGGCTTGAACCGAGGGCCTACGTCTTGGTGGACTGGCGTCCGAATCCCAAGACGGGAATGGCCGGATCAAGGCCGGAAGGCGAAGAAAGAAAACTCCCCAAACTAAAAGGAACCCCCGATGCCCGATGCCAAGATTGTCGCCGAACTCGCTCCGACCGGCGTGCTGCGCGCCGCGATCAACATGGGCAATTTCCTGCTGGTCACCGGCAAGGCGCCGAACGGCGATCCGACCGGCGTGTCACCCGACATGGCGCTGGCCATCGGCGCCCGGCTCGGGGTGCCGGTGAAGTTCATTCCCTATGCCCGCCCCGGCGAGATCGCCGATGATGCCGAGAAGGGCAAATGGGACATCGGCAATATCGGCGCCGAGCCGCAGCGCGCCGCGGTCATCAGCTTTACCGCGGCGTATGCCGAGATCGAGGCGACCTATCTCGTGCCCGCCGGGTCGCCGATCAAGTCGATCAGCGAGGTCGACCAGCCGGGCAAGAAGCTCGCGGTTACCGCGCGCAGCGCCTACGGCCTCTGGCTGGAAAACAACTACAAAAAGGGCGAGTTGGTACAGTTCGATACTGCCGGCGAGGCCTTGAAGGCGTTCGACGCCGGCGGGTTCGACGCCTATGCCGGGCTGCGGCCGGGCCTCATCGACGAACAGGCGAAGCGCGCGGGATCGCGCATCCTCGACGGCCAGTTCGCCTCGGTGCAGCAGGCGGTCGGCACACCAAAGAAGAACGCCGCCGGTTTTGAATTCCTCAAGGCGTTTGTCGAGGAAGCCAAGAAAAACGGCCTCGTCGCCAGCTTTATCGAGCGCCAGGGCACGGTCGGCCGGCTGTCCGTCGCGCCGCCGGCTTAGGCTGCGCCTCACCCGCACCCCTACCCTCCCCCGTCGAGGGGGAGGGAGCGCTGTCATTCACCTGTCATCCACCAGTTGTAGAAGCGCAACGCAAGCGCGACTACATCTGGATGAGGACGATGGCGGCAGCGCATTGGGCGGCAGGGTTCTGCATCCTCGCGACGATCCTGCAAGTCCTCAGCACCGCGATCGCGGCCATCCGCTGCCGTGCCCGCACCAGGCCGCTCCCGCCTCCGCCCGACCCGGCGCCGGTGACGATCGTGCGGCCGGTCTGCGGTGTCGACAATTTCGCCCGCGAGACGCTCGGCTCGACGTTTGGGCTCGACTATCCGGATTACAACATCATTTTCTGCGCCGCCGACGAGGGCGACCCCGTCGTCGGGTTGGTACGGGAGCTGATCGCCGCGCATCCCAGACAGCGCGCGCGACTGCTGATTGGCGACGACCGGGTCGGCCCCAATCCCAAGCTCAACAATGTCGTCAAGGGCTTCGACGCGGCGCGCGGCCGGTGGCAGATCATGGCAGACTCAAATGTTTTGATGCCGCGCGACTACATCCAGCGGCTGCTCGCGCGCTGGCGGCCGGATAGCGGGGTCGTGGTGTCGGTGCCGATTGCCTCGCGGCCGGCGAATTTCTGGGCCGAGCTCGAATGCGCCTTTCTCAATACCTTCCAGGCGCGCTGGGAATACGTCGCCGACAGCGCCGGGTTCGGCTTTGCGCAAGGCAAGAACATGCTGTTCCGGCGCGACCTGCTCGACGAGATCGGCGGCATCCGCGCGCTGGGCGAGGAAGTCGCCGAGGACGCCGCGACCACCAAACTAGTGCGCGGCATCGGCAAATCGGTCGATCTGATGGGCAGCCCGTTCGAGCAGCCGCTCGCAAAGCGCCGCGGCGGCGAAGTCTGGGCGCGGCAGCTGCGCTGGGCGCGGCTGCGGCGGATCACCTTCCCGATCCTGTTCATGCCCGAGCTCCTCACCGGCTGCGTCTTTCCGCTGGTCGCCGGCGCTTATGCCGCGGCAGCGCTGAACGAGAATGTCGGGCTGATCTGCGCGCTGCTGCTGGCGATCTGGTTCGGGGCCGAGGCGGCTCTGGCGCGTTGCGCCGGATGGCATCTGTCGTGGCGCATGCCGGCGGCGATGCTGCTGCGCGACTTGATGCTGCCGGGATTGTGGATCGACGCCTGGCTCAGCGACGAGGTCAAATGGCGCGGCAGCACGGTCAGCGAGGCAAAAGTGCGCGGGTTCCGAATGCGGGAGCTGAGCGAGTTGCCGGCCTACGCCTTCGCCCGCCGGCTTACCAGCCGCCGTCGACCCCGATCGCCTGGCCGGTGACAAAGCCCGCCTCGTCGGAGGCGAGATAGGCGATCATCGAGGCGATCTCATCGGGCTCGCCAAAGCGGCCGAGCGGGATGTCCTTCGAGCGCTCGCGGAAGCCGCGTTCAAGATCGTCGCCGTATTCGCGGCGATTGGTGCTGATCGCGCGCGAGGTGCGGATCGGGCCGGGGCAGACCGCGTTGACCGTGATCCCGAACGGCGCGAGATCGAGCGCCAGCGACTTGGTGAAGCCGACGATCGCCGCTTTTGAGGCGGCATAGGTTGCGCGGCGTTTGCCGGGACGGAACGCCGCCTTGGACGAGACGCTGACGATGCGCCCCCATTTCGCCTTGCGCATCGCCGGCACCGCGGCGCGCGACATGAGGAACGCGCCCTTGGCGTTGACCCCCATCGTCAAATCCCAGGCATCGACCGGCACGTTCTCGATCTCGTTGCGATCGGCGCCCTGCGGCGCCCCGGCATTGTTGACGAGGATGTCGAGCCGGCCGTAGCGCGCCAGCACCTCGGCGACCATGCGGTTGGCGTCCGCCTCTTGGCCCACATCGCCGAGCACCGAGGACGCGGTGCCGCCCCCGGCGGTGATTTGCTCGACCAGGGTATCGACGCCGCCCCAGTTCGCGTCGGTGTCCTCGGGCGCATTGAACTCGTTGGCGATGCCGGCCGGGCGCACATCCGAGACGACGACGGCAATGCCTTTCGCGGCCAAGGCACGCGCGGTCGAACTGCCGATGCCGATCGGCTTGCCGCAACCGGTGACGAGGGCGACGCGGGTCGGGTGGGGCATGGTTTTCTCCCTCTTTGTTGCGCGCAGATCGGCGGCGAGCTTTAAAACCCTCCCCCATCAAGGGGAGGGCTAAGGCTTTATACCGGCCTTGTGCCCTTGAGCTGGGTGCGGTGCATCAAGCGGCGGGCGCTGGGGTCGAACGCGTCGCGGCGGTGCATCGCGCAGCGATTGTCCCACCAGATGAGGTCGCCGACCTGCCAGTCCTGCCGCCAGGTGTATTTCTCCTTCACCATGTGCGCCCACAGTTCGTCGAGCAGCTCTTCGCTTTCGGCGACCGGCAGCCCCATCACATAGGCGTTGATGCGGCGCCCCAAGAACAGCGACTTCCTGCCGGTCTCGGGGTGGGTGCGGACCATCGGCTGGTGCGCGCCGGGCACTTTCGACACGTCCTCGACGGTCTCGAAACCCTTGTGCGCCTTGCCGCCCGAGGAATGCGTCGCGGCATGGATCATGGTCATGCCGTCGATGCGCTTTTTGGTCTCGGCCGGGAGGTCGTCATAGGCCGCGTAGCAGTTGAGGAAATAGGTCGAGCCGCCGGCGCTGGGCGGCGGGCATTCCAGCGAGCGCAAGAGGCTCGCGGCGGGCGGCACGTCGACAAAGGACGAGTCGGTGTGCCAAAACGCCTCGCCGTCTCCCAGGCCGCCGATCGCCTTGCCGTCCTCGATGATGTTCGAGATCACCGAGATTTCCGGCGGGATTTCCGATTTGCGCCCGTCGGTCTGGGTATTCACTCCGTATTTCATCTCGATCAGTTTGGCGGGGTTGAACTCCAGCTCGCCGAACTGGCGGGTGAACGCCATGTGCTGCGCATCGGTCATCGGCATGCCGCGGAAACGCAGCACCAGATTGTCAAGCCAGGCCTTGCGGATCGCATCGCGGTCGGCGATGGAGAGGGGCTCGCGGATATCGACGCCGCTTATCTCTGCGCCGCAGCCGGCGGCAAAGGGATGGACTTGCACTGTCATCGCCGTTACTCCGCCGCCTCGTCGAGGGCCTCGACACCGTAATCGTTGATCGACACGCGCCAGTGGATGCGGTCTTCCTCGGGCGGGTAGTCGCCGGCGGCGCGGTGATAGGAACAGCGATTGTCCCAGATGACGATGTCGCCCTTCTTCCAG
>DATJSH010000273.1:0-3142 GCA_035504235.1 Allostellaceae bacterium | reverse complement strand
GTGCAGCGCATTGGAGCCGTAGCCTTCCTTCTCCTTTAGCACGGCGATGCAATAGCGCCGCCGCTCGGCCGGGTCGTTGCACAGCGAATAGTCGCGCAGGAGACCAGGTTTGACCCGGATCGCGACATGCGCGCCCGCCGTGAAGCGCGGCAAGTCGTGCTCGTTCGGGTCGACGAGCTCGAAGCCCAAGACCTCTTCGGCCAGATAGGTGATCGAGCGGACGCGCAAGTGCATACCGCCCTTATCGCGCGATTGCCCGGCGCCGCAAACCTTAATCCGCGACCGCCTGCCGCAGCCGCTTTGCGGTTTCTCGCATGCGTCGTTTGCGTTGCTGCGCCGGGCGCGCCTCGCGCTATGAGATTGCAGCTTTATGAATGCCGGCGGCCTGGCTTCGGCCGGCGACGGCGGGAGGAAACGAACATGGCGACTGCCAGCGCGGCGGAATTGTCCGCCCGGCTCGACCGGCTGCCGATGACCCGGCACATCTGGGGGCTGGTGACGCTCATTTCCTTGGGCGGCTGCTTCGAGCTTTACGACCTTTTCCTCACCGCCTATATCGCGCCCGGCCTCAACAAGGCCGGGTATTTCACGCCCGAATCGCTTGGCGCCTGGAGCGTGCTGGCGCCGCTGCACGTCGCCGGGATCGGCACCTTTGTCTTCGCGCTCTTCGCGGGGCTGTTTGTCGGCGCGATCTTTCTCGGGCATGTCGCCGACCGCTACGGACGGCGGACCGTGTTCACCTTCTCGCTGGTCTGGTACTCGATCACCACCGCGATCATGGCGTTCCAGCAATCGGGGTTCGGGGTCGATCTGTGGCGCTTTATCGCGGGTATCGGCATCGGCATCGAGCTGGTGACGATCGACACCTATGTCTCCGAGCTGGTGCCGCGCACCCATCGCGGCCGCGCCTATGCCTACAACCAGTTCTTCCAGTTCCTGATCGTGCCGATCATGGCGTTTATCGCCTGGCTGCTGGTACCGCAAACTCCGCTCGGGTTCGACGGCTGGCGCTGGGTAGTGTTGATCGGCTCGGCCGGTGCGATCGTCATCTGGTTCATTCGCCTGTCGTTGCCGGAATCGCCGCGCTGGCTCGCGCGCCACGGCAGGCTTGACGCGGCCGAGCGGATCGTCGCGAATATTGAGGCGCGCGTCGCCGACGACACGGGCGGGCCGCTGCCGGCACCCGGCGCGCCGCTCGCCGACGAGGTCGGGCACGGCAGCTTCGCCGAGATTTGGCAGCCGCCCTATGACCGGCGCGCGATCGTCCTGTCGGTGTTCAACTTCTTCCAGACCTTCGGCTATTACGGGTTCGCGGCCTGGGTCCCGACCCTTTTGATCGCCAAAGGCATCAAGATCACCACCAGCCTCGAATACTCGTTCATCATCGCGATCGCCAACCCGGTGGGGCCGCTCCTCGGCATGCTGATCGCCGATAGGATCGAGCGCAAATGGCAGGTCTGCCTCGGCGCGATCGGCATCGGCGTGTTCGGCATGGCCTTCGCCAATGCCGGCGTGCCAATGGCGCTGATCGTGCTCGGGGTGCTGGTGACGCTGTGCAACAATTTGATGTCGTACAGTTTCCACAATTACCAATCCGAGCTGTTCCCGACCCGCATCCGCTCCCGCGCGATCGGCTTCGTCTACTCATGGAGCCGGCTGTCGGCGGCGCTGTCCGGGCTGGTGATCGCGTACCTGCTGGGGATCGGCGGCGTGATCGCGGTCTTCGGCTTCATCGCCGTCGCGATGGTCATCGTCGTCGTTTCGATCGGCGGCTTCGGCCCGCGTACTCGCAACCTCGCGCTGGAGACGATCGCACATTAGACGCGGGGTCAGAACGGCGCCGGCTCGATCCCCAGCGCTGCCGCTGCGGCCAATAGACGATGGTCGTAGCTCGCGAACGTTATCGCTCTTCCGCGTCGGCGCGAATACTCGGCGGTCGCCAGATGTAGTGAATCGAGCGTACGGACGGTGACCGGAAAAGGGTGCAATGCACCCTCAAGATGATCGGCGGTCAGGTCATATGTGGTGATCTGGGACAAGGCGCGCCGTGCATTACTACCATGCGCTGCCGCCAAGCCTCGCGCATTGAGTCGGTTCCATATCTCGTATTCAAGCAGGCGGCTTGAAACGAGGACTTCCTCCCGCAGCGTCGCCGGTGGCCGACGTCTTCCATGAGCAACTCGGCCAACATGACCGAGCTATCGACATAGATCACCAATCTCCCCGGTCTTCATCAAGTTCGCGCATAATCACCAGCGTGACGGCGTCGCAATAGAAATGCGGGTGGTTGCGCTCCTCGTCCGGACCGTCGGTGACCAGCGTGCCGGGTGCGACAAAGCGGCCGCGGCCAAAATCCACATGGCGGGCTGGCAGCATCGTGCCCTGATAGAGGCCGCCCAGCTTCAGCACGCGCCAAATCTCGGCTATGCGCGGCCGACATCGCCCATCGTGCGCAGCACGTCGAGGCCGCTTTCGGCGCCGTCGAACGCCTCGACCCGCAACCCGCTTTCGGCGAGCAGCAGCGCGTGGCGCCCTGCGCCGCAACCGAGATCGAGCGCGGTCCTGGCGCCGCGCGCCTTCAATTCGGGGATCAGCGCGACGACCGCCGGATGCGGGTCGAGCCAGCCGGCGCGGCCCTCGTCGGTAGCCCACTGCTTCTGCCAGGAATCGATTGCCGAACCGGTCCGCGTCTGCATGGCAACCCTCGTCAAGTGCGGCGGCACGTCCTTGCCGTCTTCGGCTCCAGCGGAACTAAACGTTAAACCGGAAATGCATGATGTCACCGTCGGCGATGACGTACTCGGCGCCTTCAAGGCGCATCTTGCCGGCATCCTTGGCGCCCTGCTCGCCGCCGCAAGCGACAAAATCGTCGTAAGCAATCGTCTCGGCGCGGATAAAGCCCTTCTCGAAATCGCTGTGGATGACCCCGGCGGCCTGCGGCGCCTTGGTGCCGCGCGGCACGGTCCAGGCGCGCGCCTCCTTGGGGCCGACGGTGAGGAAGGTGACGAGGTCGAGCAGCCGGTAACCCGCGCGGATCACCCGCGTCAGGCCCGGCTCATCGAGGCCGAGCGCCGCGAGGTAGTCGCTCCGCTCGGCCTCGTCGCCCAATTGCATCAGCTCGGCCTCGATCGCCGCCGAGATC
>DATJSH010000272.1:0-10519 GCA_035504235.1 Allostellaceae bacterium | reverse complement strand
ATGGGCAACGGGCTTTCGGCCTGCACCGGGATGATCACCCGCGACATGGTCAAGAACGACACGATCCGGCATTTCTCGAACCGGCTCGGCAGCGAGGCGATCCGCGTCGGCCAGGCGCTCGGCTACACCTTTGACGAGGTCAGCCACATGGACCCGGAGATGATCGCCCGCTCCGGCGAGGGCGATCCCGAGGCGCAGCGCATCATCGACGACCACCGCCTCGCCGAGGCCAACCGGCCGGGCGGCGGCGAACACCGCCCGTCGATGGGCCAGGACATGGTCAAGGGCCGCCGCACCGAGATCAACTTCCTCAACGGCTTTGTCGTGCAGAAGGGCAAGGAAGTCGGCATCGACGCCCCGACCAACGCGATCCTCACCGACATCGTGCTGCGCGTCGAACGCGGCGAGATGAAGCCCGACCCGAAGCACATCACCGATTTGCGGCTGAACTGACGCTGAACGATCGCGAGATCGTTTTGCGTCATCCCCCGGCTTGACCCGGGGATCTCCTGAAAGCTTTGCGTGAATGGCCGGGTCAAGCCCGGCCATGACGAGGGAAGGAGCTGGGAGACAGAATGCTCGCTGTCGTCAATGCGAAATCGGCGCCGGGCGGGGTCGCCATCGCCGAGGTGGCCGAGCCGGAGCCGCGTGACAACGAAGCCGTGGTCGCGGTGCATGCGTTTTCGCTCAACCGCGGCGAATTGCGGCTGATCGAGACGCGCGGTGACGGCTGGCGGCCGGGCCAGGACATCGCCGGGATCGTCGTCCAGGAGGCGGCGGACGGCACCGGCCCCAAGGCCGGCGCGCGGATCGTCGGCCTGTGCGACTGGTACGGCTGGGCCGAGCGCGCGACCGTACCGAGCCACCGGATGGCCGAGCTTGCCGACAATGTCCCGTTTGGCGCGGCGGCGGCCTTGCCGGTCGCGGGGCTGACGGCGCTCAGAACGCTGCGGCATGGCGAGCCGCTTTTGGGCAAACGCGTGCTGATCACCGGCGCGGCGGGCGGGGTCGGCAACCTCGCGGTGCAGATGGCGGCGCGGTCGGGGGCGCGGGTGACCGGGGTTGTCGGCAGCGCCTCGCGGGCGCCGGTGCTCGACGGACTCGGCGCCGAAGCGGTGGTCGTCGGGATCGAGAACGCGCCGGGCCGCTATGCGCTGATCCTCGAAAGCGCCGGCGGGCAGTCGCTCACCGCGGCGCTGGCGCGGATCGAGGCCAAGGGCACGATCGTCATCTACGGCAATTCCTCAGGCGAGCCGGCCAGCCTCAATTTCCGCGATTTCGCCGACCACCAGAACGCTCGCATCCAGGGCTTCCATTATTTCACCTGCGAGCCCGAGGAGAAGTTCGCGCCCGATCTGGCGCTGATGGCGGGGCTGGTCGCGGACGGGTCGCTCAAACCCCGCATCGTCGAGCACGATTGGCGCGAGTTCCCGGAAATCGGGCCGCGCCTGCGCGATCGCCATATCGGCGGCAAGGCCATTTTCCACATTCCGCAGCATTAAGGAGGGGACAATGACGATCAAGGTTGGCGACAAGGTGCCGAGCGTGACGCTGCGCCATCTCAATGCCGACGGCAGCGTCAACGCCGTGTCGTCCGACGACTACTTCAAAGGCAAGACGGTCGCGGTGTTCGGGCTGCCAGGCGCCTATACCCGCACCTGCTCGTCGCGGCATCTGCCCGGCTATGTCGCCAGCGCCGAGGCGCTCAAGGCCAAGGGCATCGACGAGATTGCCTGCGTCTCGGTCAACGACGCGTTCGTCATGGGCGCCTGGGGCAAGGAGCACAACGCCCCCGGCAAGGTGACGATGCTCGGAGACGGGTCGTGCGAATTGACCGATGCGCTCGGCCTGACGGTCGACCGCATCGCGGCCGGCATGGGCATGCGCTCGCAGCGCTACTCGATGGTGGTGAAGGATGGGGTCGTCACCGAGCTCAATGTCGAGCCGTCGGGCGAATACGGCGTCTCCAGCGCCGAAGCGATGCTGGAGCGGCGGTAGAATTTCGGCGTAGCCGGCGCGGATGGAACGAAAACTCAAAACCTGGCTCGCGGCCGTCGCCTTGGCTGGCCTGGCGCTGGCCCCGGCTCGCGCCGACCCGCTCGATGATGCGATTTCGGCCTATGCGCAGGGCGATTACGCTAGCGCACTGAAGATATTGCGGCCGCTAGCTGAGCACGGCGACGCCAAGGCGCAGTTCCGTCTCGGCTTTATGTACGATTCCGGCCAGGGCGTCCCCAGGGATCAAGCCGAGGCCGCGAAATGGTACCGCAAGGCGGGGGATCAGGGGGTCATGCTCGCGCAGGATCGGCTCGGCGTGATGTACCTGGCTGGCCAGGGCGTCGCGCAGGACTTTGCCGAGTCTACGGCGTGGTTCCGCAAAGCATCCGATCAGGGGGACGATAACGCGCAATGGCAGCTTGGCGATGCATACGCGGAAGGCCGCGGCATAGCCCAGGACAACGTCGCCGCTTACATGTGGTACAGCCTAGTGGTGTCGCGTTCGCCGCAGAGCGATTTTCACGATCTCGCCGCCCCCAAGCGGGAAACCCTCGCCGGCAAGATGACGCCGGACCAGATCGCCAAGGCACAAAAGCTGGCCAGCGACTGGAAGCCCAACAAGTAAAACCCTCCCCCGCGAGTGGGGGAGGGTTCGGCGCATCGAGGTTTACTTCGCCGCCACCGGCGCCAGCGCGAAGCCGAATTGCGGCCGTTCCGGCGCCTTGAAGCCCTGCGGGCGATCGTCCTCGACGATGACCCCATCGAGCGCGAGGCGGCCCTCCTTGACGCTCAGCGACAGAATGCGCTTGTCGCCGGCTTCCTCGTCCTGGTCGAGCAGCAGCTCGGAGATCGGGTCTTCGACAAGGCCCTGGATCGCCCGCTTTAACGGCCGGGCGCCAAAGGCCGGATCCCAGCCGAGATCGGCCAGGCGGCGACGCGACGCCTCGTCGGCCACCAGCGTGATCCCGCGATCGGCCAGCCGCTCGTTCACCCGGGCGAGCTGGATCTCGACGATCTTCGCCATGTCCTCGCGGCTGAGCCGGCCGAAGATCAGCACGTCGTCGAGCCGGTTGAGGAACTCCGGCCGGAACGCTTTCCTCACCGCATCCATGACCTCCATGCGTGCGTGACCGATATCCTCGTCCTCGCCCAGCGCCAGCAGCGCCTCGGCCCCGAGATTCGAGGTCATGATCAGGATCGCGTGGCGGAAATCCGCGGTGCGGCCCTGGCCGTCGGTGAGGCGGCCGTCCTCCATCGCCTGCAGCAGCACGTTGAGCACGTCGGGGTGCGCCTTCTCGACCTCGTCGAGCAGCACGACCTGGTAGGGCTTGCGGCGGATGCGCTCGGCCAAGGTGCCGCCATCGTCATAGCCGACATAGCCCGGCGGCGAGCCGATCATCCGCGACACGGTATGCCGCTCGCCGTATTCCGACATGTCGAGGCGGGTCACCGCGTTCTCGTCGTCGAACAGGAACTTGGCCAAGGCCTTCGCCAGCTCGGTCTTGCCGACGCCGGTCGGCCCGAGGAACAGGAAGGAGCCGGTCGGCCGTGCCGGATCCTTCAGGCCGGCGCGCGCCCGGCGCACCGCCTTCGCCACCGCGCGCACCGCCTCCTTCTGGCCGACCACCCGTTTCGCCAGGTTGTCTTCCATCTCCTTGAGGCGCTGACGCTCGGCTTCGAGCATGCGCTCGACCGGGATGCCGGTCCACTTGGTGACGACCGCGGCGACATCGCGCGCGGTGACCTCCTCACGCTCGGTCGAGGCGCGGGTCTCGGCCTCCGCCAGACGCTTTTCGAGGTCGGGGATCAGCGCATAGGTCAGCTCACCCGCCTTTGACCAGTCGCCCTCGCGCTGCGCGCGCTCGAGATTGGTCTTGGCCTGGTCGAGCTCTTCCTTGAGCCGGCGGTCCTCGTGGCGCCGCGACTGCGAGGTCTGCCACTCTTCCTCGGCGGAAGCCTGAGATTTCTCGGCCTCTTCGAGCTCGGTTTCGAGCTTGGCGAGGCGCTCCTGCGAGGCGCGATCGGGCTCGGCTTTCAAGGCTTCGCGCTCGATCTTCAATTGCATGACCTTGCGGCTGACCGCGTCCAACGCCTCGGGCTTCGAGTCGATCGCGATGCGGACGCGCGAGGCGGCCTCGTCGATCAGGTCGATCGCCTTATCCGGCAGCCGCCGGTCGCCGATGTAGCGCGCCGACAATTGCACCGCCGCGACGATCGCCGCGTCGGTGATGCGCACGCCGTGATGCACCTCATAGCGCTCTTTCAGCCCGCGCAAGATCGACACCGCGTCGTCCGCGGACGGCTCGTCGATCGTCACCGGCTGAAAGCGCCGCGCCAGCGCCGCGTCCTTTTCGATGTAGCGGCGGTATTCGTCGGGCGTTGTCGCGCCGATGCAGCGCAACTCGCCGCGCGCCAGGGCCGGCTTCAGCATGTTGGAGGCGTCGATCGCGCCATCGATGCGCCCCGCGCCGACCAGCATGTGCAGCTCGTCGATAAAGACGATGATCTGCCCGGCGGCGGCCTGGATTTCGGCGAGCACGGCCTTCAGCCGCTCCTCGAACTCGCCGCGGAACTTGGCGCCGGCGACGAGCTGCGTCAGGTCGAGCGCCAGCACCCGGCGGTTCTTCAGACCCTCCGGCACATCGCCGGCGGCGAGGCGCTGCGCCAGGCCCTCAACGACCGCGGTCTTGCCGACCCCGGGCTCGCCGATCAAGACGGGATTGTTCTTGGTGCGGCGCGCCAGCACCTGGATGGTGCGGCGGATTTCGTCGTCGCGGCCGATGACCGGATCGAGCTTGCCGTTCTTGGCTTCCTCGGTGAGATCGCGCGAATATTTGGCGAGGGCTTCCCAATTCTGCTCGGCCTGCGCCTCGTTGGCCTTGCGGCCCTGGCGCCACTGCTCGGTGGCTTCGGTGAGCGCGTCGGGATCGACCCCGGCGCGGGTGAAGATCGCCCGCAACGCGCTCTGCCGCGCAACGCTTTCCAAGAGCCGCTCGGCGGTGACGAACTTGTCACCCGCGGCGCGCGCCGCCTCGACCGCATGCTGCAGCACGGCCGCCAGCTCAGAAGTCATGTAGACCGGGAACGGGCCGTTGCCCGGCACCGTGTCGAGCCGCGCCAGACGGTCCTCGGCGGCGGTCTTCAGCAGATCGGGATCGCCGCCCGCGTCGCGCACGATACGCGCCGCCAAGCCCTCGCCATCGTCGAGCAAGGCCTTTAGCAGGTGTTCGGGGATGCAGGTCTGATGGCGCCCAGCCAGGGCTTCCATCTGCGCGGCTTGCAGAATGCCGCGCGCACGCTCGGTGAAATTCGCGAAGTCCATCCAAGGCACCTCGTTATGTCCGCCCTCCAGGAGGCGCGGGCGACGCCGATGACCCGCCCCATGCGCGGCCCTCAACGCCATGACGGAAAGATGGGTTCCAGCTACTACAGGTTCAAGCTGTAGGTCGGTTAATTCGTACTGGATCGGTCCTATTTTATCGCGAAACCCATGCCCCACGGTAATGCGCCCGAGAGGGTGGAACAGTGGGCCCGGGCTTTCGCCGGGGAGCGCATTCTGGAGCAGAGTTTGTTGGCCGCGACGGCGAGCGGATCGGGCCGGCGGAGAAACTTATCGAGCAGCCCGCCCGGCCCTTTGTCGGCTTACCGCTCGCCCAATTCGCGTACCGCCCTGACGACGGCATCGGGCGTCTCGCGCGGAAGAAAATGGCCGGCGACCGGCACGACCTCGCGCCGATACGGGCCGGTGAAGAAACGCGCGTGGCCCTCGGATTGGGCGGCGGGGCCGACGCCGTCGGCAGCGCCGTGCAGGACAATCGTCGGCACCGAGATTTGCGGTCGCGACGCGAGACGCGCCTCGACCGCGGCGTAGCGCGGATCGCCTGGCGCGTTGCCATAGCGATGCCGGTAGGACTGGATCACCACCGCGACAAAATCCGGGTTGTCGAAGGAGGCGGCGGTCTTGGCGTAATCGGCGTCAGAGAAGCGGTAATTCGGCGACCACAGCTCCCACAGCAGCCGGCAGAGCGGCCCGCGATTTTGCGCGAGGCCGGCGACGCCGCGCTCGGTGTGGAAATACCATTGATACCAGTAGCGGTGCTCAGCCAAGGCCGATTGCGGCTGGTTGGCCGTGGCGATGTTCTGAATGTTATAGCCGGTGATCGACACCAGCCCGCCGACCCGCTCCGGCCACAGCGCGCTGACGACGCAGGCGGCGCGCCCGCCCCAGTCATAGCCGGCGAGGATCGGGATTTTGAGATCGAGCGCGTCGATCAGGTCGAAGAGATCGTGCCCGAGCGCCGCCTGCTCGCCCGAGCGCGGCGTCACGGGATCGAGAAAGCGCGTCGGCCCGTAGCCGCGCAGATAAGGCACGATGACGCGATAGCCCGCGGCGGCAAGCGGCGGCGCGACATCATTATACGCATGGGCATCGTCCGGAAAGCCGTGCATCAGCACCACCGGCCGGCCGCTTGCGGGGCCGCTCTCCTCGTAGGCGATGTCAAGAACCGGGGTGTGGACGGTCTTGGTCACGCCGCGCCGATCCGGAAACCGCTGAGTCCGTCCTTCGCGATCTCGCCGGGCAGGTCGAGTTCCCATTGCAGATAGTTTTGCATGGCCCGCCGCGAGCTCTCCGAGCTGTCGTGGCGGTCGTGGTTCCAGAAGATGAAATCGATGCGCTCGCTGTCGGGCGGATCGTCGGGGGTCTCGACCATCGAGAACCCGGCGGCGCGCCACGCGGCGAGGCCACCGTCGACAATCGCCACCTGCGCGTCGCTCAATTTGGCGAGATCGGCCATCGCCAGCTTCGCGATCGCGACATCGTCGGCGAAAATGACGATGCGGCGCCGCCCGATAACGGCGTTCGGCAGGCGCGGCAGACGGGGACGGATGGTCCACACCGCGCCTGGCGGATGGCCGGCGCGGAACGCCGCGCTGGAGCCGAGCACAATCGCCGCCGCGCCATCGGCGAGCAGCGCCGCCGCTTCGGACGCAGTAACGATCGCCGCCGCCGGCAGGGTCGGCATCGGCGTCTCGCCCGGCCCTTGTTCGAGCCCGCCGCCGTCAAGCGCGCGTTCGAGCACGACCACCTCCCAGCCCATCTGCTTCAGCCAGTGCGCGGTCATCACTGCGCGGACGCCGTGGTCGTCGACCAGCACCAGCCGCGCGCCCCGCGTGCCAACCCAGCGGTCGATCGCCTGCACCAGCTGGCCCCCTGGCGCCGAGACCGAACCCGGCAAATGGCCGGAAGCGAATTCCTCGGGCGTGCGCACATCGAGCAGATAGGTCGTGCGGCGCGGTTCGCGCAGCCAGCCCATCAGCGTGACGCGATCGATCTTGCCGATCCCGAAACGCTCGCCGACGGCGGCGGCGCGCGGCCCGGCGGCGGCGAGCGCGGCGCCGCTGATCGGGGGCAGCGCCTGCTGCGTGTTGCGCTCCAGCTCAAGCCCGGCGAGGCGCCAGCCTTGCGTTCCGCCCTGAAGCGAGACGACCTTGTTGGGCACCCCGGCATTGATCAGCGATTGCGCGCCGATGATGCTGCGCGTGCGCCCGGCGCAGGAGACGACAACCAGCGTATCGTCGTCCGCGACGAAGTCCTTGAAGCGATAGACCAGCTCGGCGCCCGGGCAAGTCTGCGCGCCGGGGACGTGAAAGCGGTTGAACTCCTCGATCGTGCGGCTGTCGAGCACGACATGCTTGGTGCCGGCGTTGCGCAATTCGGCGAGTTCGGCCGCGGTGATATGCGGGGTGTGGCTGTCGATCTCGACGATCTCGGCGAAGGCCTTGCTCGGGACGTTGTTGCTGGGGAACAGCGGATAGCCGGCCATCGACCAAGCCGCGACGCCGCCGGTCAGAAATCTGACATCGTTGTAGCCGAGATGAAGGAGGCGCTGCGCGGCATGCTGGGCGACGCCGTCATTGCCGTCGACCAAGAGAATGCGCGTCGTCTTGCGCGGCACCAGCCGCAGCACGTCGACCTCCAGCCGGCTGTACGGCGCGTTGACCGCAAGCAACGGATGGCCGTCGGCATGCGGCCCTTCCTCGCGCAGGTCGAGAAACGCGATCTCCCCGCCATCGGCGAGTCGGCTGCGCGCGGTCGCGACATTGATCGACTGGGCCTCTGCCATGCCGCCCTCCCCAAGGTGCCCAAAAGACTATCGCCACTTTGCCCTATAGGCGATGAGGCCGCATCAACATCGTGCGTCCACCCGCCTTTGCCGGGCAGGCTTTACAGCGGCTTCTTCAAGACCAAGCCGCCCGATGCACTCGCCCCGGCGACGCTCCACCCCGCAGCGCGGTAATGGCGCTCGGCCGTGCCGCCCGGCGGCAACGCCAAGATCGCCTCGGCGTGACCAGCCTCCTTCGCCCCGTCGCAGGCCCAGGCGAGCAGCGCACGGCCGACCCCGCGATTGCGCTGCACCGGGTCGACCAGCAGATGGATCATGCCGTCATCGACCGCGACGAACCCGGCAATGTTGCCGGCCTCGTCCCACACCATGGCCGCGCCTGCCGCGATCAGCCCGCGTAGTATTCGATCGGTTGCCCGCGCCGGGTCGCTCAGCGCGCCGGAGTCCGCACGAGCGCGGATCGCGACGAGCCGCGGCAGATCAGCTGGAGACGCTGGCCGCAGCATTGTTATCCGGCATCGACGCGAGGCGATCCGAGCGGATTTGCCTCGGCATGGCGGGCCTGGTTTCCCGAAACTGTCACAGTCTCGAGCATATCATCGCGGCCTTCGTCGCGGGGGACGGCGCACCTATATTTTAAAGATGCAGAGCACCCACAACCCGCAGCCCATCTCGGGCATGGTCATGCCGCGCTTTGGCGAGGTGCCGAGTTTCATGCGCCTGCCGGTCGAGCGCGATCCGGCAAAGCTCGACATCGCGCTGTGCGGCGTGCCGTTCGACGGCGGCACGACCAACCGGCCGGGCGCACGCCACGGCCCCCGCGAAATCCGCAACATGTCGAGCTTTATGCGCCGGGTGCATCATGTCAGCAAGACCGCGCCCTACGAGCTGTGCCGGGTCGGCGACCACGGCGACAGCCCGATCAACCCGATCGACCTGATGGATTCGCTGGCGCGGATCGAGGAGTTCTATGCGAAGCTGCACGATTCCGGGGCCGTGCCGCTGACCGCCGGCGGCGACCACCTGATCTCGCTGCCAATTTTGCGCGCGATCGCCCGCGAGCGGCCGGTCGGGCTCGTCCATTTCGATGCCCATTCCGACACCGGCGACACCTATTTCGGCGGCGAGAAATACACCCACGGCACACCGTTCCGCCGGGCGGTCGAGGAAGGGCTGATCGACCCGAAGCGGGTGATCCAGATCGGCATTCGCGGCTCGATGTACGAGCGCGACGAGAAGGATTGGGCGCTCTCGGTCGGCATCCGCATGGTGCATATCGAGGAATATTTCGCGCTCGGGCCGGAAGCGGTCGTCGCCGAGGCGCGGCGCATCGTCGGCGACGGCCCCGCCTATGTGAGCTTTGACGTCGACGGGCTCGATCCGGTCTACGCCCCCGGTACGGGTACACCCGAGGTCGGCGGCTACTCGACGGCGGAAGCGCAGCAGATGATCCGCGGCCTCGCCGGGCTCGACATCATCGGCGGCGATGTCGTCGAGGTTGCGCCGCCATTCGATCCCAGCGGCAACACCGCGCTCGTCGGCGCGACGATGATGTTCGAAATCCTCTGCGTGCTGGCGCCGGCGGTTCACCGGCGCAAGACGCCGGCCGGGGCCGCGATCACCGAGCACGCCGAGGCCGACGGCAAGTAGATCCGCCGCTATTCCGCCGCCGCGAGACGCGACGCGTCGGATTTGTGGCCCTTCTGGTGGAAATAGTTGGCCCGGTAGAACTCCAGCACCAGCTCGCGATAAACGGTCGGCGCATATTTCGGGGGGTTATCTGCCGAGACGCAGCTCGGCAGGCACTCGATCGTCGCGTTCGGGTTCGGCGAGTGGAAATAGGCGATCGAATAGCGGTCGACGCCGCTTTCGTTGAGCACGCCGTGCGGGGTCGAGAGAAACCGGTCGTTCGAGAAGCGGCGCATCATGTTGCCGAGATTGATCAGGAACGTGCCCTCGATGATCGGCGGCGGAAACCACTCGCCCGACGGCAGGCGAACAGCGAGGCCCGGCACGTCGGTGCGCGCCAGCGCGGTCATGAAGGAATTGTCGGTGTGGGGCGCCTGGCCGAAGAGGTTGTCCTCGTCGGGTTTCTGCGGCGGGTAATGCAGGAAGCGCAGATTGTGGTGGCCGTCGCCGGCGAAGAGCGCGGCGAAGGTGTCCGCCGGCATATCGAGCGCCGCCGCGAAAGCCGGCAGCATGCGGTCGCACATCGCGCCGAGGGTCTTGAAATACGCCACCATCGGCTGGCGGATGTCGGGGGCCGAGGGCGGCCACTGGTTGACGCCGCGCAGCGGCACGCGGGCCGCGACCTCGGGGTGATCGGGCGCGCGGTCGTGGCTGATAAAGAAGCTTTCATTCTGGTTGGGGCGGGTCGCCTTGTGCACGGTCGAGGC
>DATJSH010000271.1:0-21267 GCA_035504235.1 Allostellaceae bacterium | reverse complement strand
TACGGGTGCAGCAGATCGATCCGGCGGAGATGGCGCCAGGCGAATTCGCTCATCTGGTCCGGGAGTCGGTGGAGAAGGACGGCTTCCGGGTTGTCATCATCGACAGCTTGAACGGGTATATGAACGCGATGCCGGAAGAGCGCTTTCTCGTCCTGCAGATGCATGAGCTGCTCAGCACCCTCAATCAGCTAGGCATCGTCACGATATTGGTCCTCGCGCAGCACGGGCTGATGGGACCGATGCAGACCCCGCTAGACATCAGTTATCTGAGCGATGCTGTTTTGATGCTCCGGTATTTTGAAGCCGAGGGCAGAGTTCGTCGGGCCATTTCCATCGTCAAGAAGCGTAGCGGCGCGCATGAGGATACGATCCGGGAATTCCGCCTGACTGCCGAGGGTGTGAAAGTCGGCCCGCCCCTCACCCAGTTCCAGGGGATACTCACTGGATCTCCGACTTACGCCGGCGGCACAAATCCGCTGCTGCCTTAAACGATGAACTATCGGAACGAGGCTCCAGGTCGCCGCGTACTTGTCCTCGCCCCGACGGGCCGCGACGGGAAGGCAGCCTGCGCGCTATTGGAGCAGGCCGGGCTGGAGTGCGCATCGTGCTCAAGTCTTGATGAATTGCAGCACCATCTTGAAGCCGGTGCCGGCGCGGCGGTCATCGCACAGGAAGCTTTTGCCGGCGCAGACCTAAGTCGGTTGTTCAACTGGGTAGCGACGCAGCCGCCCTGGTCTGATTTTCCATTCGTCCTGCTCACGACACGACAAGATGGAGCCCGGCCACGGCAGCATCTGCTTCACCTGTTGGAGCGACTGCGGAATGTGACGCTGCAGGAGCGGCCGATTGAGACGGTGACGCTAATCAGCACCGTGCGCTCGGCACTTCGGTCGCGCCAACGGCAATACGAAGCGGCGACATACCTGACGGAACGGGAACAGGTGGCGAGCCACCTCGAAGAACTGGTGAGCGAGCGAACCCGCGAGGTCCGGGAGGTATTTGCCAAGCTGCACGACAGCGAGCGTCAATTTCGTTATCTGGTTGAGAGCGTCGCCGATTACGCCATCTTCCTGCTCAGCAGGGAGGGGGTTGTCACCAGCTGGAATACAGGCGCCGCGCGCATCAAGGGCTATACAGCCGAAGAAATCATCGGCCAGCATTTTTCGATTTTTTACACGGAGGAGGACCGCGGTACCGGCCTTCCGGCGCTTGCGCTCGCGACGGCGCGGCGGGCCGGCCGCTTCGGGATGGAGGGCTGGCGCGTCCGCAAGGGTGGCGCGCGCTTCTGGGCGAGCGTGACAATCAATGCCGTCCACGACGAACATGGGCAATTTATTGGGTTTGCCAAAGTTACGCGTGATCTGACCGAGCGGCGGGCGATAGAGGATCAGCTTCGCCAAATGCAGAAAATGGAGGCGATTGGCCAACTGACCGGCGGCATCGCTCACGATTTCAATAATATGCTCCAGGTCATCAGCGGGAATATAGAAACGCTCCAGCGCCGCGTAAGGTACGAGGACTCAAATATCCAGCGTCTCCTTACTGCCGCGCTGCACGGCGCCGAGCGCGCCTCGACCCTCACCCACCGCCTTCTCGCCTATTCCCGCCAACAGCCGCTTGATCCCAAGCCGATCGACCTCAATCGCCTAGTGCCAGGAATGTCCGACTTGCTGACTCGCACACTCGGCGAACGGATCAAACTGGAGTCGGTTTTGTCAGGCGGCCTCTGGCACGTGCTGGTGGACCCCAACCAGGTTGAGAACGCTATCCTCAACTTAGCGGTCAATGCGCGCGACGCCATGCCGGACGGCGGCAAGCTCACGATCGAAACCGCCAACATCCAATTAGACGAGGCGTATGCGCTCGCTCACACCGAAGTTACGGCTGGGCACTACGTCATGCTCGCAGTGAGCGACACTGGAATCGGCATGACAGCTGACGTGATCGAAAAGGTGTTTGAACCATTTTTCACGACGAAGAAGCTCGGTGAGGGTACTGGCCTTGGCCTGTCGCAGGTTTACGGCTTCGTCAAGCAATCCGGCGGGCAC
Organism: Allostellaceae bacterium; assembly: GCA_035504235.1. Lineage (GTDB taxonomy): Bacteria > Pseudomonadota > Alphaproteobacteria > ATCC43930 > CGMCC-115725 > DATARH01. The sequence goes on along the minus strand of DATJSH010000271.1, from coordinate 19,219 downwards.
ATCAACATCTATAGTGAGCCCGGAGAGGGGACCACAGTACGTGTCTACTTCCCACGGGCGCTGAGTGCCGGTACCGAGGAGCCGCATCCTGCACCGGCGCAAATACCCGAAATTGGCGGGCGCGAGACGATTCTGGTTGTCGAGGACAATCCGGACGTTCGTACCTATACGACCGAAATTCTTCGTGAGCTCGGCTATCGCGTGTTCGAAGCGCAGGAGGCCGACACCGCGCTCGGCTTTCTTGCGAGCGAGCCTGAGATAAAGCTTTTGTTCACGGACATCGGCCTCCCCGGTCCGCTAAATGGGCGTCAGTTATCGGATGAGGCTCGGAGGATACGTCCCGATGTCAGGACGCTCTTCACTACCGGCTACGCACAAAATGCGATCGTCCATCAAGGCCGACTTGATCCCGGCGTGCAGTTGATCGTCAAGCCGTTCAACTTCGCCGGATTAGCCGCGAAAATCCGACAGATACTCGATGGCGGGCTCGGATGAGAGACGCGAGTGACCGTTTTCGGCGCATTGCGGAAGAACCTGCGTGGAACCCCAGCCTTCCGCTGTTGCCCCTGCAGGCGCATGAGCGCGCTATCTTCAGGGACAAAAACGCTGGGTTCAAATACCGGCGCTCGGCGGATCCGAGATCGGCTCTAGCTGACCTAGGATAAAGACGTACGCGACAATGCCGACGACCAGTATGATGCCCGCAACCAGAAACGCGCCAGCGAAGGAACCGGTCGCCCCGACAACGTAACCAGTCGTCACTGGTGCCACGACCCCCATCATATTGTTCAAAAAGTTCATGATTCCGCCGATGGTGGCGGTACCACCGCGCGGCGCGATCAAGGACGGTATCGACCAACCAACCGGCGCAGCCGCCGCCAAACCGCTCAGCGCCACGGAGATCCAAAGGATCGCCCAAGTCGGGTTGGTCGTGAGCGTGGCTCCGAACACCGCAAGGCCGAGCAGCATGCCCAAGACCAGCACAGTCTTGCGCACTGGCGTTTCGCCATAACCTCGCCTAATCAAGTGGTCAATCAGCCAACCACCCACCACGAGATCCGCGACCGTGGCGCACATCCAGGGTATCGCCGCGTATCCGGCAGATTTCAGGACGCTCATGTGCATCGACTGCTCCAGGTAGTTCGGCAGCCAGGTCAGAAACAGGTAAAACGAATAACCATACGCCGCGAAGCCAATCGTCAGTCCCCATACCTTCCGATTGAGCAGGAGATAGCCGAGCATTGCGACTTCTCCACTGTGCGACGGGCCTTCTGTTGTGGCGCCCCCTCCGCGGATATATTCGTGCTCTTGCGGAGTTAGCCGCGGGTGTTTACTGGGGTCTCGATAAATGAGCAGGAAGGCCAGAAAATAAAGGAAACTCAGCAGTCCGGTCATGCCGAAGCCCCACCGCCAGCCGAAGCGCACGACCACGAACGCCACTAGCGGGATGCCAATGACGTTGGAGAACTTTGCTGCGGCGTCGAAAATCGCTGTCGCCAGGGACCGCTCCTGGCGGGGGAACCAATAGCCCGTGGCCTTCGAACTAGCCGGGAAACTCGGCGCTTCCGCGGCGCCAAGCAGAATCCGCACGCCCAGGATGCTGCCGAACCCACTGGCGAAGGCAGTCGCGGTAGACGCAACGGACCATAAAAATGTGCTTACCCGATTGACCAAAGTAACGCCGAAGCGGTCGAGAATCATGCCCGTTGGGATTTGCATCAGCGCATATGGCCAGAAAAGCGCACTGAACAGCCAGCCGAGCTCACCATCGCTTAGACCAAATTCCTGCTGTAACTGCGGTCCGCCGACAGAGAGGTTGATCCGGTCGAAATAATTGACCAGCACCCCCGCCCCCAGCAGTACGCCGATGCCCCACCGGACCCTGGGAATGCGCGCGACGGCGAGTATCGCAGTCATCGATCCTCTTGCGGGCTGATGCTGGCGGGTGGTGCGGTGCCGTCGGTTATATGCTGCCGATCCTCGATCTGACACACGATCTCGTGGGCAATTTGCGCCGGGTTGCCGCCGACATCGAGGGTAATCGGACGCTCTTCCCGCGTCGGCTCCTCCAACGTCGCGAACTGGCTATCGAGCAGTGCAACCGGCATGTAGTGCTCGTGCCGCGCGGCCATACGCCGGTGAATCAGATCGCGCGATCCTTTGAGGTAAACCAGTATCACATCACGGCGGTCGCCAATGATGATGTCCCGGTAGGATCGCTTCAGAGCCGAGCAGGTCAGCACTCCACACGCGCCCCGCGCGCGCCAGCCGTCGATTTCTTTGGCGATCTTGCGGAGCCACGGCATCCGGTCCGCGTCAGTCAACGGAGTCCCGCCGCGCATCTTCTCGACATTTTCGCGCGGGTGAAGGTCGTCGCCTTCCTGATACTGGCAACCTAACGCGGCCGCGAGCAGGGCCGCGACCGTGCTTTTGCCCGATCCGGAGACACCCATCACGACGATGATCACCGGTTTCGTGACGGTGTGCGCGAGGGCCGCGTTCCAAGAGCGCTGAGATTGCTTATGGGTGCCCACCATGCGCTAATTCCGCAACATACGTTGGCGCCAGTCCAAGCGCGCCAAGCTATTGTGGGAGGCCCGACATTGCAAGGATGCCGTCCCTGGAAGCAGGGTGTGTGTCGCCGCCTGCGAGTTCATGGCCGGTGGGTCGAGCGGAGCCGGTCGCCCGACGCGGTTGCGGTATCGGGCGACCCATTCATCCGGCGCGCGAGGCAGGCGGTAGCATCAGCCGGACGCGTGCAGCGGTTGGCTTGGAACATTTTATGTTTCTGCTTTATCGAGGCCGTGGTTGCCACCCAGCCGGGTTTCGCTCAGACCGCGCAAACTTCGCCGACAATAGCCTCTAGCGCACCAACACCAGCTGCGACAATGGATGCGGTCGACGCACCCGCTCCTTCTTCGCCATTGGTCATCGGGGCGTCGGTGTCGCCAGCGCCCGTAATAACGCCTTTGACCAATCCGACTGCAATATCGCCTGAAGCACAGCTTGACTACAACCTTCAGTTACCATTGTTCGGCGACTTACCCCTCCGTAAGGAATTTTTAGAGAAGGGGGTCGAATTCACCGCCCATTACATCAGCCAGACAGCAGCTAACACGAGCGGCGTTCACGGCACCGGCACCGAATATGCCCAGCAAGTCGACTTCGGCATCGGCCTAGATCTCGACAAACTAGGCATTTGGCCAGACGCTATCGCGCGCTTCGCCATGACCGACCGTGCCGGTACCAACCTTACCACGAAGACCGCCGGCTATTTCCCTTACCAGTCGATTTTTGGGCAAGGGCAAAATCTGCGGTTCGACGAGATCAGCGTCGAGAAGTTCCTCTTCCAGAAGGAGTTGGCCCTGAAGGGCGGGTTTTATCCGATGGGTAACGATTTTGCTCAATTGCCTTACCTTTGCAACTTCACCAACGATGCGCTCTGCGGGCATCCGATAACGCTTTTCGACAACAGCGGATGGGCCGATTCTCCGGCTGGCCGATGGACCGCTCGAGTTAAATGGCACATAACCGATGAACTTCAGGTTCAAACCGCGGTCCTTAATTCGAATCCGCTTTATACGCGCAGGCAGGACGGCTTCAAACTCGACTTCAACGGGAGCACTGGCGTAATTGTGCCGGTAGAGTTCAAATATCAGCTCGGCAAGAAGCCTGAGGATTACGGCGGGACTTATAATCTCGGCGGCTATTACGATTCGTCGGCGCGAGCCGACTTGGCCAATCCCAATATCTCACATGCTGGTATGTTTGGTCTCTACTTCGAAGCTGCGCAGCAAATCATCAAGTGGGGGCCGGGAGATATCGATGGGCTAGCAATTTTCGGGGTCTACACCGTGAGCGACGAGAACACCGCGAAATTCAAAAATGACTACGAGGCGGGCATTTCTTCCCGCGGTGTTTTTCCGGGCCGTGAGCTTGACATCCTGTCTCTCGGCTGGGTGGAGGCTACGATCAATCGGCGGTTTCAATTTCAGGAAATGAAGTCGGGGCAGCCGATCCAGACCAATGAACAGCTTGTCGAGCTCAATTACGGCTTTCAGCTCACCCCCTCGCTGCTTTTCCGGCCGGGCGTTCAATACGACATCCGTCCCGGCGCGACATCGACCCATCCGAATACTTGGATCTTCGACTTCCACGTCCAGCTCACGCTGTGATCGAGATGTGGGCCTATAATCGTCGATCTATTGGCCGGCACCGTTGTCGCGATTACCGGATCAGTTTGTACCGTGGCCGTCATCCCCGCCGCGAGAACAACGCCCTGCGGCACCTGATCGATGTGGACGCGCACCGGAATGCGTTGCGTCAGGCGCACCCAGGTGAAGATCGGGTTGACCGTGGCAAGGCCTTGTCCATTTGGCTGCGCGTTCGAGACGTTGATGCCGCGAGCGATGCTGCCGACATGACCGCGATAATCTGGTCGTAGCCCACCAGCTTGATGCTGGCGGCGTCGCCGACGCGGATCTGACCGAGGTTGTTTTCCTCGAAATACCCGTCCACCCAAAACGAATCGGCGTCGACCACCGAGATCTCGTTCGTCCCCCGTCTTGCCGGCCTTCACATCGGTCAGAACGCGCCTACATCGGCCCGCGTGACCTGATCGAGCCGGCGCTTGCCGAGCAGCGGTTTGATGTGGTGCTCGATCCGGGCACGATCTGATCGCAGCGTCGTCGCCTTTTTATGGGAAACGCCTTCGGCGAGTACAGGTCGCACAGCTCGGCGACGGTGATCATGTTGCGCTCTTGCTGGCGCCGATCCCACGGATCGAGCCCCTTTGCGACATCGCCGGAGAACCGCTTTGCCTCGGTGCGAGCGGTTTCCGGGGTCCACGGCGACCCGTGCCGTCCGATGACCAGCCGTCGCCGCCGGGCCTTGCGTCCGGTGCCGACGTGGTATTGCAGGACATAGACCTTCACTCCCGCCGGGGTGACCTTCAGCCCGAAACCGCGCAGCTCGCTATCCCACCAGAACGCATCTTTGGCCGCGTCCGGTGTCGCCGTATCGACCAGTCGCTTCGTGATCTTGCTTGCCATCGCGCGGCCCTGATCCGCTACTCGATCCGAGTTACCCCTGAGTAACCCCCGAAATTAGGGTTTGCGTCGGTTCCTGAGTGGCTATTGTCGCGACGTTTCGAGGAAATACAAAGATTTATGTGGGATACTGTCGTCTCACCTCCGTTGCTGACGGGGCGGCTTTTAGGACTCTGACTCCGCCAGTCTAGGTTCGAATCCTACTCCCCCAGCCAGTTTTTCAATAACTTAGAGGATGACGCGATCGGCTCAGGCTCCGCATGGGCTCTAGGCGTCCTTATCATTTGCAAAAGCATTGAAGGAACGACATGGGGCGCCGCAAGGTAGCGAAATCCCTGTCGAGTCGCTTCACAGAGGGATCGATCGAAAAGGCCTGCCGTCCGCGGCGTACCGCTAAATGGCTTTGGCCAGCCGTCGAGCTCACGGTGATGGCTGCCGGCGATATAGACCGCCGTCGCCGAATGGCTGGTTTCGGACCGGTCAGCCGGCCTTTGCGAGAGCATCCGGGGACGGCGGCATAGCGCGAAAGGCGGTCATTGCGCCAGCGCCGAAACGGCGAACAGCGCCGTATCCGTACGGAATTCACCCTCGTTGGCGCGGGACTTGCGTAGGTACTGGCGAACCGAACGCAAGGCCCGACGATGCCTTCCATCCAGGCCGAACCTTATCCCTTCGATTTTGAACCGGCCGCCGCCGCGCTCCTTATCATCGACATGCAGCGCGATTTCCTCGAGCCTGGCGGGTTCGGCGAGTCGCTCGGGAATGACGTCGGTCGGCTGCGCGGTACGATTGCGCCGACCCGGCACCTTCTGGAGGCGATGCGCGGCGCGGGACTCACCATTATCCACACGCGCGAGGGGCACCGCGCCGACCTCGCCGACCTGCCACCCGCGAAGCTGACGCGAGGCAACCCTTCGTTGCGGATCGGCGACATGTCGCCGATGGGCCGGCTGCTCGTTCGTGGCGAGCCGGGCCACGACATCATCCCCGAACTCTACCCGAGTGCTGGTGAGCCGGTCATCGACAAGCCCGGCAAGGGTGCGTTTTACGCGACCGACCTCGACGCGATCCTCAAGCATCGCGGCATCCGCCAGTTGATTGTCTGCGGCGTGACGACGGAGGTCTGCGTCAACACCACTGTCCGCGAGGCGAATGACCGCGGCTTCGACTGTCTCGTGCTTGAAGACTGCGTCGGTTCGTACTTCCCGGAATTCCAGGAGATGGGCCTCAAGATGATCAAGGCGCAGGGCGGGATTTTTGGTTGGGTCGGGCGCTCGGAGGCAGTCGTTGGCGCACTCCGCGCGGCACATTAGGGGGAAGATTCGATGAGCATCGCAACCGCCGCCGAAGCCGAGCCGCGTTGGTGGGTGCCGGGCGATTGGAACGGCTTCTTCGGCCTTTTTACCAATGTCGCCCTGAACGTGATCGTCCTGACCGGGCTTTGTCTCGGCGTCGTCAAGATGCCCGACGGTATCGTCTTCGGCCGGGTGCTGCCGGCGCTAGGCATTGCGCTCCCGATCGGCAATCTGTTCTACGCGTGGCTCGCTTACCAGCTGGCTAAGAAAGAAGGGCGGAGCGACGTGACGGCGCTGCCCTACGGCCCCTCCGTGCCGCATATGTTCATCGTCGTCTTTCTGGTCATGCTGCCGACCTATCTGAAGACCAAGGACCCGGTCCTCGCCTGGCAGGCCGGTCTCGCTTGGGCCTTCATCATCGGCTGCGTGATCCTCATCGGTGCCTTTGTCGGGCCGACCCTGCGCAAATATACGCCGCGCGCGGCGATGCTCGGCGCGCTCGCCGGCATCTCGATCGCCTTCATTTCGATGCGCCCGGCGTTTCTTTCGTGGCAAGTGCCATGGCTCGCCTTTGTCTCCTTGGCGATCATCCTCGTCAGCTGGTGCGCGGGGGTTCGGCTTCCCGGCGGCGTGCCGGGCGGGCTTGCCGCGGTGGTTGTCGGCACGCTAATCGGCTGGTTCGTGACCCTGACCGGGATCAACCATGTCATGGACCCGGCCGCGGTCGGCACGGCGCTCGCCAAATTCGGCATCCACGTGCCGATCCCGTCGCTCGATTTCCTTGCGGGACTGCACGATATCGGCCCGCTTTTGGTGATCGCGGTGCCGCTGGGCATCTACAATTTCACCGAGGGCATGAACAACGTTGAGAGCGCCGCCGCAGCGGGTGACGAATACAATTTGCGCCAGGTGCTGATCGCTGACGGAATCGGCGCCTTGGCCGGCGCGTTGCTGGGCTCGCCGTTTCCACCGGCGGTCTATATCGGCCACCCGGGCTGGAAGGCGGTCGGCGGCCGGATCGGCTATTCCCTCGCGACCGGGATCGTCATCGCGCTGGTCTGTTTCACCGGACTGACGGCGCTGCTGCTCGCGGTGGTGCCGCTCGTCGCGATCTTGCCGATCCTGCTCTATATCGGCCTGGTGATTGGCGCCCAAGCATTTGAGTCGACGCCGGCGCGCCACGCCCCCGCGGTGATCCTCGCGATGCTGCCCAACATCGCGTCCTGGGCGCAAAACCAGGTCGACGGCGCGCTCGCCGCGGCCGGCACCTCGGCGGCGGAAGTCGGCTTTGACAAGCTCGCCGGGCACGGCGTCATCTATCACGGGCTCGAGTTATTCGGCGGCGGCGGAACGTTGACCGGGCTGATGCTCGGCGCGACGGCCGCCTTCATCATCGATAAGAGCTTCAACCGTGCCGCGATCTATGCGCTCGGCGCGGCGGTGCTTGCCTATTTTGGCGTCATCAACGGTACGGCGCTCGGGTTTGGCAACTCATCGCCGGTGGCTCTCGGTTATCTCTTTGTCGCGCTGATCTGTCTCGGCTTGGCGTGGCAAGGGCAGAACCAGTCGATCATCGCGCCCGAGGACGCGGTCGCCGAACCGGGTGAATGACGTGTCGATCGCCGAAGCCACTGAAATCGATCCCCGGCGCGATGACAAAGACCGGCCGCTGCGCGAGGACATCCGGCTTCTCGGCCGGATTCTTGGGGACACCGTGCGTGAGCAACGCGGCGCGGCGGTCTTCGATACCGTGGAGCACATCCGGCAAAGCTCGATCCGCTTTCGCCGCGACGAAGACGGTGCGGCGCGCGACGACCTCGAACGCACGCTTAATTCGCTGCCGCGCGGCCAGGCATTGCAGATCATCCGCGCGTTCGGCTTTTTCTCGCACCTCGCCAACATCGCCGAGGATCAGCACCACATCCGTCGGGGTCGCGCGCATGCCTTGGTATCCTCGGCCCCGCGCGAGGGCACGATGGCCTACGCGCTCGGGCAGGTGAGCGCGGCCGCTGTGCCGCCCGACCGGCTGCGACGCTTCTTTGCCGAAGCGATGGTGGTGCCGGTGCTGACGGCGCACCCGACCGAGGTGCGCCGCAAAAGCATGATCGATCGCGAAATGGAGGTCGCCGATCTGCTCGGCGAGCGCGACCGCCGTCCGATGACCGACGAGGAGATTGCCGCGAACGAGGCGGCGTTGCGCCGGGCCGTCCTGACGCTGTGGCAGACGAACCTGTTGCGCCGCACACGGCTGCAAGTGACCGACGAGGTCAATAACGGCCTTGCCTATTACGATTACAGCTTCCTTAGCGAGCTGCCGCATCTTTATGCCGATCTCGAAGCCGAGCTCGCCGCGATGGGGGCGGTGTCGACACCGTTGCCGTCGTTTCTGCGCATGGGCAGCTGGATCGGCGGCGACCGCGACGGCAATCCGTTTGTCACCGCCGCGGTGCTGCAGGATGCGCTGAAGCTGCAAAGCGCCAAGGCGATGCGGCATTACCTCGCCGAGTTGCGGCTGCTCGGCGCCGAGCTGTCGCTTGACAGCCGGCTCGTCGAAGTGTCGCCTTCGCTTAATGAGCTGGCGGCGCGTTCGCCAGACCGCTCGGCCTTCCGCCGCTACGAGCCCTATCGCCGCGCCATCACCGGCATCCATGCGCGTCTCGCCGCGACCGCGCGCGCGCTCGACCACGCCGATCCCGCGCAGGCGCCGGTCGGCAGCGCCACATCTTATGCAGACAGCAACGAGTTGCTCGCCGATCTCGCAATCGTCGGCAACTCGTTGATCGCCAATGGTTCGGCACTCCTCGCCAATGGCCGGCTGAAGAATTTGCGTCGCGCTGTCGACGTGTTCGGTTTTCATCTGGCGGCGATCGACCTGCGCCAGAATTCGGCCGTGCATGAGCGGGTTGTCGCCGAATTGTTGGAGGTGGTGCGGCCCGGCGCGAACTATCTGACGCTCGGTGAGGATCAACGGGTCGCGCTGCTCCTCGCCGAGCTTTCCACTGCACGCCCCCTCGCCTCGCCCTTTGAGAGCTACTCCAACGAGACAACGGGCGAACTGGCGATCGTGCGGGCCACCGCGGAAGCGCATCGCCATTACGGCCCCGATGCCGTGCCGCATTACGTGATCTCGATGGCGACCAATGTCTCGGACGTGCTCGAAGTCGCCGTGCTGCTCAAGGAAGCGGGTCTCTTGCACCCGCGCGAGGGGAAGCTCGACCTCGATATCGTGCCGCTGTTCGAGACGATCGAGGATTTGCGCAATTGCGGCGAGGTGATGGACGCGTTGCTCGGGATGCCCGAATACATGCGCCTCCTTGAAAGCCGCGGCCGCGTACAGGAGGTGATGCTCGGCTATTCCGACAGCAACAAGGATGGCGGGTTTCTGACTTCGGGCTGGGAGCTTTACAAGGCCGAGATCGCGCTCGTCGAGGTGTTTCGTCGGCACGATGTCGGGATTCGGCTGTTCCACGGCCGGGGCGGTTCGGTCGGCCGCGGCGGCGGCCCGAGCTACCAGGCGATCCTCGCCCAGCCGCCAGGCGCCGTGCAGGGCGCCATCCGCATCACCGAACAGGGCGAGGTCATCGCCAGCAAGTATTCGAACGCCGATCTCGGACGCCGCAACCTCGAAACCCTGGCCGCGGCGACGCTCGAAGCGACACTGCTGCAGGCCGAAGCGCCGGCGCCGCACCCGGAATTTCTCGACCTCATGGAGCGGCTCTCGGGCGACGCCTATCGCGCCTATCGCGACCTGGTTTACGAGACCGACGGCTTTGTCCGGTTCTTCCGCGAGGCCACGGTCGTCAGCGAGATCGCCAATCTCAACATCGGCAGCCGACCCGCCTCGCGCAAAGCGTCGGACAAGATCGAAGACCTGCGCGCCATTCCTTGGGTGTTCAGCTGGGCGCAGATGCGGCTGATGCTGCCCGGCTGGTACGGCTTTGGCAGCGCCGTGCAGTCATGGCTCGAGGCCGAGCCGGCGACCGGCATGGACACGCTGCGCGCGATGTATCGCGAGTGGCCGTTCTTTCGGATGCTGCTCAGCAACATGGACATGGTGCTGGCAAAGAGCGACATCGCCATCGCTTCGCGTTATGCGGAACTGGTCGTCGATATCGGGCTGCGCGAGCGCATCTTCGCCCGGCTGCGCGCCGAATGGCAGACCTCGATCGAGGCGCTGCTGGCGATCATGGAGCAGAACCAGCTGCTCGAAACCAACCCACTCCTCGCACGCTCGATCCGCAATCGGTTCCCCTATATGGACCCGCTCAATCACATGCAGATCGAGCTGTTGCGCCGCTATCGGGCGGGCGATGGCGACGAGGATGTCGTTACCGGCATCCATCTGACGATTAACGGCATCGCCGCCGGATTGCGCAACAGCGGCTAGGCCGGCATGGCGCCAAGCGGCAAGTCCTGGGCCCGGTGAAGTGCGCTTCCGATGCCTGCGAGCAGAGGGTCGTGGAAAGCCGGCGCGAACAGGGTCACGCCGAACGGCAGGCCGTCGCGCCGAAACCCAGCCGGGATCGCGATTGCTGACAGATCGAGCAGGTTGCAGAAGTTGGTGTAGCGCCCGAGATTGGCGTTGAGCGCGATCGGTTCGGCCTCGATCTCGGCGACGCGGTAGGTGGTTCCGGTCGTCGGCAGCACGAGAAGGTCGATCTCGCGCCAGATTGACGCGATCGCCTGCCGCAGTTCCATCAGCCGATGCAACCCGGCGAAGACATCCGCGCCCGAGATAGCCGCGCCGCTGGCGATAATCTGGCGCAGCACCGGATGCAGCGCATCACTGCTCGCGCCAATGGCGTCGCTCACCGCACCATAGCGCTCGGCCAACCAAGGCCCGGTATAGAGCAGGGCGTTGACCTCGATGAACGGCTTGTAGTCGATCACGACCATCTTGCCGGCAAGCCTCGTCAGTCGCTCGATCGCCGCCGCGTAGAGTGCGGACCCATCGGCGTTACCGAAGAATTCCCGCTCGCTGTCCGGCAATACGCCGAATGCGAACCGCTCGGGCGCCTGATCGATCGCCACGAAATCCTCCGGCGCTTCGCGCGAATATCCGTCGCTTGCGTCGAATCCGCGCGCGACCTCCGCGACCAGTGTGGCGTCTTCCACTGTCAGCGCGAAGATTGAGACGCAATCGAGCGTGCGGCAGGCGGGGTAGACGCCGCGTGTGCTCAGCAGACCGCGTGTAGGCTTCAGTCCGACGATGTTGCCGAACGACGCCGGCACCCGACCCGAGCCGGCCGTGTCGGTGCCCAGCGCGAACGCGACCAGACCGGACGCCACCGCTACGGCCGATCCCGAACTCGACCCGCCCGGAATATAGTTCGGCTCGAACGGATTCCTTGGCACGCCGTAAGGCGACCGCGTGCCAACGAGGCCGGTGGCGAACTGGTCGAGATTGGTCTTGCCGACAATCAGCGCGCCGGCTTCGCGCAAGCGCTCGACGACCGGCGCCGATGTCGCGGGCGCGTAGGAAAAATCCGGGCAACCACAACTCGTCGGCAATCCCGCGACATCGATATTGTCCTTGATCGCGCAGGGCAGTCCGTAGAGCGGCAGCCCCGTAGGTCCGCGCGCTTCGAGCGCCTTGGCGTGAGCGAGCAAGGCATCGTCGGGCACGCGCGAAATCCACACACCGTCATCGCCCGCGGCGGCGATGCGCGCCAGCACTTCCTCCATGACTGAGATCGGGCTGGCGCGCTTTTCGCGAAAAGCGCGGCTTAGCGAGGTGAAGTCGAAACTTTGCGCCATTTGAGCTCGGCAGTCGGTAGCTCAGTCTGTTGTCGCTCGAATGCAATTCGGCCGCCAGCCGATAAAACCCACGCGGGAGGGGATGGCACAAGGGTTGCGTCGCGCCGGACGAAGGAGGCACAGCCATGGCAGAGCGATCCTTTGACGCCAAAGCCTATGTCGCGGCCGTCGCGCAACTTGTCGGCCTCTCGCTCGACCCGGCGTACCTGCCCGGAGTGATCCTCAACGTCGAGCGCATCGCGGCGATGGCCGGGCTTGTCATGGACTTTCCGCTGCCGGAGGATACGGAGCCAGCCCCGGTCTTCACGCCGTGAGCCTCGCGACGCTCGGCGCGCTCGCATCGTCCGCCGCGGTCCGCTCGGGCGAGGCGAGCGCAGTCGAGGTTATCGAAGCCGTACTCGCGCACATCGGAGCGCGCAATCCGGCGGTCAACGCATTTACCGCGGTCACCGCCGAGCGTGCGCTCTCGGAGGCCAAGGCCGTCGACGCGCGCCGGGCGCGTGGCGAGGCGCTGGGGCCGCTTGCCGGCGCGCCGTTCGCCGTCAAGAACCTGTTCGACATTGCCGGTCTCACGACCGTCGCGGGGTCAAAGATCGACGCAGGACGCCCGCCGGCGGCGAAGGACGCGTATATCGTTGGGAAATTGCGCGAAGCCGGCGCGATCCTCGTCGGCGCCCTCAACATGGATGAATATGCCTACGGTTTCACCACCGAGAACACACATTACGGTCCGGTGCGTAACCCGCACGGCTTGGCGCACTCGGCGGGCGGGTCGTCCGGCGGCTCGGGAGCCGCGGTTGCCGGTGGCCTGGTGCCGATCGCGCTGGCGAGCGACACCAACGGTTCGATCCGCGTGCCGTCATCGTTTTGCGGCACGTTTGGGCTGAAACCAACTTATGGCCGGCTAAGCCGCGCCGGCACGCGGCCGTTTGTTGCGAGCCTCGATCATCTGGGGCCGCTGTGCCGCACGGTTGGCGATCTCGCCGCATGTTACGACGCCATGCAGGGCCATGACCCGGCCGATGCCGGCTGCGTCGACCGTCCCGTCGAGCCAGCGTCGCCGGGCCTTGAGCAGGGCGCGGCCGGCTTGCGCATCGCGATCGCCGGCGGGCATTTCTCCGGTTCGGGGATCGCCGCGGCCGCCGTCGCGTCCGTGGCGCAGGCGCTGGGTGCGCGGCACATGGTCGACGTGCCGGAAGCAGGGCGTGCACGTGCCGCAGCCTATGTGATTACCGCGTCGGAAGGCGCCGATCTTCACCTTGACGACCTTAAATCGCGCGCCGGCGATTTCGACCCGATGACGCGCGACCGGTTCCTCGCCGGCGCGCTGGTCCCCGCTAGTTGGGTGTTGCGCGCGCAGCGCTTCCGGCGCTGGTATCACGAGCGGGTGATGGAATTGTTCCAAGAAGTAGACATTCTGCTGGCGCCGGCGACGCCCTGCGCCGCACCCAAGATCGGTCAGGAAACGATCGAGATTGATGGCGTTACGGTGCCGTCTCGCCCTTACATTGGCGTCTACACACAACCGTTATCGTTCATCGGCTTGCCGATCGTCGCCGCGCCGCTGCGCGAGCCCGGTGAGATGCCGATCGCGGTTCAGATCATCGCGGCGCCTTGGCGGGAGGCCGATGCGCTGCGTGTCGCTCACGAGCTCGAACGTCACCGCATCACCAACGCCGAGCCGGCGCTTGGCTGATCACCGGGTACCCCTCTCCTGCGAGCGCTTTTATCCCTTGACGGCGCCCGCGGTGAGCCCGTTGACGAGGAACCGCCGAACCGCGAGCGAGAATACCAGCACGGGAAGCATGACCATCGTTCCGCCGGCGGCGATGCGGCCCCACTCCCAGCCGGCGTAATTCATGAAATTGACCACCGCGACCGGCGCGGTCATCGCGTTGGAGCGGGTCAGGATCAGCGCGAAGAAGAAATCGTTCCACGAGAACACGAAACAGAGGATCGCCGTCGCCGCCAGCCCCGGCGCCGCGGTCGGCAGCACGACGCTGACAAGGGTTCGCCAGTAGCTGGCGCCGTCGATCCACGCCGCCTCTTCGAGCGCGCGCGGCGCGTTTTCGAAGAACGAGCGCATCAGCCAGATCACCAGCGAGAGGTTGAAGGTCAGATAGATGACGATGAGACCAAGCCGCGTATCGAGCAAATGCAGGCTGCGATAGGCGAGAAAATAAGGGATGGCGAAGGCGGGCGGCGGCACTAGCCGGCTGGCGATGATCCACAGGCTCAATGCGTTGGAGCGCGCGCGCATCCGCGCCAGCGCATAGGCCGCGGGCACGCCAACCAGCATCGACAGCCCGGTCGAGGCCACCGTCACGATCGTGCTGTTAACGAAGGAATGCCGGAAATCGCCGTGCCACAGCGCGACGTAATTATCGAATGTCGGGCTGAACCAGAGATGCGGCGGGTAGGCGAAAATCTCGGCGTTGGTCTCGAACGACATGCGCAGCAGCCAGAGGAACGGCGCCAGCGCGAGGATCGCGAGGATAATTGCCAGCGCGTGAATGATGGCGCGGTTCTTTCTCATTCGGCCGCGCTCCAGCCGGTGATGCGGACCAGGACCCAGCTCATCACGAGAGTCGCGGCGACGAGCACCAGGCTGATCGCGCTGGAGAAGCCGAGATAAGAGAAATTGAACGCCTGTTCGAAGGCGTAGTAGTTGGTGACTTCCGTCACCGAGCCGGGTCCGCCATCGGTCAACAGGTAGATCAGGGGAAACGCCTTGATGCTGTCGATCAGGCGGAAAAGGCCGGCGACCATCAACGTGCCGCGGATATAGGGCAGCAGCACACTGATCGTCGTCTGCCAGCTATTGGCACCGTCGACCCGCGCGGCGTCGACCAGCTCCTCGGGCACGGTCTGCAACCCCGCCAGCACCATCAACATGGTAAGCGGGAACCACTCCCAGGTATCGGCGGCGATGATCGCCGGCAGCGCCCAGTTGGGGTCGGTGATCAGCGCCGGCAGGTTGAGACCCAGCGCCTTGAAGAGCCAATAGGCCGGGCTGATGTCGGGCGTGTAGAGCACCTTCCAGATGATCGCGACGACGATCGGCGGCAGCACCATCGGCACCAGGAACACGGTACGCAGCGCCTGCAGCAGCCCGCTGCGCAGGTTGAGCAGCAGCGCGAAGGCGATGCCGATCAGCATCTGCAGCCCGACCGTCCAGAATGACAGCTTCGCCTGAACCCACAGCGAGTTGAGGAAACGCTGATCGGACAGCAGCAGGCGGTAGTTCAGCAGCGGCTGGTGAAAATTCCACGCCGTCATCGGGTTGGTCAGGTTAAGCGGGGTGAGGCTGGTCGCGATGAGATAGACCATCGGCGCCAAGGTCACGACCACCAGCACCGCGAGCGCCGGCGCCAGGCACCAGACATGGAACAGCCGTCGCTGGCGGGCGAGGCTCGCGGCGACTCGCCCCGCCGGCGTCGGCTTCGTCGAAAGAAGATGCGGCGCGCTCACAGGTCGATCGAATAGCCGCCCATCTTGATCGCTTCGATCGCCTGCTGCTGCGCCTGTTTCAGCGCGTCGGCCGGGGACATCTGGTTGGTCGCGATCGCCTCGATCGCGCGGTTGATTTTGTCGCCGACCTGCGGGAACACCGGCACGGTGCGATAGCGCATGTAGGAGCCGTCGCCCAACTGATCGAGCACCTTGGAGTAAAGGCTGGCGACGTCCTGGCCGTTGAGGGTCAACGCCTCCTTGAAGGGATCGCTATCGATGACCGAACGGCGGCAGACACTGGGATAGCCGTGTTCCTTGACGAGCCGCGACAGCATGTCCTTCGACAGCGCCCATTTGATGAATTCCCATGCCGCGCCTTTGTTCTTTGAGCCGGCGGGAATGCCGAAGCCGTGGCAGGCGACGCCCGGGAAGTCACCGGCGGGACCGGCCGGGACCATGCCGTAGCGCACCGTGCTCTTGACCGTGCTGTTCTGGTCTTTGGCGAGCGGCAGTCCCCAGGTGATCGCCTGGCTGCGCATGTTGGCGCGGCCCGAGAGCTGCGATTGCATCGCCTGGTCGTCGGTGAAGGAGAGGATGCCCTCGGGGCCATATTTGGTGATGAGGTTGGCGTACCAGGCGGCCGACTTGGCTGCGATATCGGTGTCGAGCATCGGCGTTAGGTTCTTCGGCGGGTCCTTGAAGACGCGCCCGCCCATGCCTTGCAGGTAGGGTATCCAGTTCCAGTGGTGCAGCTTGTCCGCCGTCCAGGCGGCGACGCCGTCCTTGCCGTTGATCGCGTCGCACACCGCGATGAGCTCATCCATCGTCGTCGGCAGCTTGAGGCCCGCTTTGTCGATGAGGTCGGCGCGCGCGACGTTGAGGATCATCGCCCCGGCCTCGACGCCATAGGCGTAAGTCTGGCCCTTGGCGTCGCGCATCGAGGCTTCGACCCCGGGCACGAAGTCGGCCGGGTCCCATTCGGGCGGCGTTGCGTTGGGGTCCTTGGTGAACTCGTCGAGCGGGGTCACCCAGCCGGCGCCGATCCAGCGGTTCTGGTAGATGAAGGTGACGATGATGACGTCATAGCTGGAGCCGCCGGTCGACAGCTCCAGATCCATGCGCTGGTTGTAGACCGGAAAGGCCTGGATATCGAAATCGACGTGGATGCCGGTCGCCGCTTCGAATTCGGGGAAATAACCCTTGAGGTATTGGTGGAACGGCAGTGAGAACGCGCCACCGCGGATCGTCGTGCCGGCGTATTTCGACTTGGCCTGGCCGAGCACCGCCGGGGCCGGAATCGCGGCGGCCACCAGCCCAGTGAGGACAGTGCGTCGCGTCAATCTTGCATGACCAATCATCGCTCCTCCCCCATCCGATCCTGCGCCGCATTCACCCTGCGGCCCTGCGCCGATAGTGAAGCGCGATCGTAGGTGCGGCAAGACGTGCCGCTCGCCGGCGGCACTTGGTCACGTGTCGCAAAAAAGCGTATGCCTCGGCGATCCCGCGTCAGCGTTCTCCCTAAAATCTTCAACGGCCGTTCATTTGCAGAGTCGTTCCTCACGGCGGCACCGCGCCGAAAGTGGTCATAGAGGACGCCAGAATTTCAGGCCAAGGCCTATGCGTCCGTAGATGAAGTCGCGTGTTCCATCCCGGCCACTGGTGCAGGTTGTTCGCGAGCGGAAGTCGCGGCCTCGCCGTCGGCGGCTATCGCCCCCGCTGGTGCGGCCGGCAAACGCCCTTCCCTATAGCCGTTGATCTTGAAATGGTGGGTGGCGGAGGAGAGATCACCGCGCTTCACGCCCTCAGCGACGTCAGCGTAGGCGCGCAGATACCACGCTTCGTCGACTGTCATGTCATAAGGGAAACGACCTTCAAGATAACCATGCAATACAAAGTGTTCTTTCGCTGATTTATAAACCCCCTTAACAATGGCTTGTGCAACATCCGGGTAAGTGGCGCAATACCAAGCCTCATCAACTGCGGCGACCGCCAACAAGCGTCTCGTAATTGATAAAAAGTCCTCATAAGTAATATTGACTCTGACGACGCCACGTCGTGTTGTAAGCTTGAGATCCCGCTTAATCACATCAAATGGCGTTATGTACTCCATATTCGTCACGATCCTCAACCGATCCTAAGCCTGATTGCAACTCTTGATCAAGCTCAGGGGTCACGAGATAATGATTGTGTATCCCTTCAACTACCGATCGCCCATCCGCCCGCTACGAATTTGTAGACTTCTGCGGCCAGAGTTTGACCGTGTGCACATCCTGCGCGGGGCCCTATTCCTGCAAAGACGGAAGTCCATTTCATCCTCAAAAGGTTCGCGGCCTAGCGATCCGGACGTTGTTCGCCTGCCGGTAATCCTGCCGTGAGTGTCGCATGAACCATAGCTTTGCGAGCGGACGCGCCGAGAGAGGACCTAGCTGAAAAAGGTGCTGTCGATTTGACTGACCCCTTTGAGGAGGATCGTTGACCCGCTGCTAAGGCTGATCAGCGTATCCGCGCCGTTGTTAACCTGGCTAGAGGAGGCGACGGAGTCACCAACCGACAGTTTGATCGTATCGCCGGCGGCTGTGGAGAAGCCGGACACGGTGTCCGCGTAGGTATTCGGTCCGTCGGCAAAGGTCATCGACGTACCGGTGAGCGTAACGGTGGCCGCGGTCGTGTTGCCGAGCACGCCAGCCTGTACTGTGCCGTTGGTGCCGCCGAGGGATATCGACTCCGGACCGCTACCGATGCTCACCGTATCGGCATCGCCATTGACCGAAACCACGCTTGCGCCGGTCGCGCCGATGACGGCGTCGTCATCGCCAAAGACCGAAATCGTGTCGAGGCCAGAACCGCTGGTAATCGTATCGTTCCCGCCGTAAACCAGAATTTGGGCGTTGCCGCCGGCGGCGGTGATCTGATCATCTGTCCCAAAAGCACTGATCGTGTCGGGACCGGTACCGCCGGTGATCGTGTCACCGCCACCAAAGGCTGTGATCGTGTCAAAGCCGGAGCCGCCGGCGACTTCGTCACCGTCGCCGTAGGCGCCGATGACATCATCACCCGAGCCGGCCACCACAGTGTCGGAGCCGCCAAAGACCGAAATCGAGTCCGGCCCGGTACCCCCGGCGACGAGATTGCCGGCCCCAAAGGCGCTGATCGTGTCGACCCCGGAACCGCCATCGATCGTGTCATCGCTAGAGAATGCTGAGACGTAATCGTTTCCGCTGCCGGCGACAATCGAGTCATTCGAACCAAAGTCCCTGATCGTATCGGGCCCCGAACCTCCACTGATCGTGTTGTCGCCGGTGAGATCGGTGATGGCATCGCTGCCGGAGCCTCCCGAGATTGTATCGGCAGTGCCACCAATCGTCACGATCACATCATTCGGCCCGAGATCTACACTCTGCCCGCTGGCATCGATCACCATCGGGGAAGGCGGAGGCGGAGACGGCGGCGAAGGCGCGGCAATCGTAAGCGTGAGCGGCGAGGATGCCGTGCTGGTCAGGGCGGCGGCATCGGCCTCGGTTGCTATCAGCGAGTGCGGGCCGGCGGCGAAATCGGTGGTCGTCGTGATCGTGAAGGCGCCGGCGGTCACCGTCCCTGAGCCGACCGCGGTCGTCCCGCCATCGGCGTAGAGCGTCACCGTATCGCCGTTCTCGCCGGTGCCGCTCA
>DATJSH010000270.1:0-17524 GCA_035504235.1 Allostellaceae bacterium | reverse complement strand
GAAGTTCCCACGACATCCTTGCCGGGATGCTGCGCCGAGGGGCGAAACACAAATTACTGGCGCGAGCCGAGCACGCGACAACGCAGCTTGCCGACGCAATCAATTTACTCGGGGAGGCAGTGCGACTGCGTGAAAAAATGGGCGGAGGCGATCAAAAGGCAATCCGGCTCGCCATCCTTATTCCCGAGGTCGCGACTGAGTTTCGCGAAGCAGCGATGGAGAAGGGCCTCACGTTGCGTGTGATCGCTCCAGACGTCAACGTTTGGAGTCACCGCGCTCTCTTGCGCACCATGCTGCGCAATCTGGTACGCAATGCAATCGACTATACCCCTCGCGGCGGTCGAGTGCTCATCGCGTGCCGAGGCCGCGGTCCTTTGATCCGCATTGAAGTCCGCGACAACGGTGTCGGAATGCGTGACAGCCAATTGACCGGGATCTTCGAAGCGTTCCGCCGTATCGACATCTCTCGCCAGGATGGCTTGGGCCTTGGGCTCTTTATCGTCAAGAGCGCTGCGGATCTTCTCGGGCATGAGGTCGAGGCGCGTTCGTCTGTCGGCCGCGGCTCGTGCCTCACGCTTGTCGTCGGCGCGGCCAGCGGTTTTTGCGGAGCGGGGCCACCTTGGTCCACCAAAGAACCTCAGTGCGACATCAACACGGGGACTGTCATGTGGCGAAACAAGCCACGGCTGACGCCGCCGATCAGGGCTTCGCGGATTTGAGAATGATGGTAGGCACCGGCGACGATCAAATCGGCGGCTATATCCACCGCTCGCGACAGCAATACGTCGTGTACCGGGCTGCTACCGTGAAATACCCTATCCGGCCGCGCGACAACACCGTGACGCGCCAGGTGATCGATGACACGTTCCATCGACGAGCGATCGCGCTCGAACTCTCTTTCGCTCCGGCGCGCCGTCATAACCGTCACCGTTTCCGCTTGATGGATAAGCGGCAGGGCATCATTGACCGCCCGTACAGCCTCGCGTGACCCATCCCATCCGATCAGGACGCGGCAGCCGACGTCGGGGTAGTTACCGACATAAGGGACAAGCAGCGCCGGCCGGCCGCAAGCCACCACGATTTTCTCCGGCTGCAATACCGGCGCGACGCGAGCGTCGGAGTCGGTCTGGCCGAGTACGATGAGATCGGCTGCCTGCGCAAGAGCTATTACATCAGCAGCCTTGGCACCGAGGAGGCATTCCCATTTGCCGTCGATCCCCGAAACACGAAGGTGATCGTGGAACCGACTCTCGGCGATGTCCGCGAGCATGGCGGTTCTCGGGATTTCAATCGCGCTGATCTCCAGCCGATTGTCCGACCATCCGGGTAGCGGTGCACCGATGCCAGGCTGCGATTTGGTTCTCTCATTGCCTGGCAGGAAGATGGCCTCGAGATGAGCGTGATGGCGCCGGGCGATGGTCGTCGCCAGCTTGAGGCGGCCGTCGCTGGCACTGCTCGCATCGAGGAAAACCAGGATGTCCTTTAAGTGCATCCGTCCACCCGCGAGGGCGCCGCGGTCAGATGCGGGTCGCCTGAAAACGCGTTCGCTCAAAGTCCCCACCTCAAATAAAGCTGCTTAGAGAGAGGGAAACTTGAACCAAGAGGGCGGAGGCTGATTGGGGTAGCGTCCCCAGCGGTTCTGGGGCGCCACCCAATCAACTACTCGGAGAACCGCCACCGCGCGATCACGAACCACGCTCACACAATGTGCGAGGAAGACGATAAAGACGGACATGGTTCCCTCCCTGCATTTTTGTCATTTTCGGTTCACAGCTTTTTGTGATGGGTTGTGATGTTCCTTCGCGCCCGCCATCGGCACCGGCTCCATCATGTGACGAAATAAAAGCGCCCTTAGGCGATCACGAGATCGGGCACCATTTCGACATCTTTGGTCTCGGGCCCAAGCGCCAATGAGAGGATGACATTCACGAGCCCGAACATCGTGCCGATCAACATCGGGATCGCGAAGCCAAGGTGCCAGTTGATCGCAAAATAGGTCAGGATCGGCGGTACGAAACTCCCGGCGATCGCTCCCATGTGGTAGCTGAAGCCGGTCGCGGTTGCGCGCACCTCGGTCGGGAAACGCTCGTTCAGATAGGCGGGAACCTGGCCGAACATCCCGCCGCCGGCGAAGAACCCCTGGAGGATAAAACCGCCGACGATCACCATTGTGCTGTCGGTCAACAGATAGATAGGTGTGATCACCAGCGAGATGCAGCCTGGGATGATCATCGCCCAGCGCCGGCCAATGCGATCTGACACCACCCCCCATCCGGAGCTGGCGAGAAATACAAAAATATTCGCCAGCATGATCGGGGTTGCGATCAGCGCGGTCGAGAGGCCGAGATCCTTTTGCAGGTGAGTCGCAAACAGCGCGTTGATCGAATAATAGGTAATGAATCCGGCCATCTGGAACCAGCAGGCGTTCACCATGTTGCCGATGACGCCGCGGCGGAAGATTGCTACGAGTGGAACCTTAACCTGGCGGTTCGCTGCGCGCTGGCGGCGTTGGTTTTCGACCCAGACCGGCGGCTCTTTGACAAAGAAGCGGACGTAGACGATCGCCAGTGCGGGGGCGATGCCGATCCACAGCATGCCGCGCCAGCCGAAGCGGTCAAATAGCAGCCAGTAGCACGCGCTCGACAGCAGGAAGCCCAGTCCCCAGGAGCCTTGCAGCACTCCGCTCATGAAACCGCGCGAGCGGATCGGCCACTGCTCCATCGCCAGCGCGGCACCGGCCCCCCACTCGGCGCCCATGCCGAGGCCGAGCAGCGCACGGAACAGCAACAGAAACCAAAAGCTTGGCGCGAACCCGGCGATGAAATTGCAGATCGAGAACCAGGCGATCGAGATCATGAGGGGCTTTTTCCGGCCCATCCGGTCGGCGAGCCAGCCCGAGGCGCAGGCGCCGATCAGGCGCATCCACAAAGTGATCGTAAAGATGATCGTCACGTCCGTCAGCGAAACGTTAAACTCCTTGGCGATCGGCACCATGATGAGCAGGAAGACGGTAAAGTCGAAGGCGTCGAGCGTCCAACCCAGCCACGCGGCGATGTAGGCGTACCATTGGTCTTTCGTCGGCTCCCGCCACCACGGAATCGGATTCCTGGTATCAACCGTGCTGGCCATGGTCGTATCTCCCTGTCGTTCTCGACTGCACCGGTGACCGGTGTTTGAGCGGCCCGATGACAAATTCTTGGTCGGTTACATGTCCGTCGCCTGCTTAGAGCGGCGGATGTTTGAACCATCCCGGCGGCGGGCCGGCGTCATCACCCCGCCGCGGGAACAACAGCCGATCGAGCGTTCGAGGCGCGCGCCGCACAGCGCCACGGCCCGCCTCCAACCACTCGGCAAAGAACACGATGATCATGATCATTGCCGCCTCCTGCCCGTGAACCGCGGAGCGCCACCCTGTGCTCAAGCGACGACCAGATCGGGGACCATGACTTTGCCCTTCGTCTCCGGAGCCCAGACCAGCGCAAGAGCGAAGTTGAGCGCGCCGAAAATCGTACCGATCAGCATTGGAATGGCGAATCCAAGGTTGTAGTGGCTGGCGAAGAAGGTGAGGATCAACGGCACAAACCCGCCGATCACCGAAGCTTGGTGATAGCAGAAGGCGGTTGCGGTCGCCCGGACCTCAGTCGGGAAGCGCTCATTGAGGTAGGGCGCCATTTGGCCTTGCATGCCGCCGCCGCCGCACATCCCTTGCGCCAGAAACGCGGGAATGATGTAAAGCAGATTGCCGGTGAACAGATAGAGCGGTGCCAGAGGGATGGTCAGGAGGGCCGGGACGATCATTGCCCAGCGGCGTCCCCAGCGATCAGCCAGATATCCCCAGAAGCACGACGCGGCGAAAACGCCAAGATTGCCGAAGAACACCGGCGTGGCGACCGCCGCCGGGCTCAAGGCCAGATCCTTTTGCAGATGGGTGGCGAACAGCGCGTTGATCGAGTAATAGGCGACGAACCCGCCTGCCATCCACCAGCACGCGGTCGCCGTGTTGCCCAGCACCGCCTTTTTGAAAATAGCGAACAGCGGCGCCTTAACCTCACGGCGGTGCTCGCGCTGCAACCGGCGGTTCTCGACCCAAACCGGCGGTTCCTTGACGAACTTGCGCACATAGAACACCGACAGCGCGGGCAGCACGCCGACCCACAGCATCCCGCGCCAGCCGATCGTGTTGAAGAACAACCCGTAGATGCCGCTTGAGATCATGAAGCCGATGCCCCACGAGCCCTGCAGCACGCCGCCCATAAAGCCGCGCGAGCGGGTGGGCCAGGTCTCCATCGCTAAGGCGGCGCCGGCCGGCCATTCGGCACCCATGCCGATCCCGAGCAGCGCGCGGCAGATGAACAGAAACATGAAGCTCGGCGAGAAGCCGGCGGCGAAATTGGCCGCCGAGTACCAGATGATCGAGATCATCAGCGGGATCTTGCGTCCGACACGATCGGCGAGCCAGCCGGAGGCGACGGCGCCGACGAGCCTAATCCACAGGGTCACCGAGAGCACGAAGGCGACGTCGGTCAGCGGGACGTTAAATTCCTTGGAGATCGGCACCATGATCAACAGGAACATGGTGAAATCAAACGCGTCGAGGGTCCAGCCGAGCCATGCTGCCCACCACGCCAACCACTGGTCTTTCGTCGGCTCTCTGTACCAAGGAATTTTTTTTGCTGTCTCGACGGACCCTGTCATCCTCTGTTGCCTCCTGTTCGATACTGGGCTTGACGCGCCAGTTGTGTCGATTGTTGTAGGAGAAAATTTTAGCATGCAAGAAGAAATCTTGACGGATCGCATGCTGTCAGGACAGATGAGAGTCCAAGTTCCTAATGATGTGCGTATGTGTCGTGCTTATCGTCGCGTTTTATGAAAGGAAATTTATCAATCACTTAACTTTCTGGCAGGAACGATGATGTTCGATTTATCTAACATTACACGAAAGCGCATGTTCAGATTTTCGAACATTCTCAGGTCTCGAAAATTTTCTTCGACATCCGCGGGCTCTCGGTCGGCAGAGGATGCCAAACTCTCTCCGGTTGCCCGCACCCTGATAGCCCGGTGGCGACAACCCTGGCCTTGGACCGCACGGATACCGATCGTGTCAGGCGCATTGATCTTTGCCGTCGCCATCGCGATTTCGCGCTTCATGATGGCTTCAGTTGCTGATGAGCAGGAGCTTGGCGTACGCCAGATCGCCGCTGTCTATCTCGACGGCATCTCCACCACGATCTATCCGCACGTCGTCGCACGGAACCTCGCCAACACGAACGAAGCGTTGCGCCGCACCATGTGGTTTCATCAGGGTATGCGCGAGAAACGCGCGATCGTGCAGTTGCCCGATGGCAGTGTGTTCGCGGACGTGTCCAGTTCGAACGGCGGTGTCGGCGGTTCCGACCCGCTTCACGATGCCGAGCTTCGCCGCCGCCTCGATGAGGGAGGGGGTTTCGTCTTCGATGAAGACACTGGAACAGGCTGGGCCTCTCGGTCCATCGTGCGCGACGGCAGCCATGTCGCCGATCTTTATGTCGCGGTGGAACTGAAGCCGCTGCTGGAGGGCCGAGAAGCGCTCCATCGCGAGTTGCTTATAACGACTGTGCTGTCGGGGTTAGGAGCCGCTGTGATCGGGTTCCTGATTTTGCGCCATATGGTACTGCCAGTTCGCTTGCTTACCGAGCGGCTGCACCGCGCCCAAGCTGGCGATTTTGAAAGCGTACCTTCCTCTATGCTGCCGCCGGCGTCGAGCGAGTATGGCCGTCTGTTCAGAGGCTATAACGATCTCATCGATGCAATCGGCGAACGGGAGGCGCTTGCTGCCAAGCTGGCGCAGCGCGAGCAGGAAAGCGTCCTCGGCCGGCTCGCCGCAACCGTGGCGCACGAGGTTCGCAACCCGCTCGGCGGCATGTCCACGGCGCTCAATACGATACGCAAGTTTGGCGATGATCCAGATATCAGGGCAAAGGGACTCGACCTTATCGAGCGCGGCCTGTGGAGCATACGCGACGTCGTCAGCTCCGTGCTGGCGTTTCATCGAATGCCTCCGGATAGCCGCCGCCTGACCGCAGGCGATTTGGAAGATCTACGGGTATTGGTCGAACCCGAGTTGACGCGGCGCCGGCTTCGGCTGGCCTGGGACTGCGACATTCAGGGGACCGTTGATGTCGCCGCGACTGAAACTCGGCAGATCGCTCTGAACTTGCTCCTGAACGCCTGCGAGGCCTCGTCGCCGGGCGATGAGGTCAGCTTCCGGGCGTGGCTCGATGGCGACTGCGATGACGGTGGCGAGAGGGAACTCGCCCTGCAGGTCGTCGACGGCGGCCCAGGACTACCAGACGCCGTCTCCGCAGCGTTAACGGAAATCGGCGTCACAGACGCGCAAGACCCTCCGCGGGGCCTCGGTATCCGTGTCGTCCGCGACCTCGTTCGGGGATTACGTGGTCGCATCGTTGCGACGACGGCATCCGGCGACCACGGGTCGCGCATCGTCGTCGCTTTGCCCGTTGGGGCAGGGGCTAGGCGGGAGGCCACGACATGAGTTCCTCCGTCGTGTCGCAGACTGACCATATGCCGCCGGGACGTCCTTCCCCCATGATCGGCATCGTCGAGGACGATCCGATCATGGGGGAGTCACTAGTGCAGCGCCTTGAATTGGAGGGCTATCGAGCGAGTTGGTGGAAGTCGGGTGAGGAGGCGCTGAGTCGATTTGTGGAAGCAGGGTGCCGGGTCCTGGTGTGCGACATCCGGCTGCCCGACCTCGACGGCGAGCAGTTGTTTCGGCGTGCGCTTCCCGATCTTGGTGCAACACCGGTGATCTTCATTACCGCTTTTGGCGAGGTGGAACAGGCCGTGCGCCTGATGCGGGCCGGTGCTGACGATTACGTAACCAAGCCATTTGAAGTAGAAGCTCTCCTTCGCAAGATCGCGGCGCTTTGCGCGCGAGAAATCGCCGCCGGCAGCGATACACGCGGCCGGGAGGCCCTCGGCGGCTCCGCCGCCATGCGGGACGTCGAAATAGAACTCCAGCGCGTCAAAGACATGTCGACGCCGTTGCTTCTGCTAGGTGAGACTGGCGCAGGCAAGGAAGTCGCAGCGCGACAGCTCCACGACACGTCGATACGGCGGGAGCTGCCGTTCACCGTCGTAAGCTGCGCGACGATTCCAATCGATCGCGCCGAGAGCGAAATGTTCGGCCATGAGCGTGGGGCGGTGGCCGGATCGCGCAGCGCGCACGTCGGGTTAGTCGAACAAGCGGGATCAGGCACACTTTTCCTGGACGAGGTATCTGCTCTTCCGTTAAAGCTGCAGAGCAAGTTACTGCGGTTGCTCGAAGACGGAAGCTACCGCAAGGTCGGCGGCACCCGAGAGCTGGTCTCCGACGCCCGCATCGTCTCGTCGAGCAATGCCGATCTTTCCGCGTTAGTGGCGGACGGACGGTTCCGCGCCGATCTTTATTATCGCCTGAACGCGATCGAGCTGCACATCCCGCCGCTGCGCGCGCGATCGGAAGATATCATTCCGTTGGCCGAGCACTTCCTCGCGCAGTTTGCGCGGCGGACGGGCCAACGGCTCCCGTCGCTGATGCCTGCCGCGCGCGCCGCGCTGCGCGACCATGCTTGGCCGGGAAATATTCGGGAGCTGCGCAACAGATTAGAGCGCGCGCTAGGCTTCTCCGACGGCATGACGCAGCTGTCGGCGCAGGCTCTGTTCCCGGAAGAAACTCTTCTCGAACATCCTGGCGATCGCATCGCGAGTCTCGCGGAAGTGCGGGAACGTGCGGAGCGGTTGCAAATCGAAGAGGCAATCCGGCAGACCGGCGGCGAAATTGGGAAAGCCGCTGCCTTGCTCGGGGTCTCTCGGACAACCCTATGGGAAAAGATGCGCCGGCTCCATCTTGAACGCTAACCCGGCCGGTGGCCACGCGTGGCCATGATCCGCGACCTCACCCGACCGCCGATATCAGGTTGGTTCTGGCTCGCCTGGTCATCAGCAGTGCTACCGGTGGGTCCCGAACAGGTCGGGAGGATCGTCGGTCGGCATGCTGCTCGGCGCGCATGCCATCGGTAGCGGGCGATTCCCGCTACGGGTGCCGGAGCCAGTCCCTCCTCTACAGAGCATCGTCTCGATCCGGTCTTCGTCGTTTCTCGCGGTGGTAATCAGCGATTGTTCCCGACGATACGATCAGCGTCACGACCATCGAAAGCGCTACGCAAAATATCGCCCAGGTCAGATGGCGATCACGTAAAAACGGGTCTTCCGGACGCTGATCTTGACCGACGACGGGGGCGGCATCCTTTGGGTTCACGTTGAACAAGAGATAAATCAGCGGCTTTAGACCTGGATTGCTCCATTGGTAGGTGAGCCCAGCGGGCTCGAACGATACCGATCCAGGTCCGCGCGCAACCGCACGTCCATCCGCGAACTCAGCTCCGACGCCGGATAGAATGTAATGAAGCGCCGCACCCGTCCGCCGGTGAAGCGGATCGGGGCCCGACTGAGGTGGCACCGGGACCTTCGTGAGGCTCAGAAGATTTCTGTCGTGCATCAGCTCCGGAATTGGCGTGGGCGATCGATAGAGTTCGACCGCGGTTCCATCTGTAGCATTTGCAACCTCTGATCCGGGGATCGATGGGAGCAGGAATTGCAGGTAAGTCGGTGGTCGGTTCGCGTCGAGCGACTTAAGGGAGAACCGCGAGCCCGCCTGAATGAACACGCCGTCGCCCGGTTGCAGCGTCGTCGTCCGCCCATCGAGATCAAGCTCCGTGCTCCCGGCGAACTGGTAAAAAATGCCATCGCTGGCCGCGTATCGCTGGATCTCGGGTGTCCAGAAAGTGCCGGCGACCACGCTAAAATAGAGCTGTTCGTCGTTACGGTCCGGGACAACCGCCTTCGCGATCACCTGACGGAATTGTGAGGACGAATAGGTTTCGATTGCTGAAGCGTTAGTCGGCGCGAGCAGCACACCGACGATTGCGAGGGCGATGATCGTAACGCGAATTTCGACCTCCCTCAAGCTCAGGCCGGGCATGGCCGACGTTTTATGTCAATACTATTACAATGGCCGATCCTTCGACCAAAGTGGGTAGCAGGCTGTTCACGTGTAAGGCATGCACATGGCGGACATCATCGAGCTGTCTGAGTTTCGGCGAACGCCGAAGGCGAAGGAGCCAAAATCGAAACCAGGACTCAAAGCTAAAAAGCTCGGAAAGGACAAAAAGGGCATCAAGTGGTCGGGCTTCAAGACCGGCACGCTCTCTACGCCGCTCGCCAGGGAAATGATGCAGGCGCAAGTGGCGGCGCCAGTAACGCAGGGTCAGATGGCGATCCTGGAATCCGGCGTCCTCGCCTTCCGCCGTGAAAGCACTGGGGACCTGAGCATCTTATTGATCAGCCGCAAGCGGTCGAAAAAGTGGGGAATCCCGAAGGGCAAAGTCGAGCCGGCGCTAACCTTCCCGGAGACTGCCGCCAAGAGGCATTCGAGGAAGCCGGAGTGGTCGGCTACATCTCACCCTCGTCGGTCGGTATGTTCCGCGCCAAGAAGCACGCGGCGAATCCCCAGACACAACAGACAATCGAGGTGTGGGTTTACCTGCTTGAGGTCACGGAGACGGCTCCTGATTGGCCCGAACGGGGCAAGCGTACGACCCGCTGGGTGACCTGCGAGGCCGCTGCCCGGCAGCTCCGGGAACCGGTACTGGCGCATCTCTGTCTTCGTCTGGCGCAGAGTTGACAGCATGACGCTAGGTGCTCGCAAGATTGTGCGGCCGGTCGCGTTGCTGCTGGTGCGCCTGTTCTCGCCATCGCTCCGTGCCGGTGCGCCGAGCGATATGCTCAACGCTGAACTATGGATGCGGGCGGTCGAATTTCGGGCGAACTGCCTCACCGTGTTCACGCTGCGGTCGCTTGCGTTCGTCGGCAAGGCATTTGCTCGTTTCGGCGTCCGGCGCCAACTTGTGGAGCCGGCGCGTGTTAGGTCGTCCGCGGCGGGCTGCTCACATTAACTCCTACAGTGGCGCATCTACCCGAGCTGGATGCGATGGGGTTGGCGGTACTGCCGTTCTCGCTGATCCGCACCCCGGCGGAATCGAACAGATCGAAGCGCGTGGCAGTCGCTTCGACCCACGCTGTTTCGCCTTCGGTGAACGGATTTTCGGCGGGCGAGCGGGCCACAAGTTCGCCGCAGGGCCCGCGTGCGTGGACCAGCACCTCCGTTCCGAGCGGCTCAACGAGAACGATTTCGAGCGGCACTGAAGACGCGGTGGGGATTGACGCCAGGCGCAGCGACTCTGGCCGAATTCCGACTTGCACTAGACCGGTAATGCCGGGCAGTCCGCCGATGGAGAATTCAGCGACCGGGGTACGCACTGTGGTACTACCGCTCGGGCCGAAGACCACTTCGCCGTCGAGCAGGTTCAGCCGAGGATTTGACAGGAACTGGGCGACAAACAAGGTGGCAGGCGCACGGTACACCGCCATCGGCCGACCGATCTGCTCGATCCGGCCGCGATTCATGATGGCCAGCCGATCAGCCAGCGTCATCGCCTCGACCTGATCGTGCGTGACATACAGCGTTGTCACTCCTAGGCGGCGCTGCAACTCTTTCAGTTCAGCGCGGGTCGTCGCGCGGATTTGTGCATCGAGGTTCGAGAGCGGCTCGTCCATCAGAAACATCAGCGGCTTCCGCACAATAGCCCGGCCGAGCGCGACCCGTTGCTGCTGGCCGCCGGAAAGCTGATGCGGCTTGCGGTCGAGCAGCTGTTCGATGCCCAGCATGCCGGCAACGCGTTCAATGCGCTGGCTGATTTCGCCGCGCGGAACGCGATGGCGCTTCAAACCGAAGGCCAGGTTGTTGCGCACCGTCATGTGCGGGTAAAGCGCGTAGTCCTGGAACACCATGGAGATATTGCGCGCCTCGGCCGGCGTCCGGGTGATCTCCGTTCCGTCGAGGAGGATATGGCCGGCATCGGGCTCCACCAGCCCGGCGACGAGGCGCAACAGCGTGGTTTTGCCACAACCGGAGGGTCCGAGCAGCACGAAAAATTCGCCCTGCGATAT
Organism: Allostellaceae bacterium; assembly: GCA_035504235.1. Lineage (GTDB taxonomy): Bacteria > Pseudomonadota > Alphaproteobacteria > ATCC43930 > CGMCC-115725 > DATARH01. Next base: position 6,475 of record DATJSH010000270.1, on the reverse strand, counting down.
GTCGAGATCGAGGCCGCGGATAACGCTGGCCGTGCCGTGCGACTTTTCGATCCCGGCAAGCGAAAGGGCGGGTCGCCCCATCTATTTCGCCATCGCGCCGTTGGCCTCGGCGGTGGCCTGCTTGACACCATCTTCGAGCGGTTCCTTGTTTGCTAGTACGGCTTTGATTAGACCGTTCAGAATGTCCCGGGCGGGAGCATAGTTCGGTGAAGCCGGTTCGGCTTTGGCGTCTTTGAGCTGCTCCTTCGTCACCAGCACCTCCGGGTGCTCCTTGATCAGCGCCTGCATTTCCGGCTCATCCCACGCAGCCATGCTGGTCGCCAGATAGCCCGTGGCGGCACTCCAACGCGCGGCCTGCGGTGCGTCGCTCAGCCAGGTCATCAACGTCCACGCCGCCTTCTGTTTTGCGGGATCAGTATCGTACAGCATCATGTTGGCGCCGCCGGAAGGTGGGCCGAATTGGACGTTCTTGGGCAGGCGCCCCAGGCCCCAGTGGAACTGGACATGCTGGCGCATAAAGCTCTGAGAGCCCGTCGAGTGCCAGATGATCGCTGCCCTACCAGCGACGAATTCCTGCGGCCCGTCATTCCAAGGCGTGTAGGCGGGAGTTACTTTGTACTTATTCACGAGGTCGTACCAGTATTGCAGCGCCCCGACATCCTTGGGTTGATCCCACAACACATGGGTGCCGTCGGCGCTAAGCGACTCGCCACCATTTTCGTAGACGAGCGCGTAATAGAACCAGTTGAATGCTTCGAGCGGCAGCTCGACACCCCAGCGGGTAACCCGGTCGCCCTCGCGCTTTGTCAGCTTCTGCGCGTCGGCGACCATCTCGTCCCCGGTCTCGGGCGGCCTATTCGGGTCCAGTGCTACCTCGGAAAAGGCGTCCCTGTTGTAGTAGAGTACCGGCGTTGAGCGCTGGAACGGAATGCCGTAGACCTTGCCGTCATAGCGGCAGTTGAGCAGCATCGACGGCCAGAACTTGTCGAGGAAGGTTGCGCCGCCCGAACCCGCGATCAGCTTGTCGAGCGGCTGCGCGGCGCCGAGCGCAGCGAGCACCGGGACCGAGCTGATCTCGGTGACCGCGATATCGGGGAGCGCACCCGCCAGCTTGCCGGCCTGGATCTTCTGCAGCGTCACGTCGTAATTGCCGGTATAGACCGCGGTCACCTTAATATCAGGATGGGCCTTGTTAAAATCGGCGATCAGGCCGTCGACGACCTTGGTCAACCCGCCGCCTACATCCACCGGATACCAGAAGCTCAACGCCACCGGATCGGCGTTGGCCGTCGCCGTCAATCCTGTCGCCAGCGCGGCGGCAATTAGCATCCGACCGAACCTCATGGCGTCACCTCCCCCAGATTATCGTTTCAGGCCGGTATTTACGTGGCTGCGAATAAAATAGCGCTGCGTCAAAAAGAACACGACCAGCACCGGCCCGGCGACGAATAGGGTGGCGGCCATCAACAGATTCCAATCGGTCGTGACCTCCTGGCTTACGAACATTGCGAGCCCGATCGGCAACGTCCGAATCTCGTCCCGGTTGGTTACGATCAGCGGCCAAAAGTAGTCGTTCCAGTGCGCCACCAACGCGACCAGCACAAACGCAACAACCGTCGGACGCGACAGGGGCAATAGGAAATGCCATAGGAAGGCAAGGCCTGTGCAACGGTCGAGGCGGGCGGCATCCTCTATTGCATCCGGGACGGCGAGAAAGGCTTGGCGCAAGAGGAACGTGCCGAAAGCGCTCGTGGCGAACGGAGCGATCAACGCGGCATAGCTGTCGAGCCAGCCGAAGTGCTGCAACGTGATGAAATTGGCAAGGAACGTCACCTGGATGGGGATGATCAGGGCGCCAATCACCGCGAACAGCACAAAACCGCGCCCGGCAAAGCGCCGCCGCGCCAGCGCAAAGGCGGCAAGGTTCGAAGTGACAAGCTGCAATAGCAGAATCGCCGCAGTGACGCCGATGCTGTTGATGAAATAGCGGCCAAAAGCTGCGCCCTCCCACGCATCTCTAAAATTGCGCCACTCGATGCGTCCGGGGAGCCAACGCGGCGTCGCCGTGAAGATTTCGGTGCTCGGCTTCAAGGCGCTGACGAGGAGCCAGTACATCGGCATCGCGACCAGCGCCGCTGCGATTAGCACGGTGGCATAGAGCGCAACCCGCCCGACGGCCCGCTTCATCTGCTGTACCACAAGCTGATCAGTCCGGAGAGGCCGTAGACCAAAACGAACATAATTACCGCGATCGCCGCGGCAAATCCCAATTGAAAGTACTGAAACCCGTTCTGGTAGACGTAAAACACCAACAGGTTCGTCGCGTTACTCGGACCCCCCTGGGTCATAATGTTGACGAAGTCGAATGCCTGAAACGACAGGATCAGCGCGATTACGATCGCAAACCAGGTCGTCGGCCGTAATAGCGGCCAAGTGATCGACCAGAAACGGTCCCAGGGTCGCGCGCCATCGAGCCGCGCCGCTTCCAGCACCGATTGCGGCAGAGACTGCAAGGCTGCCAGGTAAACGAGCATGAAATAGCCGAAGGTCTTCCACACACCGACGGCAATCAACGTCCACAATGCATATCCGGAATCGGTCAGCCAGCCGATCGGCGGCAGCCCGACGAGGCCAAGCAGATAATTCGCCAGGCCGTAATCGGTGTTGAATATCCACAGCGCGATCGTTGCCCCTGCGACCGTCGGCATGACCACCGGTGTGTAGAAGAGCGTGCGCAGCAGGCGGGCACCCTTGAGCCGCTGATCGAGCGCCACCGCAAGAGCCAACCCAAGCCCAACACTCAGCGGCACCGCCAAGCCGGTATAGATCGCGGTATTGCTAAGAACTTGCCAAAAGAGCGGACTTTCGAACAGCCGACGGTAATTGGCGAGGCCGATCCAACTGGGCGCGGGAGAACTCGCGCTAAGTCGGTACAGCGATAAGTCCATCAAGAAAGCTAGGGGATAATAGTTCCACAGTGCCAACGCACCGAGCGCTGGCAATACGCAGAGATAAGGAAGAAGCCACGCCCGAACCCGCATAGCCGCACTGTTTGTGCTCGCCAACTCTTTCATCTCCCTCTCCGGCGACTAGGATTGCAGCACCGGGACGCGTATGCAATCGACGATCGACCTCGTTCCGACGGTTGCGGTTCGCGATGCGCCGATAATAGCTTTGCTCCTCGCACGTAACGGCCGGGTTGACTGAGGCAATGTCCGATGAGGGGCATGAAGAGCGGTTGTCCTGGGCCCGAACGGCCGGTGTTGGATCGAAAGCGGCCGGTGGCTGCTGTGATCGACCGCAGGATTGCGGCGGCTTTTGAGTCAGGCTTTAAGGCTGCGAGCGTTCTGCCGGTTGGCTAAGGCCGAGTCTCCGGCAAAAGCCAACTACATCGCGCGCCTCTCTTCGTATTTCTCAATTCCGCATCGTGTCCGCGCTAGTGGTTTTGGCAGCCACTTTGCCGTCGCCGTGCGCGCTGGGCGGCGCATGAAAAATTGCGCGGGTCCTTCCGACGACCCTCCGACGCACGGGCATTTTGCGCCGTGACCTCGCGCGACAGAGAGAGCATTTGACACTGTGAACTCACGCTTGGGTCCTTTAAGTATTTTAAAATAATTGATAAATAGAAGTTGTGACCTCGCCGAGACGGGTACTGGCTGACGGCGGCGGTCGGACGCTGACAGCGACATAACGCCGTCACTGGCCAGAATATTTTCCTTTAATAACAAACGGTTGTGCGCCGACTGACGGAAGCTGACAGGCTTTTCCCTGCTCTTTAGGGTATTTCGCAAAGATGTTCACAGTGAGTTGACGGCCGTTGACAGCCGTGACGGCAAGTAATTCCTGGCTCCCCAGGGTTTCGACGATTCCCTCCACCGGAGGGCCTCGCGATCCCCGTCGCCCTTCGGACGGATGTGGATTTCCCGGTCTCAAAAAAGGCGGCGCGCCATTTTACGAATGGGTATAAGGATGGGTATGCAAATTAGGCCTTAATAACTAGTTGCTTTACTTTATTTACCGGCGGACTCCCACTCCGCCACTGCGGCCCTTTAGACTAGCTTCCGCAACTTTCGTCCCCGCTGCCGAACAGGCGCACGCTGCCCGAATCATGCAGCGCCCCGGCGATGCTGCCCGGCGCGCACCGGGTCAGTCCGGGTTGCAAGGTCAGCAGGTCTCCCCACCACGAGGGCGGCGGCAGGATGTATTTCTCGGGGCTCGCCCCGAAAACGGGGCCTCCGATCACGGTCAGTTCGCCGCCATCGACAAAGCTCAGCTGGTAGCCGTCGAGTGCCACCAGCGATCCGGCGGTGGCGATGACCGGGAACGGGCCGCCAAACTTCAATGCAAACGAACCGGCCGAGGTCACCGATGGCGTCCCGGTATAGAGTGCGGCCAAGCTGTCGCCGAGGAAGGCGCCGGCCACGCCCGAGACGCTGCCGCTTATAACGTAGTCATTGGCGATCCCGGCGGCATCATCGGTGCCGTAATGCTTGCTGTCATTGACAGTGGTGACAGTCAGCGTCGGGCTCAGCTGGAACAGATAGCGGTCGCCGGTTTCGGTTACGCTCGGCGGCGGCAGGCTTGCGTAGCTCACGTCCCACACGGCCGTGTTGCCGCTGTCGAGGCCGCCAAACATATCGCCGCCGGGTGTATCCGAATAGATCAGCCAGCGGCTACCGTTCGCGAGCGCCAGCACGTTGGCGCCGGCGTCGTTGATAAAGTCGGCGGTCGTCGCCAACACGATCCCGTCGCCGATAATCAATGCCGAGGGCGCGAGGATCAAGTCGCCGGCGGTGACGTCGAGCGTCACCGGTCCTGTCGAATTCACCGAGCCGCCCGTCACCGTCAGCGCCTCGGTGTCGACGAGCGTGAACCCGGCCGACCGCGGGCCGGTGTCGCTCCACGTCCCCAACGCGCTGACCACATTCGGATTGACCAACAACGCTCCGCCGGTCGAGTAGCCTGTCAACAAGCCGGCGGTGATCGAGCCCGCTTCCGCCTCGGTGACTGTTCTGGCCGAATCCAGCGTCACGGTTCCGGCGCCGGCGAGGATGGGCTGGTTGAGGGTGATGGCGCCCGCCGTTGTCGTCAGCGTGACGAGACTGGCTGTCGTGCCGCCGGCGAGGACAATGCCGCCCAGCGGGTCGGGCACCGCGCCGGTGGTCATCCTGGCGCGCGGGAAGCCCGCGGCGTCGAGCCTCACGCCCGCTTGGAAGCCGGCGAGCGTGTCGACTGTCAGGCCCCGGGCATCGGTGAACGACAGGCTCGGGTTGGCGCCGTCGATATAGGCCGCGAGGGTTCCGACCCTGTTGGCGCCGTCAAGGCTGTTGCTGCCGCTGGCGATGATGCCGAGCTCGAGCGGATTGGAGGGGTCGGTCCCGACGATCGCGCCATTTCCCGTCTCGTTGACCGATCCGCCAGTTACCAGCAGCAGCCCCTCGATGTCGTCGGTATTGACCGCGAATTTATTGCTGATGGTGATATCGCCGGTCAGCGACACGGCGCCATCCGGCAAGCGGTACCCGACCTGCACCGCGCCGGCGACGATGTTGGCCAGATCGGCGGTCTGCAATGACAGCGTGTTCGACCCGCCGGCGGTGCCCAGTACGATGTCTTCCGAATGCGTCTTCGGCCCCAGCACGACGATACCCCCGCCGATCGTGCCGTTTGACAGGTTCATCTGATCCGCGAGGATTGTCACCGCGCCGTTGGCGGCGGTTGCGTCGATGCCGTAGGTGAACGGGAAGGCGAGGAGCGGAGGGAAGGTAAAATAATATTCGTCGATGAAGGTTATGTACTGCTTCCGGAAATTCTTATCGGTGTTGCCCGCGTTGTTGGTGAACGCGTAACCCTCCGCCACAGCGATGCTGATGTTGTTGCCGGCGTTGAGCGGCGCATCGACGGCGATATCGCCGGCGCCCTTGGTCGCCAGATCGATGTTTCCGTAGTAGGCGAAAATCCCCCCGCAGCCGCAGCCGAGCGTGTCGATCGTCAGCGGCGCGTCGTAATTGACAAACCTGAAGTTGTTGTTCGCGAACCCCGCCACGCGCCCGTAAGTCCCCGGGCTCCCGGCGATGCCGCGCTTATTGTCGTCCGCGCCGATCCGGTTGTCCGCGGTCAGCTCGACATTGCCGCCGGGTCCGAAAAGATAGTTCGGGCCGCCATCGGCTTCGGCGTAGAGCTGGCCGCCGATGATCACCCCCGTCGCATTCTGCGTCAGGTTGCCGCCCTGCGCGATCAGCTGGATCAGACCCGGGGTTTTGCCGAGCACCGTAGACGGGCTGCCGAGGACGAAATTGTTGGCGTTGACCGGCGCGTCGAGTGTCAGGTTGAACGTCGAGAGCCCGCCCGAAAACGGAAACAGCGGGTACAGCGAGGCGATCTGGATATCGCCTCCGTTCGAATAGACGCCCGAAATGGCCGACAGCGTGATCGAGCCGGCCGACACGCCGAGCTGGCCGATCGTCAGCCCCGC
>DATJSH010000269.1:0-13908 GCA_035504235.1 Allostellaceae bacterium | reverse complement strand
ACAACGGAGAACAACGGCCGCGTCGTGCAGCACGCGTGGACCATGGACGGAGACAATCTGCAAATGATTACCCCGCTGAAAGAAGGGTTTGCGGTGGTCTCGATCGCGGTCGATCCGGCCGCCATGACGTGCACCTTCGACTATGCCGACCGGCCCGATCCCAAGACAGGAAGGGTCGTGACGATCCATCCGCAAAGCGGACTGCCGTTCGTGGTGGTGTCTCGCACGCCGGGTCCGTCTTCTTGCAGCGTCAAGCGCGGGAATATTTTCGCCTCCGACCAGTGAAATGCAGTGGCGAAAACGTAGCGGTGCATCCACTGGAGATGGTCGGCGGCCGCGCAGTCCGATTGCATGGGTGATGGTTCGATGTACTACGTGATCAGCGAGCGGGAAAACCTGGTCTCCTTCCTGCCGCAAGGAGCAGTCGGCGCCGAGATCGGCGTCGCGCAAGGCGACTTTTCCGAGGTGCTGCTCGATCGGGCGCGGCCGTCGCGACTCCATCTGATCGATCCGTGGAGCCATCTGGAAACGGGCAACCTGGATGCCGCCGCTTATCTCCGGGGGATTTCCGGCTTGGCCGGGGAGTTTGGTCCGCCCGCCGACAACGCCGATGGCGACAAGCAGTATCGCGCCGTCCGGCAGCGCCTTGCCGGTCGCCGTGAAGTCGTATTCAACCGGCAATTTTCATATAAAGCCGTAAGGGAGTTCCCGGATCGTTATTTCGATTTTGTTTATATTGATGGAAATCACAGCTACGAATACGTATTCCGCGACCTTCTCGATTTTGCCGCAAAGCTAAAAGACGACGGGCTGCTCATGGGACATGATTTCTTTGAGGATGCCTTTGCCAGCGAGCAGCACTATGGGGTGGTCGATGCCGTTCATTCCTTTTTGCGGCGCGCCGCCGAGGACTATCGACTGATGTGTCTCACCTACGAACCTTTCTCCAGTTACGTAATCGCGAAGAAGAACTCCGGATTTGCCGGCCGCTTCCTGACGAACTTGCTTGAGTCGGACGTGTTTCTCGTCGAGATGGCCGAAGAGCAGGCATTCCGCTATGTCGACAAGCACTATTCGCGGCGCGACGGCAGGGTCAGACGAATCCCCAGCTTCGCATCGTGAATCGCGTCTCGCTCAGATCGGCGGGGCGGGCGGGAAATTCGGCCGGCGCTTTTCGAGATGCGAGGCGAGGCCTTCTTTGACGTCCGGTCCGCCAAACCCGAAGAACTCGAGCGCCAGCGACGCATCGAAGGTCGGGCCCATCGCACGCAGCCAGTTATTCAGCGAATTCTTGGTCCAGCGGATCGCGCTCTGCGCGCCCTCGGCCAGCTTGGTCGCGACCTCGATCGACTTCGCCTCGAGCTGATCGTCGTCAACCGCGAATGTTACCAAGCCGATACGTTCGGCTTCTTCGCCAAGAATCTGATCGCAGGTCAGGAGATAGTATTTCGCCTTGGCAAGCCCGCAGAGCAGCGGCCAGACGATCGCCGCATGGTCGCCGGCCGCGACCCCGAGCCGCGTGTGCCCGTCGATGATCCGGCAGTCTTTGGTCGCGATCGACACGTCGGCGAGGATGCCGCAGACCAGCCCCGCGCCGACCGCGACGCCGCGCATCGCGCTGACGACGGGCTTGTTGCAGTTGATGACGCCGTAGACCATCTCGCGCGCTTCTTTCCACTGCCGGGCGCGCGCGTTGAAATCCTCGGTGGCGCTCTTGATCATGTTGAAGTCGCCGCCGGCGGAGAACACTTTGCCAGCCCCCGTGAAGATCGCGACGTTGACGCTCTCGTCGCGGTCGAAATCGTGCCAGATCTCGGCCAATTCGGCATGTAGCGCCTCGTCGGCGGTGTTCATCCGCCCGTTTTCCATCGTGATCCGCAGCACCTTGGGGTGCGGGCGATCGAATTTGAGGCGGGTGTAGCGGGCGTAGCGGTCGGTCATGACGGTATGCTCCCTGCGGCCGGTTGCTTTCGCGGCGGATTTGCGGAACCGTGCCGCCAGCCTGCAGCGCTGTCAAATCGGCGCGCACCACTCGGGGAGAACCGCCATGCCCGTCGAAGCCAAAGAATATCCGCGCCCGCTGCCGAGGCCCGAATGGCTCGACAACTTGAGAGAAGACATCCTCGAACCCGAGCTGCCGATCGTCGATCCGCACCATCATCTGTGGGACCATCCCGGCAGCCGCTACCTGCTCGACGAGTTGCTGGCGGATTGCGATTCCGGCCACAACATCATCGCGACCGTGTTCGTCCAGTGCGGCTCGGGCTATCGCACCAGCGGCGCCGAGGAGTTTCGCTGCATCGGCGAAAGCGAGTTCGTGCGGGCGATCGCCGAGGAGGGCGACCGGCTCGGCGGCAAGACCAAGATCTGTGCCGGCATCGTCAGCTACGCCGATCTGCGGCTCGACAATCTCGACGCCGTGCTCGAAGGCCAGATCGCCGCGGCCGGCGGCCGGTTTCGCGGCATTCGCCAGATCGCGGCCTATGACGCCGCGATCGTCAGCGGCTCGTCCTATGTGCCGACCGCGGGGCTCATGGACGAACCGGCGTTTCGCCGCGGCATGAAGCGGCTGCCGGTCCACAACCTCACCTTCGAAGCGTGGATTTACCATCCGCAAATCCCGACGCTGACCGCGGTGGCGCGCGAATGCCCGGAAACGAAGATCGTGCTCAACCATTTTGGCGGTCCGCTTGGCGTGCCGCCCTATCGGCGCAGCGATGTATTCCCGATCTGGCGGGCCGCGATCAAGGAATTGTCGCGCTGCCCCAACGTCCGTTGAAGCTTGGCGGGCTGGCGATGATCGTCAACGCGTTCGATTTCCACCTCGGCCCGCTGCCGCCGTCATCGGGCGAGCTAGCGACCGCCTGGCGGCCTTATGTCGAGGCGTGCATCGAGGATTTCGGAGCCGAGCGCTGCATGTTCGAGAGCAACTTCCCGGTCGACAAGGGCGCGTGCAGCTATCCGGTACTGTGGAATGCCTTCAAGCGGCTGGCGAACGGCGTGTCGGCGTCGGAAAAGGCCGATCTCTTCGCCGGCACCGCGTCGCGTTTCTACCGCCTCGGCGTGTAAATGCCGAACCCGGCGCGTCACCCGCGGGTCAAGCCGTCCAAGGGCGATTGTGCGCGGCTACCGGAGCGCTCGACGGTGTGTCGGAACGCTGCAGCGCTGCGTTGAGCGCATTCTGGAACGGCCGGACCGGCTCGTGGATCGGCTGCGCCATGTTGCGCCGCGCTTCATCGAGCGCCCGGCGCAGATCGTCGTTCTCGCCGCGCAGGCCGCCGGAAATGCGGCCGTAAGCGCCCTGAAATGTGGTGAGCTGTTCCTCGGCGGCCTCGGCGCGGCGCTCGGCGGCGCGCAGCTCTTCGTCGGTTTCTCTCCAGCGCCGCTCGGCCGCCTTCAGGTTCTGCATTGCGGCGATCCGGTCGGCATCGGCTGCCTCGATCCTGCGTTGCAGTTCGAGGTTGGCGCGGTTGAGCTGGTCGAGGCGACCCAGCAGATGTCCCGGTGCGCTTGCGAATTCCTGACACAGCTCGACGAGGGGCGTCTTTCCGACGGTCCGGCGGAAGCCGCGGACCGCGGCAAGCGCCTCTTCATCGCTGGTGTTAGGGTGGACGGCGATCTCCAGGCAGCGGAGCGCGGTCTCCCTTCGATTGCGTTCCACGGCGCTTCGCCCCTATCCCCTCCGATAGAGAGACGAACCGTTGCCGGTTTTGTTGCAGGGAATTTGCTCAGCGCACCGCAAAAAGCTGGCGGATGTTGTCGAACAGCCGGGGCTGCTGCCGGCTTTCCATCAGCGCAGCCAGGAACGACTCCGCCCAGCGGTCGATGTCGTGCGCAGCAAGATGGCGGTACATGCGGCGGTAGCGCGCCTGGCGCTCGGCGAGCGGCATCTGCAGCGCCGTATCGATCGCCGCGGCGATCCCCTCGGGTTCATGCGGGTTGATGAGGATCGCCCCGTCGAGCTCCTCGGCGGCGCCAGCGAATTGCGACAGCACCAGCACGCCGGGGTTTTCCGGGTCCTGCGCCGCGACATATTCCTTGGCCACGAGGTTCATGCCGTCGCGCAGGGGGGTCACCAGCCCAATGCGCGCCATGCGGTAGAGCGCGGCCAGCGAGGCGCGCGAATAGGCGCGGTTGACGTAGCGGATCGGCGTCCACGCCGGCTCGCCGAAGCGGCCGTTGATCTCGCCGATCAGCGTGTTCACGGTCTGATTGATGTCGGCATATTCGGGCACATCCGAGCGCGATTGCGGCGTCACCTGCAGATAAGTGATTTGCCCGCGCCATCGGGGGTATTTTTCGAGGAGCTGGTCGAAGCCTTGGATGCGGTGCGGGATGCCCTTCGAATAGTCGAGCCGGTCGACTCCGAGGATCAGGCTCCGTCCGTTAAGGCTGTCGCGGACTTCGTTGGCGAAATCCGAGCGCACCGCGGTGCGCGCGGTGCGGGCATAAACGCGCGTCGCGATCGCCACGGGAAATGCCCGCAGATGGACGCGACGTCCGTCGAGATCGAAATGGCTGTGGTTGCGGCCGCCGAACTGGCCGCCTTGCAGCTCGAAATACTGCCGCAAATTCTCCGCGTCGTGCTGGGTCTGGGTGCCGACGAGGTCGTAATGGCTGAGCGCGCCGATGGTGTCCGGGTGCTGCGGCAGGGCGAGAAGGATGTCCGGCGGCGGACAGGGAATATGCAGAAAGAAGCCGATCGGGTTGTCGTGGCCGCGGGCGCGCAGCTCCTTCGCCAGCGGCAGCAGATGATAGTCGTGCACCCAGATCCAATCGTCCGGACGAATGAAGCGTGTCAGCGCGTCGGCGAAACGGGCGTTGACGCGCAGATAGCCGGAAAGCTCGACCGCGGTGAATTCGGCGAGGTCGACCCGGTAATGGAGGATCGGCCATAGCACCCGGTTGGCGAAGCCGTTATAGTATTCTTGGAAATCATTCTCCGACAGATCGATCGTCACAAAGCTGCGCTGCTGGCGCTCGACGATGGACGGCGGATCGTCGGCGCCGTTGCTGCTGATCTTTCCGCTCCAGCCGAACCACAAACCTTCACGGTGCTTGAGGGCGGCGTTGACCGCGACGGCGAGTCCGCCCGCCAGGCGCGGCCCCTCGGGGTCGGGCACCGCGACGCGGTTGGAGACTACGACGAGACGCGGCACCAGACGTCCTCCCACTTCTCAGATAAACGCGTCGCCGCGTTGATGATGCCGGCCATCGAATAGGTCTGCGGGAAATTGCCCCACAGCGCCCCGGTGGCGGGGTGGATGTCCTCGGAGAGCAGGCCGAAGGAATTGCGGCGATCGAGCAGGTCGACAAACAGCGCGCGCGCCTCGGCGCGCCGGCCGATGCCGGCGAGCGCCTCGATGTACCAGAAGTTGCAGGCGAGGAAGGCCGTCTCCGGCGCACCGAAATCGTCGTCCGCAGTGTAGCGCATGATGCGGCCGCCGCGGACCAAATGCGTTCCGATCGCATCGCAGGTCGCGACGAAGCGCGGATGCGTCTGCGGGATCAGGCCGATCTCGCCGATGCGCAGCACGCTGGCGTCGAGCTCGGTGTCGCCGAGCGCGCCGACAAAAGCGCCTTTCTTCTCATTCCAGGCGCGGCGGAGGATTTCGCGGCGCAGGTAGTTCGCCTTGCGCGACCAGTAGCGCTGGCGCTTGGGGATGCCGATAAAAGCCGCGATCTGGCCCAGCCGGTCGCAAGCCGCCCAGCACAGCGCCGCCGAATAGGTGTGGGTGCGCTTGCGCCCGCGATACTCCCAGATGCCGGCATCGGGCTTGAGCGCGGTGTCGAAGGCGAGTTCGCCAATCGACTCCAGGCGTTTGAACAGCGTCTCGTCACCCATCAGCGGCAGGCGCTCGTCGACAAACATCTGGGTCGCGGCAAGCACGACACTGCCGTAGACGTCGTGCTGAACCTGGTTCGCGGCGTTGTTGCCAACCCGGACCGGGCCCATGCCGAGAAAGCCCGAAAGTCCTTCGGCGACGACTTCTTCCAGGTTCTCGCCCGGCACGATCGAGTAGACCGGGCCGAGAGGCGTGTTGAGCGCCGAAGCGATCGTCGTCACGTAGTTGAGGTAGGACTCCATTGTCTCGGTGTTGCTCAGCTGGTTGAGCGCCTGGACCACGAAATAAGCGTCGCGCAGCCAGCAGTAGCGGTAGTCCCAGTTGCGCCCACTGTCCGGCGCTTCGGGTATCGAGGTGGTGTGGGCGGCGACAATGCCGCCGGTCTCGTCGAAACTGCACAATTGCAGCGTGATCGCGGCGCGGATCACCGCGCTCTGCCACTCGAAGGGCAGGGACAGCGACCGCACCCAGGTGTACCAATAGCCTATCGTTTTGGCCTGGAATTCGCGCGCCGTCTGCTCGATCGCGCCCTCGAACGGCTCGTCGGCGCCGAACGCCAGCGCTAGCGGGCGAGTCAACGGAAAGATCGTTTCCTGCGCGATGTAGGACAGCGGAGCGTCGGTGCTGAGGCGCAGCACCTCGCCGCCGCCACGATAGCGGATGTGGTTGGAGCCAATTGAGTGCGCCGTCGTCGGCCGGCCATAGGCATGCGTCGGCCGCACGCGGATCTGGATGCGCGGCAAGCCCGCCAGCGGCTCGATCCGACGAATCAGCTGCGGCGGGTGGAAGGTCCGCTCGAACATCTGGAAGCGGGGGGCGAAATCGGTGATCCGAACGCGCCCGCCGTGCTTGTCCTCGAGCTCGGTGACGACCACGGGGGCGTTGCGCAGATAGGACGATTTCGACGTCGTCATGTCGGCGAGGACGATGTCGGTAAACCCCTTCTCCTCGTCACCCGCCAGCAGGCGCGAGAACATCGGGTCTGCGTCGAACCGCGGAAAACAGCACCAGACGATGCGCCCGGTGGGATTGAGCAGCGCCGCGATCCGGCAATTGCCGATAAGCGCGAGATCGAGCGCCTGCTCCTTGATCGAGCGGGCGGCTGGCACCGCCGTCGGCTCGGGTTTCGGCCGCTTGAGCGCCGTCGTCGGGCCGGGCCGTTGCTTTGTTCGGCGCGGGCGTATTGCGGCGTTTCCCTTGCCGGCGGGTGCGCTGCGCGCGCTCGCGCTCATCGACCGAGCTCATGTAGCCAGCCGCGGACCGCATCCGGGTTGGCGAATTTGCCTGACACGCCCGGCATATCGATGCCAACGGCATAGGCCAGACCCCCGAGTTTCACGGCAGTCTCGAAACCGGCCTGGTCGATCTTGTCGTCGCCGATAAAGACGGGCCGCCGGCCGGCAAAGGGTGGAAGCTTCATAAAGCGGCGGATCGCCCGGCCCTTGTCGAAGCCGCGCAGTTGCAATTCGAAGACCGCATGCCCGGCGAGCAGATGCAGCGGCTCGCCCGCGCTGGCCAGCCGCCCCATCAGCGAACCCAAGGCGCCTTCCAGTTGCGCGATATCGGTGCCCGGATCGGGATAATGCACGGCGAAGCTGACCCCCTTGTTCTCCGCGTAGCTGCCCGGGAAGTTCGCGAGCAGCCGGTAAAGCTTGTCCCACGCGTCATCGCCGAGCTGGCCCGCGGCGAGCCTGGTGACGGCGCCGTCCGGCCGCCGCCGCAGCTCGGCGCCATGAACGCCGCTCGCCGCGAGGCGCAGCGGCGCGAAGAGCCGATCGAGCTCCGCGATCGGGCGGCCGCTCACCAGCGCCAGCGCCCCGTCGAGCGCGGCTTCCGCGGCGGCGAGGTCACTCAGCAACTCCGCCGTGACCTTGACCGCCTCAGGCCGCGGTGCAATGTCGAGCAAGGTTCCGTCGACGTCGAGAAATAAGCCAATCGTTCCGGGGTTGAGCGTCTCCGGCATTCGTTGCATCGGCTTTGTCGCCGTCAATCTAACCCCCGTCGCCGCTTCGACGTTCACTGTTGCCAACGCGACGGTAGAGGGGAGGGTTCCGGCTCGCGGCCCAAAACGATTTGCCTATCGCGTGAGCAGCATCGAAAATAATCCCGGTTCCGGATCGTGCCGGGAATTCGGCCAACGCATAGATCTTGGGGGAGGACGCAAATGTCGCCGGATCTGAGGCTGTTGTTGTGGACGCTCGTGCTGACCTTCGTCGAGGTGGTGGTCGCGGTGCTTTTCGCCAACGCCCAGGTCGGGCTCGGGATGCTCGCCGGTAATCGCGAGGGACTGCCGCGGCTGGTCAGCTTTGCCGGGCGTGCTCGGCGCGCCCATCGTAACATGCTCGAAAGCCTGCCTTTGTTTATCGGGCTGGTACTGATCGCGCAGATCACCGGCAAGACCAATGGGGCGACGCTTGCCGGTTGCGAGCTGTTCTTCTGGGGGCGGCTCGCGCACTGGGGGATCTATGTGATCGGCATCCCGTGGTTGCGGACGATCGCCTGGGTCGTATCGGTGATCGGGCTGATCGTCATTTTCGGGCAACTCGTGTGACGCTCAGCCCGCGACGGCGACCCCGATCAGCCGGCCGACGCCGTAGGTGATGGCCGCGGCGGCGAATCCGCCCAACAGCTGGCGCATCGCCGAATAGGCGAAGGAGCGGCCGGTAAAGAGCGAGGTGCCGGCGCCGATCGCCATCAGCGCCAGGCCGCTCAAGATGGCGCTGGCCGCGACCGCGCGCAGCCCGTCGAGCACAAAGAACGGCGCCACCGGGAAGATAGCGCCCATTGAGAAGAGGGCGAAGGACGAAGCTGCCGCCGCCCAGGGTGAGCCGCCCAACTCCTCGGGGTCGATCCCCAGTTCCTCGCGCGCCAGCGTATCGAGTGCGGTGTCCTTGCTCGACATCAGCCGGTCGGCGAGTGCGCGCGCCTGCGCCTCATCGAGGCCCTTGGCCTGGTAGATGAGGACCAACTCCTCCTTTTCTTCCTCCGGCGCCTGCGCCAGCTCGTCGGCCTCCAGATCGATCTGGCGCTGGCTCAGCTCGCGCGAGCCGGTGACCGACAGCCACTCGCCGATCGCCATCGAGCAGGCGCCGGCGATGAGCCCGGCGAGCCCGGTCAAGAGGATCGTCTTCCCGGCGATCTCGGCGCCGGCAACGCCCATCACCAGGCTGAAATTGGAAACGAGCCCGTCATTGGCGCCGAGCACCGCCGCGCGCAGCGCGTTGCCGCCGGCGCGGTGCCGGCCTTCGAGGCGCGCCAGCTCTCCGCCGCTCGCGCCGCCGGGAAAGGACGCAGCCAGCGCCTGGACGACGCGATTGTGCGAGCGCTCGGCCATCGCCAGCCCACCGGCCACCGCCTCGGGCTGGCTGTCATACGTGCCGACGTCGCGCTGTTCCAGCGTGCTGAGCGTCGGCAGCACAAAGCCGGGGCCAAAGCGGCGCGCCAGCCAAGCCAGCGCACGCGTCCGCCAATCGGGTCTCAGCTTTTCCACCTTGGCGCCGATCCGGGTGAGCTGGCCGCGCCAGAACTCGGCATGCGCCTCCTCGACCGCACTCAGCCGCCGGTAGACCTCGCTGACCTTGGGGTCCGCTTCCGTCTCGGACAACGCGCGGTAAAGCCCGGCGCTATCGACCTCGCCCTGGAGATTCGCTTGGTAGCGGGCGGCCGAAGAGCGATCGGCCATGGCGGTGCGCCCTTACTTCGCTGCCGCGAGCTGACGCACCAGTTCGTCGGGGGTGCGCCACTCGGCGCCCGGCCGGCCGCGGCCCGGCTGATAGTCGATGCCGCTGCGCCCGCCTTTATTCTCGTAGATGTGGATTTCCTCAACCACCGGGCGGCGGTTACGCTCGGCATCGAGCCACAGGCGGAGCATCAGCCGTTTTTTCTCGGGCTCGGGCCAATCCTCGAACTCGGAGCGCGCGTGCATCACCGTGTAGTTGTTGAGAAAGGTCGCTTCGCCCGCTTCGAGCCGGGTCTCGAATTGCAGGCGCCGGGCGGTCTCGCGGAAGAGGTCGATCGCTTCGATCTCTTCGGGCGCGAAAGCGCGCTTTAGGTCGCGGAACGCCGCGTTGAGGATTTCGCGCACCATAAAGACGCTCATCTCACCGTCCCTCATCGAGAAAGCAGGGATGTCGTACGGCGTGATCGGCGCCGCATCCGGCGCTTCCTCGCCGCGCCGATGATAGGGAAAGCCGCGATAGAGCACGGGCAGCAGGTCGGGTCGCGTTGCCGCGATCTCGTTGTGGATCGCAAGGCCCGCAGCATACTGACTGTAACCGCCGGCGCGCGCCTGGCGCACGCACATCAGTCCGACGATCTGGCCAAGATCGGTGTGCAGCGACAACTCGCGCCGGCTGGTATAGCCGCGCGCTTTCCTCGCCGCCGGGCGGGGTCTCGTCGCGCACATGGCCAAGCACATCACCGATCGCGCTTTGCGATACGCCGCGGCCGAAATGCGCGCCCAGCGCCCAGAACAGGCGGCCGACATCCTCGACCGCGTGGCCATCGACCGGGATGCCGCGCACGATGACGATGCCGCGGCCCTCCTGGATTTCGTCGAAGACTTTTTCCAGATCGGCATCGAGGGCCGGGTGGCGGCAATCCCCCGGCATGATCTCAGCGAGCTCCTTGCGGCGCACGCGGCTGAGGACGTCTTCGAGCGCCGCCCGCTGCCGCGCGGAAAGGTCGAAGGCGATATCGTCCTTGCTGAAGTCGCCGCCCCGCCAAGCCATCTTGTGGTTCGCGGGCACGTGATGGATCGCGCTCATCGCAGCCTCCGCAATGGTTGCCGAACTCTAGGCCCGCAGCGGCCCGGCGGCAACCGACAGCGCCGTCACATCTGCCAGCCGCTCATTGGCGCTTCAGCGTCACAACAAAATCCCCGATCCGGAACGCCGCGCTGTTCGGGCTGGAAAAATAAATTTGCCCGGTGCCGTCCATCGCGCAGCCAGTGGTCAGCGCCTTCCAGGAAAACCCGCGAAAGCCCAAACGCTCGGCGAGCACCTCTGGCGCGAAATATTCGCCGCTCGGGTCGGACTCATCGGGCGACGGTGTCTGTGACGAATAAATCTGCTCAAGCTTGCCGTCGAACAGGTCATGCGCGGTCGCGCCGTCGAGCCCGTAATGCGCCCGAGGGCAACCGAGCGGAAGCGGGCCCTCGACCGAGTTAGGGCCGAAGACGACAGGCGCGTCGACCAGCTTGCGCGCCTCGGTGAGCTTGTCCGTCTCGTAATATCCGTTCGTCCAAACGCCCGGCTCGACCGACACGATGGTCCAGGCGCCCAGATAGAACGGCGTCTCCGCCCTCGCCGTCATGCCGGCAAGAAGCAGAAAAAGGATGCAAGCTAGTGCTGCTTCACCGCTTCTTTTCATTGGAGGCGATGGATCAGACGCAGCTTGTCGCTCAGTAAAACAAAAATATCCTGTTCGGCACCCCAGCGATGACCGCTGAGGCAGTTTTCCGGCGGATTTTCCGACGGGGTGAGCTCGATCTGTCCGCGCGTGTTGATCGCCAGGTCGATCGCCCTGCAGCACACATCGAGCGAGCGCAACAAGCTCTGCTTGGGGATCGCTAGCGGGGTCAAGTTCAGCTTGCCGTCCGCCATTCGCGCCAGATCGAGGCGGGGGCACACCGTCTCTGGGTCCTGGCGGTCGAGTTCGCCTTCTTCGCCTTGGGCGTAGTGCCACGGCGCCGCCGCGAACACCGTCAGACAGCGTCCGTCCGCCAGCGCGACCGTCGGCGATCCGCCGGTATCGAACGGGCACGGCTTTTCCACGAAATGGCCGTCCACCAGCTTTTGGAGCTCCGCGCTCGCTCTGAGGCTCTCGCACGACGCGCTGGGCCCGCCATAGCGGTCGCAATAGGGCCGGCACAGGCCATAGTTGAAACGGATCGCGCGCTGCAGGTCCGCCGGTAGTTTGTCCAGCGCGGCACTCGGCGGAATGTAATCGAGCAGAGCCTGCAAGCAAGCATCGTCATCGCCGCGGCGGTGCGCCAGAATGGCGGTATCGGTGCTGAGCCATCCGCGCAGCGTCGGGTCGATGTCCTTGTCGATCACGCAGTCATTCCACAGCGACGTCATGATCGCGTCGGCGCCGTCAAAGTCCGTCTTGTCGTAGGCCTGCTTGAACGCGTCGCGCGCCTTGGCGATGCCGGTCGGGGAGCAATCCTGCGCCGCCGCCGCGGGCAACGCCGCGGCGAGCAACACCCCGATTGCGATCAGCGGCCGGAGCCACCTGACCATGCGCTACGCCGCCAACCGCATCCCGTCGCGCACCATGTCGGTGAGCTTTTCGCCGATCATGATCGTCGCGGCGTTGGTGTTGCCCGAAATCACCGTCGGCATCACCGAGGCGTCGGCGACGCGCAGTCCCTCGATGCCGTGCACGCGCAACTCTGGATCGACCACCGCCATCGGCCCGGTGCCCATCGTGCAGGTGCTGGTCGGGTGATAGACCGTGCCGCCCTTTTGGCGGGCATAGTTGAGGAGCTGGATGTCGGATGCGACGCCGGGGCCGGGTTGGAACTCCTCGGCGACGTATTGCTGCAGCGATGGGTGGGCGAGAATTTGCCGGCACAGCTTCAGCCCGTCGACGATGGTCTGCTGATCGACAGGATCGGTTAGGTAGTTGGGGATCATCGCCGGCGGGTCGGCCGGGCTGGCGCTTTTGAGCTTGATTTCGCCGCGGCTTTCCGGACGCAGCTGATAGGCGATCATCGTAAAGCCGGAGAATTTATGCAGCCCGTCCTGCGGCCGATCGGCGCTGAACGGCGAGATCGAGCATTTGACGTCGGGGGTCGCGAGCTCGGGCCGTGTCTTGGCGAAGAGCGCGGCGGGCGAGCTGATCATCGCCAGGGGCCCGGTGCGCATCGTGTAGTACTGGAGCCCGACTCTAAGCTTTCTGAAATTGCTCAGCATCACGTCGTTGACGGTGATCGGCAGCTTTGCCTTTAGCTTGATCGGCGCCGAATAGTGATCCTGCAAGTTCTGCCCGACGCCGGGCAGGTCGTGCAGAACTTCGATGCCGTGCTGGCCGAGATGCGCCGCCGGGCCGATGCCCGACAGCATCAAGAGCTGCGGTGAGTTGATCGCGCCGCCGCACAGGATGATCTCGCGGCGGGCGCGGGCGGTCTTGAGCTGTCCATTGTGGCGGAATTGCACGGCGACCGCGCGCTTCCCCTCGACGACGATCTTTTCCGACAATGCATTCGTCTCGATCTGCAGATTGCCGCGCCGACGCGCCGGGTTGAGATAGCCGACCGCGGTCGAGCAGCGCTTGCCGTTGCGCGTCGTGGTCTGGTGATAACCGACGCCGTCCTGCCCGGGGCCGTTGAAGTCGTCGTTACGGGGGAAACCCAGCGCCATCGCGCTTTCAATAAAGGCCTCGGCGATTGGGTGCTTTGCGACATCGCTGACGCAGAGCGGCCCGCGCGCGCCGCGGAATTCGTCACTGCCGCGCACATTGCTTTCGGCGCGCTTGAAATAGGGCAGCACGTCGTCAAACGACCAGCCGGTGTTGCCGAGCTGCCGCCAATGGTCGAAATCCTCGTGCTGGCCGCGGATGTAGACCATGCCGTTGATCGAGCTGGAGCCGCCCAGCACCTTGCCGCGCGGCCAGAACACCTTGCGGCCGTTGGCGCCCTTGTCGGGCTCGGTCTCGTAGCACCAGTTGACCGACGGGTCGGCGAAGGTCTTGCCGAAGCCGAGCGGAATGTGGATCCAGCGGTTGGTGTCCTCGCCGCCGGCCTCGAGCAGCAGCACGCGCGTCGCCGGGTCTTCCGAAAGCCGCGCGGCGATCGTGCAGCCGGCCGAGCCGGCGCCGATGACGATGAAATCGGCCTCGATGCTGTCCTGCCCTGCGGCCATCGTTTCCTCCCCAATGCGCTTCTGGAAGAATGATGGCCGCTTGCCGGCGGATCGTCTAGGCCGCGGCGGCGGCGCGCGCGACCGGCGCCTCGCGGATCGGCAGGTTGACCAGCGCCGCGAACATCGCGAGCGCCGCGTCGGCATAGAACATCCAGCTGTAATTACCGAAATGCGCGACCGCGATCCCGCCGAGCCAG
>DATJSH010000268.1:0-20971 GCA_035504235.1 Allostellaceae bacterium | reverse complement strand
GCTAACGGCGCCGTGGCTGTCCTTTCCGCCGCCGACCCTGCGCAGAAGGTCGCGCTGAGCCGCGAGGTCGCGGCAGCCTGGCGGCGCGGCGGGATGACGATCGGCGTCACGATCCCGCCGGCGCGTCCGGCCCGGCCCGAGCGGCCAACGCTGCAGCCGCCGCGCGACATGAAGCGGCGGCGCAATCTCGGTTCCCCAGTCGGGCGCATCGCGCTGATCCACGCGCTCGCACATATCGAGCTCAATGCAATCGATCTGGCCTGGGACATCATCGCCCGGTTTCCGGGGTTGCCGGACGACTTCTATGACGATTGGGTCGGCGTCGCCGCCGAGGAGGCCGAGCATTTCGCGCTGCTCGATGCGCGGCTCAAGGCGCTTGGCGCCGCCTATGGCGACCTGCCGGCGCATGACGGTTTGTGGGAAGCGGCGGCCAACACCATGCACGATTTGCCGGCGCGTCTCGCGGTGGTGCCGCTGGTGCTCGAAGCCCGCGGCCTCGACGTGACGCCCGAAATGATGCGCCGCCTGGAGCGCGCGGGCGACAGGGAAAGCGCGGCGATCCTCCAACGCATCTATGCCGACGAGATTGGCCACGTCGCGATCGGCGCGCAATGGTTCGCGCGCCTGTGCGCCGCGCACGGCCTCGACCCGGCCGCGACATTCCGCGACCGGGTGGCGCGGCACTTCACCGGCGCGCTAAAGCCGCCGTTCAATTACGCGGCGCGCGAGGCGGCCGGCCTGCCGGCCGCGTTCTATGATCCGCTCGGCTCAAGATAGCGATGCGGGACAGCTCCTCATTGCGACGAGCGCAGCGACGAAGCAATCTCGTTCGGTAGAGAGGGAGGGCGGATCGAGATTGCTCCGCTCCGCTCGCAATGACGGGAAATTGCCATGACACAAGACTGGGCCAAGATCACCGCCGATCTCGAGCGCCTGTTAAAGCTGCGCTCCTTTGTCTTCGCCATGAAGCTCTTCGAGAAGCGTGAGGAGATGGAGGCGATCCCGCGCATCCGCCGGCCGCAATCGATCCACACCTTCGACCAGGTGGTCGGCCAGGCGTCGCGGCTCGGCTGGACGGTCGGCATCACCGCCGACAACCTGGTCGGCGCGCAATGCCGCGCGGTGATCGGGCTCGGCAACGCCAAGGATCCGGAGTGGCAATCGGGCAAGCACATGGTCGGTGTCTGGTACTCGACGGTCGAGGACGCGAGCGCGCACCAGGCGGCGATGAACTGCGTCGCCGATGGGCGATACGAGGCGATGGCGGTGGCGCCGCTCGCCAGCGGCCGGCTCGACCCGCCCGACATCGCGCTGTTCTACGCGACGCCCGGCGCGATGATGTATTTCATCAACGGACTGCAATGGGCCGGGTACAGGAAGTTCGATTGGGGCATCGTCGGCGAATCGGCCTGCGCCGACAGCTGGGGGCGCGCGCTCAAGACCCGCGAGCCGAGCCTCTCGATCCCGTGCTTTGCCGAACGCCGCTACGGCGGCGTGCTCGACGACGAGATGCTGATGGCGCTGCCGCCCGACTATCTGGAGAAGGCGATCGCCGGGATGGAGGCGCTGTCGAAGAACGGGCTGCGTTATCCGTTCCCGCAATATGGCATCCAGCAGGATGTCCGGGCCGGCATGGCGGTGAGCTATCCGGGGCGCGGCGCGTGAGACGCGCTGCGCTCGGCGGCGCGATCGCGCTGCTGGCGGCGAGCGGCGCGGCCGGCGCCGACGACGCTCGCACGGTGCCGGCGACCGGCCTCAAGCTGACCTATCGACTGGAGAGCACGACCACGACGCCGACCAAGACCATATCGACGGGACAGGTCTACACGTACATCGTCGCCAAATCCGACGAAACGACGGCGGAGGGCGTCATCAAGCCCAA
The DNA here is from genome assembly GCA_035504235.1 of Allostellaceae bacterium. Taxonomy (GTDB): domain Bacteria; phylum Pseudomonadota; class Alphaproteobacteria; order ATCC43930; family CGMCC-115725; genus DATARH01. The sequence goes on along the minus strand of DATJSH010000268.1, from coordinate 19,089 downwards.
CGCAATCATCATTTCCTGCGAGGGCGGAGCAAGCGACCTTGCCTGCAAGGATGCGGCGGCGAGCCCGGGCGCGCATCTCGACGGCAACCTCCTGACCGTCCCGATCGACAGCGATGCGGGGGACGCGCTGTCACAGCACAGCGCCTTCACGCTGAACCATTTTCTCATGCTGTCGCGGGTGTATCCCGTTCCCTCCAGCCGCGATCCGAAGGACTACAATCTGCACGATTTCGGGCCCGACCCAGCTTTCATCTTCACCAACACGCTGCGATGCGACGACCTGGCGAAGCTCGACGGCTTTCTGCCCTTCGGCAAGGCGCCGCAGGTCACGTTGACCTGCGAGAACGATTTCGAGCGGTCGGCTTCGCGCGACGGCAAGCTGCCGCCGCTGTCGACGCATGATCCGGTCACGATGGAGATTACCTATACCGGAAGCGGCTGGGTCACTGTGCCGTCGGGCAGTTGGCAGGTGCAGAAATACTCGACCACGGTGACGCCGAAAGAGGCGGGGCATCAAACGAGCGAGGCGGAAACCCTGTTTTCGACGCAGCTCGGCGTCCCGGTCAGATCGCATCTGGTGGGCCGCCTTCCGGCCTCCCCGACCAGCACCGAAAACACGGTCGAGCTGATCAGCGTCTCGCAGTGACCTCTCCGATCCCGACACCTCGCGCCATCATCAATGTCGCGGGCGCGGGCGGCGCCGTCATCCGTGTGCGTCGGCACGGCAACCCGGATGGCTCCCGGCTCATCATCAGCCACGGCAACGGTTTCGCGATCGACGGGTATGGCGCGTTCTGGCGCGGCTTTCTGGCCGATTTCGAGGTGATGGCGTTCGACGCGCGCAATCACGGCTGGAATGCCGCGAGCGACCCGGTGGATCACGACTATGCACATATGGCGCGCGACCTCGACCTTGTGCAGGCAGCGGCCGAAGCCGAATTCGGCCGGAAGCCGACCGCCGGGCTCTTTCATTCGATGTCGGCACAGGCGGCGATGATCGCCGCGCTAGAGGTGGGCTGGCGGCTCGACGCGCTGGTGCTGTTCGACCCGCCCAACACCCCCGCCGACGGCCATCCGACACGAGCAGCGATGCTGCGCTATCTCGACATGCTCACCGCCTGGGCGGCCGGCCGGCGCGAGCGCTTTACCGAACCCGGCGAATTGGCGGCCGATTATGCCGCCGTGCGCGCTGGGCGGCATTGGAGCGGTGGCTCGCATCTGGCGATGGCCGAGGCGGTGCTGCGACAGGCGGATCGCGGCGGCTGGCGGTTGCGCTGTCCGCCGGCGCTCGAAGCGTCGATGTACGCGCAGGGCATCGCGCTCGACTTGTGGCCGAAGGCCAACGCCTTTCCCGGCCCCGTCAAATTGATCGCCGGCGATCCCGAGCGGGAGCGACCCGACGCCACGGCATTGGCGAATGAGGCGCTGGCCCGCGAAGGCGGCTACGACTATCTGGCGATGCCCGGCACCGGGCATTTGCTGCAGCTCGAAAAGCCGCAGGCCTGCGCCGACGCGGTGCGGGAGTTTTTAGTCCGCGTCGGGATTACCTAGGCGCGGCCGCGATATTGCCGCCATCGACCGTGGCGATCGATGCGGTTGTGTTGCGGGCCAGGGCCAAGTCGACAAAGGCGGCGGCAACATCCTCCGCGGTGACCTCGCGGTGCAGCAGATTGCGGCTCATATAGGCGGCCTCGCTCATCCCGTAGGCGGCGGCGCGGTCGGCGATCATCCCGCTCGTCAACAGCCCGCCGCGAATGCCGTCGGCGTTGACCGCGTTGCTGCGGATCCCCTGGGCGCCGTATTCGAGCGCGTATTGCCGCATCAGCGCCAAGGTCGCGGCTTTCGGCAGACCGTAGGGGCCGAAATTGGGGCCGGGATTGACCGCCTGCTTCGAGACGTTGAACAACAGGCAGCCGCCGGTCTGCTGCGCCAGCATGATCTTGACCGCCTGCTGGGCGACGGTCTGATGCGCGAAGAAATTCAATTCGAAGCTTTCGCGCAGCACGGCGTTGGACACCTCGCCGATGCGACCCTGCCAGGCCGCGCCGGCATTCGACACAACAATATCGACCCCGCCGAAACGACGGACGACGCGATCGCACGCGGCGGCGACCTCTCGTTCGTCGGTGACGTCGCACGCGACGCCGAGGGCCCCGAGCTTTTTCGCCGCACCCTCGGGATCGGCCGAGGCGCGGTCGAACAGCGCAACCTCCGCGCCCTCGGCGCGCAGCGCACGCGCGGTCGCGAGGCCGATCGTGCCGGCGCCGCCAGTGACCACCGCGACCTGGCCTTGAAGCGGCTTTTCCACCGCGCCGGCGAGCTTTGCCTGTTCGAGTGACCAGTATTCCATCTCGAACAATTCCGCCTCGGGCAGCGATTCGAAGGTGCCGACCGCCTCGGCGTCGGTCACCGTCGCGACCCAGCTTTCCGCCAGGTCAGCGGCGATGGCGGCATCCTTGGCGCTGCGCCCGAGGCCGAACAGCCCCAGTCCCGGCACCAGGATCACGCGGGGCGCCGGGTCGAGCTCACGCTTGATGCCGCCCGCGGCGGCGTTGTGGCGGGCGAAATACGCGTGGTAGTCGGCGATGAACGCCTCGACCGCAGCGCGCGCGGCGGCGGCGAAATCGCCCAGCCGGCCGGTCTCGGGCGGCGGCACGATCATCGGGTAGTTCTTGGTGCGGATCGTATGGTCCGGGGTCGCCACGCCGGCACGGCCGTAACGCTTAATGTCGGCGCCGTTGACCAGGTTCAGCACCGCCGGCCCGCCGCGGAAATCGAGCACGAAGCGTTTGTAGGCGCCCGCCACAGCAGGTTCGGGCAGCGCGCAAGCGCCGCGCAATATCGGCGCGATCTCTTCGGGCTCGGCGAGCACGGTGGGCAAGGCGCCGGCGGCGAAGACATTCTTGCGCCCGCGCCGCAATCGCTCTTCGGCCTGGGTCACCGCGGCGATCATTCGCTCGTAAGCGTCGCGCGCGCTATCGCCAAAGGTGAAGATGCCGTGCTTGAGCAGTACCAAGCCTTCAACGCTTTCATCATCCTCGAAGACTTCAGCCGCTTTCTTGGCCAGCAGAAACCCCGGCATGATGTAGGGCACGATCCCCAGCCGGCCCTCGTAAAGCTCGGCGCAGCGCGCGGCGGCATCGGGCTGGTCGGCAAGGCTCAGCACTGCCGTGGCATGGGTATGATCGATGAATTTGTGCGGCAGAAAGGCGTGAAGCAGCGTCTCGACCGAAGGATTGGGCGCGCCAGGGTCGATCAGATTGGCGCGCTGGACGCGCACCATGTCCTCGTCGCTGAGCGCGCTGCGTCGGCGCAGCCTGCGCAGCGGATCGAGGCGCACCGCCGGCAGCCCGGCCGGTTCTATCGCGGCCATGTCCCAGCCGCTGCCTTTGACGCACAGCACCTCCGCCTCCTCGCCGACGAGGTCGCGCGTCAGCGTCTTCACCGAGGTATTGCCGCCGCCATGCAGCACGAGCGCCGGATCGCCGCCGAGAAGGCGCGAGGTGTAGACGCGCAGTGCCAAGTCGCGGGCGATCGCGCAATCGGCGTAGCGGGTAACCATCGCCTCGGAATCCTTGTCCGACCACAGGCTTTGCATCGGCTGATTCCTCGTCCTTGGCTTTTCGTTCCGCTGCTAGCAATAAGACTGCTTGCCGGCGGGTCAAGCCCGGTGACGCCGGCACCCTTTCCTATTTGTCATTCCGGGGCACCGCGCGGCGGCGAACACGGAACCCATGAACACCGACAACGCCAACAAGGCGGGGGGTCGTGCTCGTGGGTTCCCGCATACGCGGGAATGATCACTGAAACGCGCAGTACGCTCTAGTAGACGCCTTGCAGCGCGGTCGTCTTGCGGTTTTCGAGGACCGCGCTGTCGTTGGTGTCGCCCGACTGCAGGAGCTTCGCGGCAAGGCTCTGGTCGGCGATCTGCGCGTTCGGGTCGGCAAGGCTGGTGCCGCGATACTGCAGCGTGCCGTTTTCCTGATGGCCCGCTTCTCCCGGACCCGCGGTGTCGACAACGCCCTGCGCCTTGCTCGCCATGCTGGTTTCCTGCGGCCGAGGGGCGCCGGGTTCTGGCGGGCGCAGGTTGAAATCAGGCGGAAGGGTCAACGGGGCACGCGACTCGATCGCGAATTCGTCGGGCGAGACCGGCTCGATGCCCAGCGTCTGCTTCCAGTTGCTGCAGCCGCCGAGCAGCATCGTCAGCATGATGCAAGCAACCGCAGGTAGAAGGCGAGAAGGCACTGCAATAACCATTCGTGACGACCCGGTCATAGCGGCCAATCACCCTCCCGTTTTGCTTGCCGATCCTTGGCGGCGCGCGAGTAATCCCTCGAGGAGCATTACCATCACGCCGATGCAGATCGCCGAATCGGCAATGTTGAAGGCCGGCCAATACCACGAGCCCAGGTGAAAATAAAGAAAGTCGATGACGCCGCCAAAACGCAGCCGATCGATCACATTGCCGATCGCGCCACCGATGATGAGCCCAATCGCGCTCGACAGAATCTCGCTCTTCACCCGCGACAGCCAGTAAAACAGCACCGCGACGATGACCACCGCGGCGACGGCAAACAGCGGCACGCTGAGATTTTGGCTGGTGTTGAACAGGCCGAAGCTCATGCCGCGATTGCAAGTTGACACGAGCGTTAAAAACGAGGTCACGACCTCGCTGTCATTGGTGCAGGCCGGCTTGTCAAAAACCTGCGTCAAGATGATGTGCTTGCTGAGCTGGTCGAGGATGACCACCCCAATCGCCGGTCCCAGGCCGCGACCGATCACTGTGCGGCGGCCGGCATGTGACCGACGACATCGGCGCAGCGATGGCAAAGGTCGCCATGCGTCGAGACATCGCCCACTTCGGGCAATACGCGCCAGCAGCGCTCGCATTTGTCGCCGGGCGCGTCGCGTACCACGACGGCAACTCCCGGTACGTCGGGGAGTGTGAACGCATCTTGCGGGACCGAGCCGACGCTGACCTGAGCCGCCGAGGTGATGCAAAGCTCGGCCAAGTCGACACCATCGAGTATGGCTTTGTTATCGACGAACAGCTCGATCGCCGCCTGCAAGCTTGAGCCGATGCGCTTGGCGCCGCGCTCCAATTCGAGCGCGCCGGTCGCGACGCGCCGGAGGTCGCGCAGCTGGGCCCAGCGCGCGCCGAGCGCCGGGTTGAGCCAGGCTTCCGACACTTGGGCGAAGGTTTCGAGATGGATGCTGCGCTCGGCTCCCTGGTTATCCTTTGCGCCGTGGCGCGCAAGCCAGGCTTCCTCGGCGGTGTAGCAGACGATCGGCGCCAGCCAGCGCACCAGGCAGTCGAAGCTGCGGTTCATCACCGTGCGGGTCGCGCGCCGTAGGGGATCGTCGGCGGCATCGCAATAAAGTCGGTCCTTGCGGATGTCGAAGTAGAACGCCGACAGGTCGACCGCGCAGAAATTATGCAGCGCGGTGAACATCTCATGGAAATCGAAATCCTCGACCGCCTGGCGCACCAGCCGGTCGAGCTCGGCGAGGCGATGCAGCACCCAGCGTTCCAGTTCGGGCATGTCCTCGGGCGCGACCTCTTCGGACTCCGAATAACCGTCGAGCGCGCCTAAGAGATACCGCAGCGTGTTGCGCAGCCGACGATAGGTATCGCCAAAGCGCCTGAGGATCTCGGGGCCGATGCGGATGTCCTCCGAATAATCCGAGCCGGCAACCCAGAGCCGCAAAATGTCGGCGCCCGATTGCCGCATCACATCCTGCGGCGCGATGACATTGCCGAGCGACTTCGACATCTTGCGCCCGGTCTCGTCGAGCACGAAGCCGTGCGTCAGCACCGCCTCGTAGGGCGCCCGCCCGCGCGTGCCGCACGATTCCAAAAGCGATGAATGAAACCAGCCGCGATGCTGATCGGAGCCTTCGAGATAGAGCGAGGCCGGCCATTTCAATTCCGGCCGCTGCTCGAGCACGAAGGCATGGGTCGAACCGGAATCGAACCACACTTCGATGATGTCGGTGACCTGGTCCCACTCCGCCGGGTTGTAATCGTTGCCGAGGAAGTCGCGCGCATCGTGCGAGAACCAGGCGTCGGCGCCCTCTTGCTCGACAGCCGCGGCAACGCGGTCGATCACCGCCTGGTCGCGCAGCGGCTCGCCGGTCTTCTTGTTGGTGAAGATCGGGATCGGCACGCCCCAGGCGCGCTGCCGCGACACGCACCAGTCCGGCCGCCCCTCGATCATCGCGCCGATGCGGTTCTTGCCCTGCGGCGGAACCCAGCGCGTCTCGTTGATCGCTTCCAGCGCTTTGGCGCGGAGACCGTTGGTCTCCATGCTGATGAACCATTGCGGTGTGTTGCGGAAGATGAGCGGCGCCTTCGACCGCCAGGAATGCGGGTAGGAATGGACGAGGGTGCCGCGCGCCAGCAGGCCGCCCGCGGCCTCGACTGCTTCGATGACTGCGGCGTTCGCGTCGCCTTCCTTGCCGTCCGGCCGGTAGACCCGGCGACCCGCGAACAGCGGCACGCTGTCGAGATAGACACCGTCCGGTCCAACCGTATCGATGACCGGCATGCCGTGCGCCATGCCCAGCTGCCAGTCATCCATCCCGGCATTGGGCGCGATATGTACAAGGCCGGTGCCGGCGTCGGCCTCAACAAACCCGGCCGGCAGCAGCGGCACGTCGAACTCATAGCCCTGACCGGCGAGCGGGTGCTTGGCAACCGTGCCGGCGAGCGCGCTGCCGGGGAAGAGGTCGATGATCGTGTGCCGGGTGATCCCGGCATGGGTGCAGAAATCATCGATCAGCGTCATCCCGACGAGCAGTTTCTCGCCGAGCTTTGTCGTCGATCCATCCGCTTTTGGCCCAATAGCGCGGCTCTCTTCCGCGGTCTCGTCGACCTGGATCACCGCGTATTCGAGCTCGGGCGCGTAAGCGATCGCGCGGTTGCCCGGCAGCGTCCATGGGGTGGTCGTCCAGATCACCGCCGCGGCGTGATGCAGCGACGGCCGGCTCGCGTGCGCGACCGGGAAGCGCACCCACACGGTCGTCGATTTGTGGTCGTGGTATTCGACCTCGGCCTCGGCGAGCGCGGTCTGCTCGACCACCGACCACAGGACCGGCTTCGCGCCCTTGTACAGCCCGCCATTCATCAGGAACTTGCCGATCTCGCGGACGATCTGCGCTTCGGCGTCGAAACTCATCGTCAGATACGGGTGGTCCCAATCGCCGACGACGCCGAGACGCTTGAAGTCGCGCTTTTGCACCTCGATCCAGTGCGCGGCGAAATCGCGGCATTCCTTGCGGAACTGGGCGATCGGCACGCTGTCCTTCGACTGTTTTTTCTTGCGGTAGTTTTCCTCGACGATCCACTCGATCGGCAGGCCGTGACAGTCCCAGCCCGGCACGTAGGGCGCGTCCTTGCCGAGCATTTGCTGGGCACGGTTGACCATGTCCTTGAGGATCTTGTTAAGCGCGGTGCCGAGATGCGGCTCGCCGTTGGCGTAAGGCGGCCCGTCGTGCAGCACGAATTTCTCGCGGCCCTTGGAGACTTCGCGCAGCTTTTTGTAGAGGCCCATCGCCTCCCAGCGGGCGAGGATCGCCGGCTCGCGGTTCGGCAAATCGCCGCGCATCGGGAAATCGGTCTTGGGCAGAAAGACGGTCGGACGGTAATCCGTTGGCATCGCGGGTCCTTGAATGAGATGCGTAGAAACGAGAGCGGCCCGATCCTCAGTCGAGGACCGGGTGCCTAATTCGCTGCATCGACCCGCAACTCATCGCCATAACGGAGATATAACAGCGACTTCGCTGAAATTCGAGAGGGTCAATCGCCACGCGGCTCAGCCGCCAGTATCTCGCGCGCGGTTTGCGCGTCGGCGGCGATCTGGTTCTTCAACTCGTCAAGGTCGGCGAATTTCTTTTCGGGACGGATGAACTCGACCAGTGCAACGCGCAAATGGCGCCCGTAAAGGTCGCGGTCGATATCGAAGAGATGCGCCTCGAGCCGCGGCACGAGCCCCCCGACCGTGGGACGCAAGCCGAGATTGGCGACGCCATCGATGGTCTTGCCGTCGAGCGGATCGTCGGACCCGTCGCCCGACACACGCACCGCATAGACGCCGAGTGCCGGCCGCAAATACTCGCCGAGGCCGAGATTGGCCGTCGGGAAGCCGATCGTTCGGCCGCGCTGATCACCCAGAGCGACGCGGCCGTCGATCTCCCAGAAGCGGCCCAATTGCGCCGCCGCCTCGCGTGGCTTGCCGGCCTTCAACAGCTCGCGGATATGGGTCGAGGAATAGACCGCGCCCTCGCCGCGCACCGGATCGACCACGGTGACGCCAAAGCCCGCCCCCGCGCCGCGCTCGCGCAGCAGGTCGGGCGTGCCGCGCCGCTTGTTGCCAAAGGTGCAGTCGTGCCCGACAACGACATGCGACGCGCCGATTGCCCCGACAATGACCTCGTCGATAAACGCCTCGGCGCTCTGCTTGGCGAATTCGGCGTCGAAATGCTGGATGAACAGGAAATCGACCCCGAGCCGGGCGAGTTCGCGCTCCTTGACCCGGAACGGCGTCAGCCGGAACGGTTCGCAGCCGGGCGCGAAGACATTGCGCGGGTGCGGCTCGAAGGTCAGCACCGCGATCGGCGCGCCGTTGCCGCGCGCCAGCGTCGCGGTATGGGCGATAAGGGCCGCGTGGCCCTTATGCAACCCGTCGAAATTGCCCATCGCCAGGGCGGCGCCGCGCCGATAGGGCGCGGATGAGTTCGGGTGGCGGATGATGCGCAGGCCGGGCATGATTCGGCGCGAAAATAGCCGCTGCGGCGACGAGAGGATAGTCGCTCGCGCCATCCTCCCCGTTTGGTCTAATTTCCGCTGCCATGCGGGGACGAGATCAGGCGGCCGAGCGTGCGAAGCCGCTGCGCGAGATGTGGTATTACGCGATGCCGAGCGCGGCGCTGAAGCCGGGAACGCTCGCGGCGCGGCTTTACCTCGGCGAACCACTGGTGTTCGGGCGCGGGTCCGATGGCGCGGCCTTCGCGCTGCGCGATCTCTGCCCGCACCGCGGCATCCCGCTGCATCACGGCACATTCGATGGCAGCGAGATCGAGTGCGCCTATCACGGCTGGCGGTTCCGCCCGTCCGGCCAATGCGCGGCAATCCCGGCGCTGCCCGAATCGCACCCGCACGATGTCAGCAGGATTTGCGTGCAGAGCTATCCGGTCAGGGAGGTGCAGGGCAATGTCTGGGTGTTCTTCGGCGCCGCCGCGGAAAGCGCGCCGGACATTCCGCTGCTTCCCGACATTGCCGCCGAGCACCGGCCGAACCTGACCTACGCGGTGCGCGTGCCGGCGCGGCCGGACGACGCGCTCTACAACCTCGTCGACCCGACCCACAACCCGTACATCCACATCTCATGGTGGTGGCGCCGCCGCGGCTCGGCGCGGGCGAAGGAAAAATCCTTTGTACCGTCTGAGTACGGCTTCACGATGGTGCCGCACACGCCGTCGGGGAATTACGCGCCCTACAAGCTCCTTGGCGGCGGCGCGCAGACCCAGATCATCTTTCGCCTGCCGGGCATCCGTATCGAGCATATGGCGTTCGGCAAGCACCGGCTGGTGACGCTCAACACCGTCACTCCGATCTCAGACAACGAGATCGAGGAAAGCTATGCCATTTACTGGACCAACCCGCTCTTCAACCTGTTGAAGCCATTGGGCCGGGTCATCGTCGGCGCGTTTGCCGCGCAAGACGGTGGGGCGCTGCGGCTGCAAGCGCAAGGCGCGAAATACGATCCGCCAACCATGCTGATCGATGATGCCGACACGCAGGCCAAGTGGTATTACCGACTGAAGCAGGAATATGCGCGCGCCTGTGCGGAAAAACGGCCATTCGTCAACCCGGTGAAGGCGCGGGTGCTGCGCTTCCGCAGCTAGAATGGGGCCGGACTCAAGGAAATTGACGTGGACGACGCGGCGCTCTTGCGGGAAGCCTGGTACTACGCGGTGCCAAGCCAAAAACTGCGGCGCGGCAAGACGCTCGCCAAGGTGATGCTGGGCGAGCCGGTGCTGCTCGGCCGCGATAGCACCGGCGTCGTCTTTGCGCTGCGCGACCTCTGCCCGCATCGCGCGATGCCGCTGTCGCTCGGCCGCTTTGACGGACGCGAGATCGAGTGCTGCTATCACGGCTGGCGCTTCGCAACCGACGGCGTTTGCACCGCGATCCCGGCGCTGGTCGAGGACCAGAAGATCAATCTCGGCCGCATCGCCACGCGCCGCTATCCGGTGCGCGAGGTCAACGGCAATGTCTGGGTCTATTTCGGCGACGATCCCGACGCCGCGCCGGCCATCCCGATACTCGAAGGCTTCGCTGCAGATACGGCGCCGCAAGTCGCCGAAACGGTGCGGTTCGATGCCGGCTACGACCACGCGGTGATCGGGCTGATGGACCCAGGCCACGTCCCGTTCGTCCACCGCTCGTGGTTCTGGCGCTCGGGGCGCGACTTTGCCGAAAAGGAGAAGTCGTTCGCGCCGTCACCTTACGGCTTCACGATGGTGCGCCACCAGACTTCGGGCAATTCGCGCGCCTACAAGCTGCTGGGCGGCGGCGTAATGGAGACCGATATCAGCTTCACGCTGCCCGGCGTCAGGATCGAGCACACCCAGATCGGTCGTCATTCGCTATGCAACATGACGGCGATGACGCCGATCGACGACCAGACGGTCGAGCTCAACAACTGCATCTACTGGACGATGCCCTGGCTCAACGCGCTGCGCCCGGTGCTGCTGCCGTTCATCCGCATTTTTCTCGGGCAGGACCGCGACGCGCTCGGCCGGCAGAACGAGGGACTCAAATACGATCCCCAATTGATGCTGGTCGGGGACGCCGACATCCAGGCGCGCTGGTACACTCGGCTGAAGCGCGAATATCGCGCGGCGCGCGCCGAGGACCGGCCGTTCGAGAACCCGGTCGAAGCGCGCACCTTGCGCTGGCGCAGCTAGTTTGAGCTGCGCACTAAAATATTTCCCCTCCCCCGGACTTGATCCGGAGGCCCATGTCTTCATTTATCGGCTTGGCGCAAGAAGACGCGGATGACCGGGTCAAGCGGGAGTGTAGGCCCATGAGCGACGCGATCGATAAAGCGCTCGCCGAGATCAAGTTCGACGCAGATGGGCTCGTCCCGGCGATCGCCCAGCAGCACGATACGGGCGAAATCCTGATGGTCGCCTGGATGAATCGCGACGCGGTGCGGGTGACTCTCCAGGAAGGCCGGGCATGCTACTGGTCGCGCTCGCGGCGAAACCTGTGGCGCAAGGGCGAGACTTCGAACCAGGTGCAGACGCTCAAGGAATTCCGCCTCGATTGCGACGGCGATACGGTGCTGCTGCTGGTCGACCAGGACGGCGTCGCCTGCCACACCGGGCGGCGCAACTGCTTCTTCCGCGCCTGGCGCGACGGCGGCTGGGTCGAGATCGCGCAGCCCGTCGTCTCGCCGGAAGAGCTATATGGCAACCACGCTTGAGGGCCGCCCCTCAATGGTTCGGCGCGCAGACAAGGGGGCCGGGCGGCGGCGGGGGCAGCGGCCGGCCTGCGCACTGGTTGTTATAATTCGCGACGGCCTGGTTGTAGTGCGCGGTCGCGGCCTGCGCGGCGGCGATCAGATCGCCGTTCGCCTGCTTGAACGCCATGTCGCGCTGCGCCAGCAGCTGACGGAACTGGGCGACGGATTGCGGGTTGCTCACGTCCTCCTGCGCCCGCGCCGCGTTGAGCCGCCGATCGAGATCGCCGAGCTGCGACTGCGCCACGTCCAATTCGCCTTGTTTTGCCTGCATGTCGGTATGGGAGTCGTCGACCGATTGCTTGAGGCAGAGACAGGTAAAGTCGGGCCCCGGCGGCATCTGTGCCATCGCCGGCGCCGCCAAGGCCAAGCACGCGACCGCGCCGAAAGCAACGCGAACCATTGTCATGAGAAGCTCCGTTTATTGTCAGTTTTTCCGGACCGCCCGTCAGCGCGACATCACCACGGGGATTTTCGATTCCATGATGATATGGCGCGTCGCACCGCCAAAGATCATCTGGCGGATGCGGCTTTGCGTATAGGCGCCCTTGAGCATCACATCGGCGCCCGCGGCCATCGCCTCTTGCATAAAGGATTCGCCCTGCGGTTTCTGCCGGCCGACCGCGGTGCGCAGACTGACCTTGAGCCCATGCCGCTCGAGGGTGCGCGCCAGCTCGTCGCCTGTCGGGCCGGGCTCGGGCATATGCTGCGGCCCGACGGCGACGACCACGACCTCCTTGGCTTTTTCCAGGAACGGCATGCCGAGCGCGACCGTGGTCGCGGTCTCGGTGCTGCCGTTCCAGGCGACGGCAACGATGTCGCCGAGCGTCGCCGGCAACGCTTTCGGCACCATCATCACCGGGCGCCCGCTCTCGAAGAGCGCGTCCTCAAGCGTCGCCTCGGCGATAGAGGCAAGTTTTTCCGGCTGCTCGACGAGGATCAGATCGTAGACCCGGCCGCTCATGCCGACGACCGCATTCTGTCGCCCGTCCTCCTCGCGCCATGACGCGCTGGGGCCCGGATTGTCGGGCGAGACCGGGCCGATCGGCACGCCCTGCGCGCTCATGAAATCGCGAAACAGCCGGCGCGCCTGATCGCGCCGGTCATGTCCTTCGCGCTCCAGGGTACGATCGACCTCGGATGAGATCGAAAACCCCATCTCGCCGCCGAAGACTACCGCGTACTCGGTGGTGAGGCTGTGCAGTCCGACAATATGGCTGTTGAACCGCCGCGCCACCTTGAGCGCCGCGTCGAGCACCGGGCCCGCATTGCCGTCACCAATGACGGCCAGCAGATTTCTCATCGTCCACCCCGCTCGCGAAGCCCCGCCGCGCAATCGCGACAGGCATCGTTTCGCCGATCATACACCACGCCCTCGCCCCCGGCGAGAGCGTGCCCGGCGGCGCTGTGGCATGGCGCTATGGCGTAGACCCTGCCGCAGGCCCCGACTAAAGTGACCCGCCACTGCGCCGCCGGGGGGACTGCACAGCATGAACAGGGGACTGACGCAGAAGTTGCATGTTGCGCTTGCCGCGCTCATCACAGCCGCGACTTTTGTTGCCGCCGCGCGGGCCGAAACCGTCACCTTCGGCACCGACTGGAAGGCCGAGGCCGAGCATGGCGGCTACTACCAGGCGATCGCCACCGGAATCTACAAGAAATACGGGCTCGACGTGGAGCTCCGCCAGGGCGGACCGCAGGTCAACCACGCGCAGTTGCTGGCCGCGGGGGTGCTCGACTTCAACCTCGCCTCCAACTCGTTCGGGCCGCTCAATTTTGCCCAGCAGAACATCCCGATGGTCGCGGTCGCGGCCATCTTTCAGAAAGACCCGTCGGTGCTGATCGCCCATCCTGGCGAGGGCAATGACAACTTCGCCGCGCTCAAGGGCAAGCCGATCATGATCTCGGGCGACACCCGCACCGGCTGGTGGCTCTTCTTGAAGCAGAAATTCGGTTATACCGACGATCAGATCCGCCCCTACAATTTCAGCACCGCGCCGTTCCTTGCCGACAAGACGGCGATCCAGCAGGGCTATCTGTCAAGCGAGCCCTATACCATCGAGAAGGAGGGCGTAAAGCCGGTGGTGCTGCTGCTGGCCGACGCAGGCTATGCGAGCTACGGCTCGATCATCCAGTGCTCGGTAAAACTGGCGCAGGAAAAGCCCGACCTGGTGCAGCGTTTCGTCAACGCCAGCATCGAGGGCTGGTACAGCTATCTTTACGGCGATCCATCACCCGGCAACGCCCTCATCAAAAGGGATAATCCCGAGGAGAACGACGAACTGATCGCCTATGGCATCGCCAAGATCAAGCAATATGGCATCGTTGACAGCGGTGACGCCAAGACCATGGGCATCGGCGCGATGACCGACGCGCGCTGGCAGGACTTCTATGAAACGATGTCGAAGGCCGGCCTCTACCCCGCCGGGATGGACTACAAGAAGGCCTACACGCTGCGGTTTGCCGACAAGAAAGTCGGGATGAAACCCTGAGATGAGGGTGATCACGGCGGTTTTGCACTCGCCTCCCCCGGGCTTGACCCGGGGGATTACGTCTTCATCCGCGAACGTCTGAGCATGGAGACGTGGATGGCCGGATCAAGTCCGGCCAAGGGGAATGAGGACGAGGGCACGGACAGGCCGATCCTTGAGCTGAGCGGCGTCGCAAAACGTTTCGGCCCGGGCCTCGAAGCACTTTCGGGGATCGACCTCGCGGTGTCGCGCGGTGAGTTCCTGAGCCTGCTCGGCCCCTCCGGTTGCGGGAAAAGCACGCTGTTGCGCATCGTCGCCGGGCTGACGCCGCCGAGCGCCGGCGATTGCCGGCTGGCGGTCGACCGTGCGCCGGGACGGATCGGTTTCGTCTTTCAGGACCCGACCTTGATGCCATGGAGCACGGTGACCGCGAACGTGCTGTTGCCGTTCCGCATTGCCCGCCAGCGCGGCGGTGAGGTGCGTGACAGGGCGTTCGCCGCGATCGGCGCGGTCGGCCTCGCCGGGTTTGAAGCTTCCTACCCGCACCAGCTCTCGGGCGGCATGCGCATGCGCGTGTCGATCGCCCGCGCGCTCGTCACCGACCCCGACTTGCTGCTGCTCGACGAGCCGTTTGCGGCGCTCGACGAGATCACCCGGCTGCAACTCAACGACGATCTGCTGCGCCTTTGGGAGCGGCACCGGCCGACCATCGTCTTTGTGACGCACAGCGTCTTCGAGTCGGTCTACCTGTCGACGCGGATCGCGGTGATGAGCGCGCGGCCGGGGCGCATCGCCGCCGACCTGGCGGTCGATCTGCCGCAGCCGCGAAGCCGGGGGACGCGGATGTCGCCGGAATACGCGGCGATGTGCGAGCGTGTATCGGCCACACTCGGTCGGGCGATGGGCGGTCAGGCGATGGGCGGTCAGGCGATGGGGACGCGATGAACCGCCAGGGGGGGCAACTATGGCTGCGCATCGTCGCCCCACTGGCGGTCGGCGCCGCCTTTCTCGCGCTGTGGCAGGCGGCCGTGCGGCTATCGGGGGTGCCGGTCTATATCCTGCCGGCGCCGAGCGACATCGCGCAGAGCCTGTGGGTCGACGGCCCGAGCCTGTTGGGGTCGCTGCTGGTCACCTTGCGCATCACGCTGGCGGCGCTGGCCACCGCGGCGATCATCGGCGGGCTGATCGCGCTCGTCTTCTCGTTGTCGCGGGTGATCGAGATCAGCTTTTCCCCTTACGCGGTGATCCTGCAGGTGACGCCGATCGTCGCCATCGCGCCGCTCATCATCATCTGGATTCACATTCCGTTTCTGGCGTTGCTCACCTGCGCCTGGATCGTCGCCTTCTTTCCGATCGTCTCCAACACCACCGTCGGCCTCAACAGCGCCGACCGCAACCTTCTGGCGCTGTTCAAGCTCTACGGCGCATCGCGCGGCCAGGTGCTGTGGTTTTTGCGCGTGCCGACGGCGCTGCCCTATTTCCTCGCCGGCCTCAGAATCAGCGGCGGCCTCGCGCTGATCGGCGCGGTGGTCGCCGAGTTCGTCGCCGGCACCGGCGGTTCCGAAACGGGCCTTGCCTATCGTATCCTCGAAGCCGGCTATCGCCTCGCGATCCCACGCCTCTTCGCGGCGCTGTTCTTGCTGTCGGTCACCGGGATCGCGATCTATCTGGTGCTCGACCTCATCTCGCGCCGGCTGCTGCGCCATTGGCACGAAAGCGCCGCGGCGGAGGAAGAGGAGTAGGCTCGCGCGGCCTAGCCCCGGCCGACAAACGGCATCTTGGTCGCCATCACGGTGATGAACTGGATGTTCGCCTCCGGCGTGACCGTGGCGCAAAGCACGACCGAGCGCGCGACGTTTTCCACGTCCATCGTCGGCTCGATCACCGTCTCGCCGTTGGCCTGCTGGACGCCGCGGGTCATGCGCTGGGTCATCTCGGTCAGCGCGTTGCCGACATCGATCTGGCTGCACGAGATGTCGTATTTGCGGCCGTCCAATGAGGTCGACTTGGTGAGCCCAGTCACCGCGTGCTTGGCCGTGGTGTAAGCGATCGAATTGGGCCGCGGCACATGCGCCGAGATCGAGCCGTTGTTGATGATCCGGCCGCCCATGGGGTTCTGCTCTTTCATCATGCGGAACGCCTGCTGCGTGCAGAGGAACGTGCCGTGGACGATCGAGCCGATGACCCCGCTCCATTTCGCCCATTCGAGATCCTCGATCAGCGCGGCGGCGCCGAACCCGGCATTGTTGAACAGCACGTCGAGGCGGCCGAATGCCGCCTTGGTTTTCTGAAACAGCGCCTCGACCGAGGCGGGATCGCTGACGTCGCACGGCACGCCGATCGCCTTCCCCTGCATCTGCTCGATCTCGGCGACGACAGCGTTGAGTGGCTCCGGCCGGCGACCGGCGACCACCAGCGCAAACCCCTCGCGCGCCAACGCCAGCGCCGACGCCTTGCCGATGCCGCTGCCGCCGCCAGTGACCAGCGCAACCTTGCCGTTCGAAGCCATGCTCGTTCCTCCGTGAATCGCTATGCTCGGCAAAATATCAGCTTTCATCGTCAGGTCACGCGGCTTGGCGCTAAGATCGGGGAAGGAAGGGACGCCATGCGCCACAGCCACGATCACATCCTCACCAGCCATGCCGGCAGCCTGCCGCGCCCAGACCCGCTGATCGACGCCAACCGCGCGTTCCACGAAGAAAAGTCGATGGATGCAAAGCAATTCGGCGCGGTGCTGGACGACGCGGTCGGCGATGTCGTGCGCCGGCAGAAGGAGGCTGGGATCGATGTCCCCGGCGATGGCGAGTTCGGCAAAGCGATGGCGCAGCGGGTCAATTACGGCTCGTGGTGGCGCTATTCGTGGCTTCGCCTCGGCGGGCTTGCGGCGGGTGGCCTCACGCTCTACGAGATGGAGCCGAAGCGCTCGGCGCCCGGCGCGGTGGTGCTGACCAGCTTTGGCGACCGTCGCGACCGGACACGGTTCGCCGCCGCCTATAACGACCCCGACAGCGGCATCACCACCGGGCCGCGCCCGCCCTCGCCGATTTGCGTCGACAAGCTGACCTATGTCGGCCACGACGCGATCCGGGCCGACATCGCGCGCTTCAAGGCGGCGCTCGCCGCGGCTGGTGTCGAGGAGGGCTTTATGACCGCGATCGCCCCGGGCAGCGCCTCGCGCATCCCCAACCGCTATTACCAGAGCGACGAGGAGTTCCTGTTCGCCTGCGCCGACGCGATGCGCGAGGAATACAAGGCGATTCTCGACGCCGGCCTGATCCTCCAGATCGACGACCCGGCGATCGCCGAGAACTGGGACATGGTCAACCCGGAGCCGTCCGCGGCCGACTATCGCGAGTTCACGATGCGCCTCGTCGAGGCGCTCAACCATGCGATACGCGAGCTGCCCAAAGAGCGCATCCGCTTTCACCTGTGCTGGGGCAGTTGGCACGGCCCGCACATGACCGACATCGCGCTGCGCGACATCATCGATTGTTTGCTGGCGATCGATGTCGGCGCCTATTCGTTTGAGGCCGGCAATGTCCGCCATGAGCACGAATGGAAAGTATGGCGCGAGGTCAAGCTGCCCGACGACCGGCTGATCCTGCCGGGCGTGGTCAGCCACGCGACCAATGTCGTCGAGCACCCCGAACTGGTCTGCGACCGCATCCTGCGCTTCGCCGATGTCGTCGGGCGCGAGCGGGTCATCGCCTCGACCGATTGCGGGCTCGGCGGCCGCATCCACCCGCAAATCGCCTGGGCGAAGCTCGCTACGCTCGCCCAGGGCGCGGCGCTGGCGACGAAACAGCTATGGAGCTAGCCGACGAAGGTTCTGCCGAACACCTCGCCCACGCTGGCTGCGCCGTTTAACTCAGCCCCTTGGCCAAGTTATCCGCGGACCCCCGGGTCAAGCCCGGGGGAGGCGGATTTTTAAGCGCTCGAACTCGAAAATACCAGCGCTAGAGCGCCAGCGATCCCTGGGCCGGCGCCTTCGGCTCAAGCCGCACGCCTTCCAATTCGAGCATGCGCCGCTTGGCGATCGCGCCCCCCGGCGCGGAGAAGCCGCCGACTTTGCCACCGGCCGCCAAGACGCGGTGGCAGGGAATGATCAGCGCGACGGGGTTTTGCGCCATCGCCTGACCGACATCGCGAGCGGCTTCCCACCCGGTGGTGCCGAGTTCCTTGGCGAGTGCGCCGTAAGTCGTCGTGCGGCCCCATCCGACCCGCCGCGCTGCCGCGTAGATCTGCCGGAAGAATGGCTCCTGGTCGCCAAGATCGAGCTCGAAGCGAGAGAAATCCACCTCCTCGCCGGCGAAATAGCGCGTGGCGGCGGCAATGGCCTCGGCCACCGCCGGCGACGGCTCGCCCGGCTCGGCGGACGGCAAGCGGCGGCGCATCAGCCGCTCGGTGGCCTCGGCGCTCTTGGCCGGCAGCTGGAAGCGAGTGATGCCGACATCGTTCCAGGCGATGCCGCAAAACCCGGCGGCGGTTTCAAAGATGGCATAGCGATCCATGCTGTCCGAAATGCGCCGCGCGGACGGTGTTTTCAATCCGCTTCTTGCGGTCTCATTCGTCGTCGGGAGCTGGAGGGGTCAGGCGGGGAAACCTGCCGCGATATCCGGGTGCAATCGCGGCCGGTAACCGGCGCGCAGCGCGAGCAGGGTGGAGGGCGGGGTCAGCAGGAGAGCGCCGGCCGGAATTTCCTCTGCCGGCCCATAGCCCTGCTCGGTCCAGCGAAACGCCCGGCTGCGCACCAGGGTATACGCGGCGCCGGCGGCGGTAATTACCGCGCCGTCCGGCAACGCATCGGCGAGACCCGGCATCGCGTGGACCCGTTTGCGCCCACGGTCCAGCCGCTCGCCGTGCAATACCGCATCCATCTCAGGCGCTGGCGGCGACGCCACGCCGCGGCCCCGCGCCCAGGCGGCGCGGAACGTCTCGGCATCCTCGCGGCGGCAGTAAAAGCAGGGGCGGTGACCGGCGGCGAGCGCGACCGCCTCGTCGAGAAAGAAAAGCTCGGTCCAGCTGCGCTGGCTCATCACCTCGCGCCGCCGTCCCTGGTAATGGAGCCGGCAGACCAGCCACGCCTTGGT
>DATJSH010000267.1:0-34031 GCA_035504235.1 Allostellaceae bacterium | reverse complement strand
CCGCTTCCTATCTGTGGGATGACAAGCGGGTTGTGCCATTTGTCAAAGTCGATCGCGGGCTCGAACCCGAAAAAGATGGTGTCCAGCTGATGCGGCCGATGCCGCAGCTCGATCAGCTGTGCGACCGCGCGGTCAAGCGCGGCGTCTATGGCACCAAGATGCGCTCAGTGATCAATCTCGCCTCAAAAGAAGGAATCGCCGCGATCGTCGCGCAGCAGTTCGAGGTTGGGGAGCGCATCGCTCAACATGGGCTGATGCCGATCCTCGAACCAGAGGTCTCGATCAAAAGCCCGGACAAGAAGGGCGCCGAAGCTATCCTCTTGAACGAGTTGAAAAAGGGAACCGACGCGCTGCCGGCCGGCCGACAGGTTATGTTTAAAGTGACCCTGCCCGATGTCCCCGACCTTTACATGCCCCTAATTAATCACCCTCGTGTCGCCCGGGTCGTCGCCCTCTCCGGCGGCTATGACCGCGCAGGCGCCTGCCAGCGCCTCGCAGCCAATCACGGCATGATCGCGAGCTTCTCGCGCGCGCTTGTTCAGGACCTTCGCGCTTCGATGAGCGACACCGAATTCGACACGGCGCTTACCCAATCGATCGACGAGATCCACCGCGCTTCCACCGTGAAGACCTGACCAATTATGAGGCTTGAGGCGCTCGACATGCTCAACCGGATCATCAAGATCTACAAAGGGCAGGACTGATCTTGTTGGCCGATGAGCATCAATCGACGACCCGGCTCTACCTGATCACGCCGCCCGGGCTCAATCCGCACGAGTTCGCCCCGCGCCTCGAAGCCGCCCTTGACGGCGGTGACGTGGCGGCGGTGCAACTGCGCCTGAAGGATGTCGGCGACGAGACGATCCGCGCCGCGGCGGCGCGGCTGCAGCCGATCGTCCAGGAGCGCGGCATCGCATTCATCATGAACGACCGGCCGGATCTCGCCGCCGAGCTCGACTGCGACGGCGTGCATGTCGGCGAGGAAGACTGGCCCTACGCACGCGCCCGGCAGGAGGTGGGCCCCGACCGCATCGTCGGCGTGACCTGCGGTGCGAGCCGCCATCGCGCGCTGGTGGCGAGCGAGGCCGGCGCCGATTACGTTGCGTTCGGCGCTTTCTTTCCCAGCACAACCAAGATCGCCAAGCATCACCCGAGCCCAGAGGTGCTTAAAGACTGGTCCGACATGACAGTCGTGCCGTGCTGCGCCATCGGCGGCATCACCCAGGAGAATTGCGTGCCGCTCGTCGAAGCGGGCGCCGATTTTCTAGCCGTCATCGGCGCCGTCTGGAATTACCCGAAGGGTCCCAAGTCGGCGGTCGCGGACTTTAACGCCATATTCAAAAGATGCGGCCGGGCGTATAACTGAGGCTGAACCTAAAAGGCGAACAAGGGGGAAGAGAATGCGCGCGGTACTGCTGGCGGCGGCGTTTGCGGCGGTCGCAACGCCAGCTCTCGCCGAATTCAAGCTGGCCTCGACAGACGTCAAAGCCGGCAGCCCGATGGCGGCGGCGCAAGTGTTCAACGGCTTCGGCTGCACCGGACAGAACATCTCGCCGGCACTCTCCTGGTCCGGCGAACCGGCCGGTACGCAAAGCTTTGCGGTCACGATGTTCGATCCGGACGCGCCGACCGGCAGCGGCTGGTGGCACTGGACCGTGTTCAATATTCCGGCATCGGCGCACAGCCTGCCGGCCGGCGCCGGCAGCGATGCATCGAAAGACCTACCGGCAGGCGCGGTCCAAGGTAAGAACGATTTCGGTTTTTCGTTTTACGGCGGCCCCTGTCCGCCGGCCGGCGATCACGCCCATCACTACGAAATTACCGTTTACGCGCTCAAAGTCCCCAAGCTAGAGCTGGACGAGAGCGCCTCGGGCGCCAAGGTCGGGTTCAACCTGCACGCCAACGCGCTGGCCACGGCCAACATCGTCGGACGGTACGGTCGCGCCAAATAGGCCGCGCCGAATTTAGTCGACCGGCGCCCACAGCACGTCCTCGATAATGCGAGCGCCGGTGCACAACATAACCAGCCGGTCGAAGCCGAGCGCAATCCCGGCGCAGTCCGGCAGGCCATGCTCGAGCGCAGCGAGAAAGTCCTCATCGATTGGATAGGTCTCGCCGTAGAGCAATTTCTTGCGGGTCTGGTCGGCAAGAAAACGGGTGCGTTGTTCCGCGGGATCGGTCAGCTCGGAAAAGGCGTTGGCGACCTCCAGGCCGCAGACATAAAGCTCGAAGCGCTCGGCGAGACGGGGGTCCCCGGGCTTGCGGCGCGACAGTGCGGCCATGCAAGCGGGGTAGTCGAAGAGGATGGTCGGCGCCCCGACGCCAAGATGCCGCTCGACGCGGTCAAGGAAGATGCGGAAGTAGAGGTCTTCCCAATCATCGCCGGGGTGCGGTGCGATGCCGGTGGTTTCCGCGGCTACGGCGAGCAGCGCGAAATCCGGATGCGCTGGGTCGGGCGCGGTGGCGAGGATATCGATACCGGCATGGCGCGCAAAAGCCTCGGCGACCGAGAGGCGCTCGAACGGCCGGCGCGCGTCGGCCGTGTGGCCCTGCCAGGACATCATCGCCGCGTCGTTGGCTCCCGGCTCGTCGCTCCCGCCAAGGCGGGCGGCCGAGGGCAAGCGGTCAGAAGGCTGCCCTGAGTTCCCGCTTTCGCGGGGATGACGATAAGGCGGCGAAGCAGCTACCTGAGCATGCCTGAGCAGCTTTTCACAATCGTCCATCAGGTCGAGATAGGTCGCGCCCACCCGGTACCACTCTATCATCGCGAATTCGGGGTGGTGCGTCGCGCCGCGCTCCCCGTCGCGGAACACACGCGCGAGCTGCCAGATTCGCGTCATCCCACCGGCGAGCAGCTTTTTCATCGCGAATTCGGGCGAGGTGTGGAGATAACGCAAATTGGGCGTCCCGTCGTGCGGATCGTTGAACATTGTCGTAAAAGCGCGCAAATGCGGCTCGAGACCGGGACTGATCTGCAACGCCGGCGTTTCCACCTCGATGAAGCCCTCGTCGGCGAAGAAATCCCTGACCGCGCCGAGGATACGGCTGCGCGCCGCGAGGTTTGTGCGCCGCGCGGCGAGGCGATCTGGCCGCCACCACTGCTCCATTCCGCTTTCCCCTTCACCGCCAAACTGGTAGGAAACCGGCCAAACCTGGACCTGTTCGAGACCTTATCCAATGAAGATCAACGCCATCGATATCAAGCCGGGCAACGTGCTCGAGCATCAGAACAAATTGTGGATCGTGCTCAAGCGCGACCTGGTGCAGCCAGGCAAAGGGGGTGCCTTTGCCCAGGTCGAGATGCGCGATCTGCGCGGCGGCTCAAAGCTTTCCGAGCGCTTTCGTACCCAGGAAACGGTCGAGCGCGTGCGGCTCGACGAGAAGGAAATGCAATTCCTCTACTGGGAAACCGACATGGCGACCTTCATGGACAATGAGGATTACGAGCAAGTGACCGTGCCGCGCGAGGTGATGGGAGACCCGGCGGATTTCCTCGCCGAGGGCATGATATGCAACGTCACCATGTACGAAGGGACAGCACTGTCCGTCGAGCTGCCGCAAACCGTGACGCTGGAGGTCGTCGAGGCCGATCCCGTGGTGAAAGGCCAGACTGCCTCCTCCTCCTATAAGCCGGGCAAGCTCGAAAACGGACGCCGGGTGATGATTCCTCCACATATCGGCGCCGGCACGCGCATCGTCATCAGCACCGCCGACGGCAGCTATATAGAACGGGCGAAGGACTAGCCCTTCCGGATCGCAATTTCCGCCTCCGCCCGGCTTGACCCGGGGGTCTCGGGATCGCTTCCTCTTATTCGCAGGTGGCCGGATCAAGCCCGGCCAAGCGGACTTTTCTGCAGGTTGGCTGAATGGCCGTTCGTTCGCCGGTGATCAACGTGATGGCAGCCGCCGCATTGAAGGCAGCGCGCGGGCTCATTCGCGACTTCGGCGAGGTCGAGCAGCTGCAGGTTTCGATCAAGGGGCCGGGCGATTTCGTTTCCAACGCCGACCTCAAAGCCGACCGTACGCTGCGCGGCGAGCTGGCGCGGGCGAGGCCGGGCTATGGCCTCTTGTTCGAGGAAAGCGGCGCGGTCAAGGGCAGCGACACGCGCCACCGCTGGATCGTCGATCCTCTTGACGGGACGACCAATTTCCTCCACGGCATCCCGCATTTCGCGATCTCGATCGGACTCGAGCGCGACGGCGAGATCGTCGCTGGCGTGGTTTATGAGCCGACTCGCGACGAGCTCTACTGGGCGGAAAAGGGTGCTGGCGCGTATCTCAACGACCGCCGGCTGCGCGTGTCGGCGCGCCGTCAGCTATCGGAAGCGGTGATCGCCACGGGCCTGCGCGCAAGCGACCGCGACAAGCCTGAGTATTTCGTGCTCCACGAGGCGGTCACCGCCAGCGCCGCCGGGGTGCGGCGATTTGGCGCCGCCGCGCTCGACCTCGCCTATGTCGCGGCGGGTCGGCTCGAAGCGTTCTGGGAATTCGGCCTGAGCCCGTGGGACATCGCCGCCGGCATCCTCCTGGTGCGAGAGGCGGGCGGCTATGTGAGCGACCTTTCCGGCGGCCAGACGATGTTGACGAGCGGCGATATTTTGGCCGCCAATGACCATCTGCACCTGCCACTGGCGGCGCTGGTGCGCGAGATGCTGAAGAAGGCCCGTAAGCCGTAGAAATCGGTGTCGCGAGCGCAGCGCTTGCGATAGGTTCTGGCACCCCCGGCAGGTGCGAGATGATGGCCGCTACTGGCTCGTCAACGGCCGGGGAAAGAGGCCGCGATGAGGGGTTCGCCCATCTCGAACCCGGTGAGGCGTCCGGTGCCAGCGCTGCTTGGCGGCGTGGGCGCAGTGATGCTGCTTGCGGCGCCGCTGTTGGCTGCCGATCCCGCGCCGTCGGCAAGCATCGGGCCGCCGACGCCGCTGCTGCCGGTCTCGCCGCCGCCCAGCGGTGCATCCTTTGCTACAGCACCCTTTGTGACGACGCCGGCACATATTCCGGCACCCGCTCCGTCACCTGGCAAACACGCGGGCCCGCCGGTGCAGCGGATACCGCTCGATGCCAAGCCATTGATCCCACCGGCGGCCGTGCCCGCCAAGCTCGGCCCGCCGCCAGACCCTCGCTCGGCGCTGTCGCTCGAAACCGATCTCGAACCGCTCGGGCCCGCCGCGGCAGTTTCGCCGCAGCCCGGCCCCGCGGGCGGAGCTGCCCCGCCCGCCGCCAATCCCTCGTCCAGCTAGGGCACTCCGATCATTCGATGAACCGCTCGGGCCGTTTCCTGATCCGCATGGCGGTGTTTCTGGTGCTCGTTGCGGCGCTCGCGGCAGTGCTGTTCCGGCCATTGAGCACCGCCTTCATGGGTAATCCCGGTGTGAATGGGGTGATCGTCGGGGTGCTGGCGTGCGGCATCTTCTACATTTTCCGCCAGGTGCTGCTGCTCAACCCGGAGATCACCTGGATCGACGATTTCCGCGAACGCCTCGCCAATCGCGACCTGACCGCACCAACTGGTCCGGCACCACGGCTGCTGGCGCCGATGGCACGGATGTTGTCGATGCGGCAAGGCGGACGGGTCAGCCTGTCGGCCACCTCGCTCAGAACCCTGCTCGACGGCATCTCGTCGCGCCTCGACGAGACGCGCGAGACTTCGCGCTACATGATTGGCGTGCTGGTCTTCCTGGGCTTGCTGGGAACGTTCTACGGGCTCTTGGAGACGGTGCGCGCGGTCGGCGGGGTGATCGGCGGGCTCAATGTTTCATCGAACGATCTGGCGCGGGCTTTCGCCGATCTGAAGACCGCGCTCGGCTCGCCGCTGCACGGCATGTCGACGGCGTTCAGTTCGTCACTGTTCGGGCTCGCGGGCAGCCTTGTGCTCGGGTTTCTCGACCTGCAGGCGGGCCAGGCGCAAAACCGCTTCTACAACGACCTCGAAGAGTGGCTGTCGACCTATACCAGGCTGTCATCGGGGGGGTTTGGCGATGGCGGCGATGGCTCCGTCCCCGCCTATATACAAGCGCTGCTCGAGCAAACCGCCGACAGCCTGGAAAATCTGCAGCGCATACTGGCGCGCAGCGAGGAGAGCCGGATCGGCGCCAACAACACGTTGCCGGCGCTGATCGACCGGCTCGGCACGCTTAGCGAGCACATGAAGGCCGGGCAGATGCTGATGGTGAAGCTCGCCGAGAACCAGATGGAGCTGAAGCCGTCGCTCGCCCGCCTCTCGACCATTGCCGAGAACTCGCTCGGCCAGGACGACGTGCTTCGCACCCATTTGCGCAATATCGAGGCCTATATGGCACGGCTAAGCGAGGATATTATCGAGGGACGCTCGCAGACGATGAGCGAGTTGCGCGGCGAAATCCGACTGCTTGCACGAACCATCGCCGCGATCTCCGACGAGAGCGGCGGGCGCTAGACCATGGCTCTCGGACGCACCCGCGGCCGGCGCGCCAGCATCGACATTTGGCCGGGTTTTGTTGATGCTCTGGCGCAGCTATTGATGGTCATCATATTTATTTTGCTTGTCTTTACTGTTGGCCAATTCTATTTGTCGGACGCGCTCTCCGGGCGCGACGAGGCGCTAAAGCAGCTTCAGCAGAAGATCAGCGCGCTCGCCGACGAGTTGGCGCTCGAAAAACAGACCAGCGAGACATTGCGCGGCAATGCCTTAGCGCTCGCCACCCAGCTCAAGGCGGCACGGGACGAACGCGACGCCCTCAACGCCAAGCTCGCCGCCGCCGGCCAGGCCAACGCCCAAGCGCAGGATCTACAGGCAAAGCTGACCGCCGAGCAGCAGACCACCCAGGCGGCAAAGGCGGAAGTCCAGGAGCTGACCGCGGAAATCGCCGCTCTCAAGGATCAGCTCGCCAAGATCGCCTTGGCGCTCGACATGTCCAACGCCACGGTTAAGAACCAGCAGGACCAGATCGTCGAGCTCGGCAAGAAATTGAATCTGGCGCTCGCCAACAAGGTCGAGGAGCTCGCCCGCTATCGCTCTGAATTTTTCGGCAAGCTCAGCGAAATCCTCGGCAACCGTCCGGACATCAGGGTGGTAGGCGACCGCTTCGTATTCCAGGCGGAAGTTCTCTTCGTGCCGGGCGGCGCAGATCTCAGCGATGACGCCAAGAAACAGCTCGATCCGGTCTTTGAGGCGCTCAAGGACATCGCCGCGAAAATTCCGCCCGACATACACTGGGTGCTCGAGGTCGACGGCCATACCGATCATCGGCCGATCCACACCGATCAATTTGCCTCGAACTGGGAGTTGTCCACCGAACGGGCGATTTCGGTCGTCCGCTACGCGATCGCGCAGGGTATCCCTGCCGACCATCTCGCAGCGGCCGGCTTCGCCGATAAGCAGCCAATCGATCCCGGCAGTACGGAGGACGCATATCGTAAAAATCGGCGGATCGAGTTGAAGCTCACCGAACATTGAACAGCGGCGACGGTAATGGCGGCAAAATAGCCGAGATATTCATGCATAGCTGAGCTAAGATGGGCGCAATTCTAAATAACGGCGATTCAGATCGCCTTAGGGACCACGAATGCCGGCCGTTGGCCGGAGCGACTGAGAGGGCAGAACATGGCGCAAGTCGCGCTTCGTAAGATCGTGAAAATGTTTGATAAAACACCAGCGGTTCAGGGCATCGACCTGGACATCGCGGACCGCGAGTTCATCGTTTTGGTGGGGCCGTCGGGCTGTGGCAAGAGTACGACGCTCAGGATGATCGCCGGGCTCGAAGAGGCGACATCAGGCGAAATCTTCATCGGCGACCAGCTTGTCAATGACGTGCCGCCGAAAGACCGCGACATCGCCATGGTGTTTCAGAACTATGCGCTCTACCCGCATATGACCGTTTACGAGAACATGTCGTTCGGTCTGCGGCTCAAGAAGTTTCCGAAGCAGGAAATCCGCGAGCGGGTCGAGGCAGCCGCGAAAATCCTCGACATCTCCCCCCTGCTCGACCGCCGCCCGAAGCAACTCTCGGGTGGCCAGCGACAACGCGTCGCCATGGGCCGCGCGATTGTCCGTAACCCCAAGGTCTTTCTGTTCGACGAACCCCTGTCGAACCTCGACGCCAAGCTGCGCGTACAGATGCGCACCGAAATCAAGAAGGTGCATCAGAAGGTCACGACGACGACGATCTATGTTACCCACGACCAGGTCGAGGCGATGACCTTGGCCGACCGCGTCGTCGTGATGAATTTCGGGCGTATCGAGCAGATCGGCACGCCGCACGAGCTCTACCACACGCCGAAAACCCGTTTCGTTGCGGGGTTCATCGGCTCGCCGGCGATGAACTTCATGAAGGCGCGCGTGGTCAATGGCGGCAACAACCTCACGGTTCGCCTCGGCGACGACCTGTCGCTGCCGATCCCCGAGGGTCGCACCGCACGCTACAAGCCCTACCTCGACAAGGAGGTGGTGTTCGGCCTGCGACCCGAGGACATCATCGAAACCCGCGGCGAATTGCCACCGGGTGCCGCGGCGTTCGACGTGCAACTCGACGTCGTCGAGCCGCTGGGCATGGAGACGATGGTTTATTTCGTCGTTGACGGGGTCGAGGTTTGCGGCCGCGTCAACCCGACGGCCGCTGGTAATGCCGGCGAGAAGATGCGGCTGGTTGCCGACCTCAACCACATGCACCTTATTGACCCGGCGAACGATCAGGTCATCTGACGCCAACCCAGAGGCGCCCGATGACGGTCGCCGGCAAAGCCATCGCGATCACCGGCGCGGCGCGTGGCCTCGGCCAGGAATTCGCGCGCGATCTCGCGGCGGCCGGCGCCAATATTGTCGTCGGCGATCTCAACGACTGCAGCGCGACAGCACAGCTCGTCACTGCGGCTGGCGGCAAGGTAATCGCGGTCAGGCTCGACGTCACCGACGCGGCCTCGGCGCAGGCAATGGTTGAGGCCGGCCTCGCCGCGTTCGGCCGGCTCGACGGACTTGTCAACAACGCCGCGCTATACGGGGCTTTGCACGGCGGGCGGTTCGACGCGATCGACGACGCTGAGTGGGACGCCTGCATGGCGGTCAACGTCAAAGGTATCTGGAATTGCTGCAAGGCGGCGGTGCCGGCGATGCGCGCAAGGGACAACAACAAGGGTGGCAGCATCGTCAATATGGCTTCATTGGCTGCCACTTACGGCATGCCCTACGGCCTCCATTACACAGCGTCGAAAGCCGCGGTGATCGGGATGACCCGCGGTCTCGCGCGTGAATTGGGGCGCGACGGTATCCGGGTCAACGCGCTGGCGCCGAGCGCGGTGTTGACCAAGGGCACCAGCGAATTCTTCGGCGACAAGCTCGACCGGGCGCTGTCCGCGGTGAAGACTGGCCAGACGATCCAGCGCAATCTGGTGCCGGGCGACCTCACCGGCACGGTAGCGTGGCTGCTGTCGGACGACAGCGGCTTTGTGACGGGGCAGACGATCGCGGTCGATGGCGGGACGGTCATGCTATGAGCACGGGCTTGGATTTGAGCGGAAAGGCGGCGTTGATCAGCGGCGCCGGCGGCGGCATCTGCCGGGCAATCGCGGTGGCCTTTGCCGGGGCGGGCGCGTCGGTCGCTTGCATCGATGTCAATGCAGAAGCGGCCGCAGAAACCGCGCGGCTGGTCGCGGCGGCGGGCACCAAGTCGCTCGCCCGCAAATGCAATGTCGCGGACGAAGCCGAGGTGCTGGCAAGCACCGAGGCGGCGTATGACGGGCTCGGTCGGCTCGACATACTGGTCAGCGGCGCGGCCCCACATGATCCCGGCGGGCCGGTCACCGAGACGCCGCTTTCCGAATGGCAGATGGTGGTCGACATCAACCTGACCGGCGCCTTCCTACTGACGAAAGCGGCGCTGCCCTACATGATCGCGGGCGGCGGGGGCTCGATCATCTTTATCGCCTCGCAGCTCGGCCGGGTCGGCAGCGCCGGTCGCGCGGCTTATTGCGCAACCAAAGGCGGGCTGATCCAGCTCGCCAAGGTCATCGCGATCGACCACGCCGATCAGAATGTCCGCTGCAACGCGCTATCGCCCGGCGCGGTCGAGACGCAACGCACCTTGCGCCGCTACAATTCCTTTAGCGCGGCGAATGAAACATTAGGAGCCAAGCATTTGACAAAACGTCTCGGCAAGCCACAGGAGCTGGCGCACGCCGCGGTGTTTCTCGCCAGCGACGCGGCAAGCTTTGTGACCGGCAGCGACCTCCTGGTCGATGGAGGATATACGGCGATTTAGCGGCACCTACGCCTCGCAGACGTCGACGATCTGCCCGTCGACGGCAAAGCATGCCGCCAGCAGCCGACCGCCGCGGCCGGCGCCGGCATCGACCGAGACACCAAAGGGCGCTTCGACCACACCGCGACGGTCCCGGTCAAAGCCGCGGATCACACGGCCGAACCCGTCGTACGATTCAGCTAGTTCGAGAATATCGATTGGCGGCCACCAGAACGAGTCGCCCTGCACGGACACCGCGCGACGCGGATCCACGCCAGCATGGACAAACAATAGGTTACGGTCGCTCGTGAAAGCAGCGTGTCGTAACGCCGCAAACAAGGTCGAATGCCCCTGGGCGGCATTCATTGCCGCGCGCAAGCCGCTGGTCCAGCGCGTAATGGTGCGCGGGCCGTCGCGCGTCGCGGCAAAGCCCTGCCGCATGTCGCCGCCATAAGCGCGCACGGTCGACTCGACCCCGGCTCGCACCATCCACGCCAATATCTCGCCGGGATTGGGAGCGAACTGCAATTGCAGCAGCTTCTGCCACATTTCTTCTTGCGCACCGCGAAGATAGACGACATCGCAGGCAAAGCCCTGTGGGCGGCCCAGCACGCGCCGGCGAAAATCCAGCAGCTCGTCGAGCGTCGCAGCGACATCCTCGCCGAGGCCGAGATAATTACCGAGATAGACGAGCCGGTCGCCGCGAAAGAAGCGCTCTCCGATCAGATCATGGACGCGCGCCAAGCGGCGCGCCTCGCCATGGATCGAGCCAACTGCCCACACTCGCCGAGCATCGCGCAAGTGGGCGAATCTTTCCCGTGAGGCGACGGCTGTGTTCAAGTCCCCTGTCCCGCACTCGCGGAGCCGGCGCCATTTTCCGGTTCGCGCCGGAAAGAGCCCCCGCCTATCCGGTCCCCAAAAACTGAGCGAAAGTCCCCCTCGGTCCTAGCTCAGCGACGTCGCGTCGCGTGGCTAGGCGGCCAGCATCTGTTCGACTCGCTGCACCGCCGTCACTTCGTCGATGCGCTCGACCGCGGCAAACTCACGCACCAGCCGGTCAAGCGCCGCCTGATAGATCTGCCGCTCGCTATACGACTGCTCGGGTTGTCCGGCATTGCGGAACAGGTCACGCACGACCTCGGCGATCGAGGCCGGATCGCCCGAAGCGATCTTGGCCTGATATTCCTGGGCGCGCCGGCTCCACATCGTGCGCTTGGCGCGTGAGCGGCCGCGCAGCTTGGCGAGCGCCGCGTCCATCTCCTTGCGGCTCGAAAGCCTTCTGAGGCCCGAATTCTTCGCCTTGGCCAGCGGGACGCGGAGGGTCATGCGATCCTTGTCGAACAGCACGACAAACACATTGAGGGTGTGCCCGGCGATTTCCTGTTCCTCAATCGCCGTAATCTTGCCGACGCCGTGGGTCGGATAAACGACGAGCTCGCCCTCGGAAAATGGCATCTTGTCAGTCGCTATCATCTTGATCTCTCGCGCCCCCGACCAAGCAGGCGCTTTTCACAACACCTCCTGAGTCGCCATTCGCGGCAGCGACTGTCCACATCTCGAGTGAGAGCGCGAACGGGGGGAAGCGTCTAAAGCGCTAATGATATGTATATCATAATTGCGGCAGTCAAAGCCAGCGCATCAGCCATGCGTCGCTTTCGCGGCTCCTCCTGGCGCAGCCCGCTGCGCTAGACCGGCCGGATGCGGCGCGTCAGCCGCCACCCTTCGGGCTGAAGAACTTATCGTATTTGCCTTCAACCCCTTTCCAATCATCGGCGTCGTCAGGCGCTGGCTTCTTGCGGGTTATGTTGGGCCAGCTGACCGCGTAATCGCGGTTGAGTTGCAGCCATTGCTCGGCGACCGGCTCGCTGTCCGGAATGATCGCCTCGACTGGGCATTCGGGTTCGCACACCCCGCAATCAATGCATTCGTCGGGGTGGATCACCAGCATGTTCTCGCCTTCGTAGAAGCAGTCGACAGGACAAACCTCGACGCAATCCATGTACTTGCAACGGATACAGGCTTCGGTGACGACATAGGTCATGGTGTCGGCTTCTTCCGTTCGGTTGCTACGAGGCACCGCCGTGGCGACAACCCCATAATGCTGTTCTTACATAAAATGGGGTTTGAGCCAATGCGCCCAAGCGTGAAAGCTATCGGCGCCGGGCTCGGCCATTTCGGTGCGTAAAACGACGATGTGCCGGCCGCAAAGCGGCGGCAGGTTCACTTCACGCTCCACCCGCCGCCCCGGCGCGACGACACAGGAATCACGCGCCAGGCTTCTACCGCTTCCGGCATCGCACAGATCGAACGAGAAGCGCACCGCATCGCGAGCCTTTTCCGAGAGCGACAGCGTCGCGGCGAAACGCTGGTGCCCAGCGAATTCGCGCTCGATCGCCAGTGTCGCAGGAGGCTCACCGGCATTATTAGGGTGAAGCTGGCAGGAATGGTCGTCGAACAGCATGAAGCCCCAGATGCCTTCGGACACGTCGGTCAGCTTGATCGGCAGCCGGGCGAGCATAGGCTCGAGCAGCATGAGGTGCGGCGGCCGGACATTCGTTTCCCCGTCCCGGCGGATGAAGGCCCAGACCTCGCCGCTCCACACGCGCTCGTAACGCGCTTCGTCAAAGCACGCCTGGACCGCCGCGAGGCATCCCGGTGCCCAAGCATCATGGGTCTCGACGGTGACGCACCGCGCATCCTGGTGCCAGCGCGCCGCCCGGTCGGCAAACACCTCGCGCTCACCGCCCTCGATGTCGCATTTGATAAACTCGGCGCGATCCCAGCCGACCGTCGCGAGAATATCGCCGACTGACCAAGCCGGCGTGACACGCTCACCCGAGCCGGCGGAGTAATGCGTGCCCCAATCACCCAGCTCATGACCGGCAACGGCGAGGTCGATCGAGCGGCTCCAAACCGCGCCGTTGAGCCTTCTAATTCGTGGGTATGCTGAGGTATTGAGGGTTAATAGTCTGAAATTGGCCGAAGACGGCTCGACGCAGACGATCTCCGCACCAGGAAACAGATGCGCCAGATAGACCGCCGCGTAGCCGACGTAGGCACCCAGATCGAGAATGCGCGCCGGCGGCCGCTTGAGCGGCACCGACAGCTCCCTCAGGTCGAAAATCTGGTCGAAGTTCGCCAGATCGCTGCTGCCGCCGCGGAAATAAAGTGGATAGGGCAACTCAGGCAGCACGATCGTCGAGACGCCCAGCGTCGTCCGATTGATGCGCTCCAGCAATGCGCGATAACGCGCGCGCAACTCGGGGTCGTTTGGCTCGCGGCACAGCGCTGCCTCCAGCGCCGGCTTGTCGGCAGGATCGCCGCCGGCGCGGACAAGATTCGCCTCCCGTCGTTCTGGCATCTCACTCCCCGGTGCGGCTTACCGCCGCGTTACCGCAACAACGGCGAACGCCACATTTTATTGCGAAATTTTTTACCGCGCCGGCGCGTTGTCCGCGCGCACATCAGACCGGACCAGAGCCCAAACTTGCGCACCCGCGGCAAGATCGTCCTTCTTCATTTCGCCGGCCAGATGCCCCTCGCCGGCATCGCCTGGCAAGCGGCTCATTACCTCGTCGCGCTCAGAAAGCTCGGCTACGATGCTTGGTATGTCGAGGACAGCGGCACCAACCCCTACGACCCGCGCGCCGAAAGCGTGGTCATGGAGTGCGGCTACAACCTCACCTATCTGCGCCGGGTCATGGAGCGGTTCGGCTTCGGCGACCGCTGGGCCTATCGCTGTGGCGTCGACGAGACCTATCACGGCCTGTCGCGCCACGAGATCGCCCGGCTCTACGGCGAAGCCGACGCGCTGATCAATCTGTGCGGCGCGCATCACCTCTTTGAGCGGCACCTCGCCTGCCCGGTGCGCATCCTCATCGATACCGACCCGGGCTATCAGCAGATCAACTACGCCAAGGGCAACCCGGACGAGCGCGCCTATATCGACGCGCACACGCATTTCTTCACCTACGGCGCCAATATCGGCGCGGTGGACTGCCCGATCCCGAAAGGCGGCGTCGAATGGCGACCGACACGGCCGCCGATCGACGTCGATCTCTGGCCGGCGCCGCGGCGCGAGCCCGAGAGCTTCACCTCGATCGCGAGCTGGGACAATCGCGGTAAGGATATTGTATACGACGGTTCAACCTATCTCTGGTCAAAGCACGTCAACTTTCTGAAATTCCTCGATCTTCCCAAGTCGCGGCCGAAAACGTCCTTCCGCATGGCGATCCTGCCCCCCAATGATGGCGTGCGGCGCGAGGTCGAGGGCGGCGGCTGGCATCTCATCGACCCGCGCCCGGTATCGGCCGGTGTCGACAGCTACCGCGACTTCATCGCCGGGTCGCGCGGCGAATTCACCGTCGCCAAGGACATCTATGTACGCACCCACAGCGGCTGGTTCAGCGACCGCGCGGTCTGCTATCTCGCGAGCGGCCGGCCGGTGGTTACGATGCACACCGGGTTCGATCGGCTCTACCCGGTCGGCCAGGGGTTGTTCCCGTTCGCGACGCATGAGGAGGCCATCGCTGCGCTCGACGCGATTGCCAGCGACTATCGTCGCCACAGCCGGGCGGCGCGTGAGTTGGCGCGCGAATATTTCGACGGCGAGCGCGTTGTCGGGAAGCTGCTTGCCGAAACAGGATTGTGAATAGCGGCAAATTCGACCGGGCGCCCGTCACGGCTTGACAGGCCCTGCCGGCTCGGCCAAACGATGGGGCAATGTCGGTGCGCAAAAATACGCCGGCTCAAAGGTTTGTCAGGGGCAATCGTCGTCGAGACGTTTAATGGAAGCGTTAGGAATATTGCGCCGCGCCGTTCCCGGCGCGGCGGGGCGTGCATCTGCGGCGCTCTTTCGTCGAATTAGCGGCAAATGCGTTTGGGACAGGCTGACGCTGGCGCTGCTTGCGCTCGCGGTGTTGCTCGTCATCCTGACCTACCGGGCCTACGGAGTCACCTGGGACGAGGATTGTCAAAACTGGTACGGCAATCTGGTCCTCGCCTACTACCTTTGGCTGTTCGGCGCAGGTCCGCCGCCGCATTGGGAACTGCTGTTCCAATACGCTGACATGTACAATTACGGCGCGCTGTTCGATCTCATCGCGGCGATCGTCAACAAGTTCTCGCCGCTCGGCATGTTCGAGACCCGGCATCTGCTGAACGGGCTTGTCGGGGTCATCGGGCTGGTCGGCAGCTGGAAGCTTGGCCGATGCCTAGGGGGTCCGAGAGCCGGGTTTCTCGCCGCGCTGCTGCTCCTGCTGATCCCGAATTACTATGGGCTGATGTTCAACGATCCCAAGGACGTCCCGTTTGCCGTGGGGTGCATCTGGGCAACCTATTATCTCGTTCGGGTCATTCCGTTCCTGCCGCACCCGCCGCGCCGGCTCGTCATCAAGCTCGGCTTCGCGATTGGCGCGGCGATGGCGGTGCGCGTCGGCGGACTGTTGCTGCTGTGCTATCTGGGGCTGTTGATATCGCTTTTCGCATTCTGGCAGGCAATTCCCGCCCGCCAGTTTTCGACGTTGATCCGCGTCGGCCTGACCAGTTTGTGGCGCGTCTTCCTTCCGGTTGCATTGATCGCTTACGCCCTGATGCTGGTATTTTGGCCGTGGGCGCAGAGCGACCCTATTCACCACCCGCTGCAGGCACTCGCGGTCTTCTCGAAGGAGATCTTCTGGGCGAAGGTGCTGTTCAACGGCCACCTCGTCGCGGCCAACAACCTGCCTTGGGAGTATCTGCCGGTTTTCATCGGTCTGGGGCTGCCCGAACTGACCTTAGCGCTCCTTTTGGCGGCACCGCTCGTCGGTGCCGCCGGACTGATCCGCCCCAGCAACTGGCAATGCGAGCGGGTGCTGCCGCTTTTCATTCTCGGCTTCACAATCGTCTTCCCCGTGGTCTATGCGATCACCGTCAAGGCGGTGCTGTTCAACGGCATGCGGCATTTCATCTTCGTGCTGCCGCCGATCGCTGTGACCGCGGCCCTGACCGGCGACCGTGCATTGGCGCGGCTCGAGACATTCGAGTTCCGCGCGCCGGTATACGCGGCGCTCGGCCTTTACGGGCTCGC
This sequence comes from Allostellaceae bacterium, assembly GCA_035504235.1. Classification (GTDB taxonomy): domain Bacteria; phylum Pseudomonadota; class Alphaproteobacteria; order ATCC43930; family CGMCC-115725; genus DATARH01. The sequence continues at coordinate 17,753 of DATJSH010000267.1, read as the reverse complement.
GCACGCATCCATCATGGCGTTGCTGCATCCAGACCAGTACGTCTACTTCAATGCCTTTGTCGGTGGCGTGCCCGGCGCCGAGAACCGGTTCAAGCTCGATTACTGGGGCAATTCCTTTGCCGAGGCGGTGCGCGGGCTCGAAAGCGACCTGCGTCGGCAATACGGCGCGAGCTTCGCCAAGCATCAATTCACTATCGCGGTGCAGGGCCCGATCGTCTCGGCGCGATATTACTTCCCGTCCAATTTCCGCTCGGTCATCTACCCGAAAAACGCCGATTTCGTAATCGGCTTCTCGCTGCAGGACGCCGATCGTGCCCTGACCGACCGGCCGATCTTCAAGGTGGCCCGAATGGGCGCGCTACTGTCGGTCGTAGTCGATCATCGCGAGGCACTGGCGGACGAACGCCGCTCGGCGAGAACACCGATCGCCGGTGCGTCGCTGCGGACGTCCACCCCCGCCCCCTATTAGTGAGAGGCGGAATAGCGGCTCCGCCACCGGCGTTCTTAACGCCATCGATCCAAGGAGCAACTGGCCTGGAACGCGCCGAATACGAAAAGCTGCGCGAGATCGAAGACCACATGTGGTGGTTCAAGGCGATCCACGCCAACCTGGCGATGCTCTATCGGCGGGCATGGCCGCCGACTGCCTCCAGCGGGACGCTGCTCGACGCCGGGTGCGGCACCGGCGGGTTTCTCGCCGATCTCACGCGCCGCTTCCCAGACCGCGAGACGATCGGTCTCGACGCGGACGAAACCGCCTGCCGCTGGGCGGCGGAAAAGAGCGGCCGGCCGATCTGCGCCGGGTCGATCAATGCCCTCCCGTTTGGCGATGCGAGCTTTGCCGCGATTGTCAGCGTCGACGTGCTGTGCCATCGCGATGTCGACGAAGCGCGAGCGCTCGATCAGTTCCATCGCTGCCTCGCCGCGGGAGGGCTGTTGATACTCAATCTGCCGGCCTACCAGTGGTTGATGTCGCGCCATGACACGGCGGTCTATAATGCGCGCCGCTACACGCGGGGGGACGTGATGCGCCTGCTGCGCGGAGCGGGGTTCCATCCAATCTTTGCCGGCTATTGGAACATGATCCTCTTCCCCCTCATGATCGCGGCACGCAAGCTGCTGCCTGCCGGCTCCGGCAGCGACGTCAAGCTGCAACCCCGGTCCGTCGAGGCGCTGTGCCGCGCCGCCACGTCATTCGAGCGCGCGCTCATGCGCGCCGGCATCCGCTTTCCCTTCGGCGGGTCGATACTCGCGGTCGCCGCCAAGTCCGAGAGCATTCATGTCTGAACACCCTGATCTGGCGCTGTCTGTTGTCATTCCGGTCTACAATGGCGCCAACAGCATCGGTGAGTTGGTCGCCGCGCTCGAGGAGCTGGACATTCCCGGCGGACACGAGATCGTGCTGGTGGTCGATGGCAGTCCGGACAATAGCCTAGCCGTCTGTCGCGAGCTGGTCGTGCGCGCTCGCGTCCCGATCACGCTGATCGATCACGCACGCAATTTTGGCGAGCACAACGCTGTAATGACCGGGCTGCGCCATGCGCGCGGCGCGCATGTCATCAACATGGACGATGACCTGCAGAACCCGCCCGAGGAGGTTGCCCGGCTGCTCGCCTACGCCCAGCAAACCGGGGCCGACGTCGTCTACACCTATTACGAAGAGAGCAAGCACGCCGCTTGGCGTAACCTCGGCAGCCGGTTCACCAACTGGATCGCGGGCTTTGTGCTCGACAAGCCGAAAGGACTTTATCTCTCAAGCTTTCGTTGCATGAGCGCCTTCGTGGTGCGCGAGGTGACGCGCTACGAGGGTCCCTTCCCCTATATCGACGGCCTCATCCTGCAGGTGACGCAGAAGATCGATCGGCTACCGGTTCGGCACCTGCCGCGCGCGATCGGCAGCAGCAACTACACCCTGCGCCGGCTGCTACGGTTATGGATGAGCATGTTCGTGAACTTCTCCGTCATGCCGCTCCGGATCAGTACGCTGACCGGGTTTGCGCTGAGCGTGCTGGGCGGCCTGGGCGGGCTGGCCGCGGTTATCGAAGCGCTGTTCTTCTCGCCGCCGGCGGGGTGGGCGTCCCTGTTCGTCGCGGTGTTGTTGCTATCGGGGGTACAGCTGATGATTCTCGGCATTGTCGGCGAGTACCTGGGGCGGCTTCATTTGACGGCAAACCACAAGCCGCAAGCCGTCGTGCGTCAGGTTGTGCGCTCCGACGACGCCGTGGGTGAGCCCGCACTACCGCCGGTGCGACTGCGCCGGCAGGGCTGAGTCATGTCGACCACCGTCGCCTATCTCGGTCTTGCCGCAGCGATCTTGCTGGGGATTGTCGCGCAGCTGGCGTTGAAGTCCGCCGCGGTCGGCGCGCCCACGTTCATGGCGCAGTTATTCGATCCGCTGACGATTACCGGGCTGGGGATTTATGCGCTGGCCTCGTTTGCTTATATCGCCGCGCTCAATCGCATCCCGGTATCGATCGCCTTCCCGTCGGTGGCGGCGAGCTACGCCATCATCGCGGTGCTGGCGCATGTGCTATGGCATGAACCGCTCGGCTGGCATCAGGTTGGCGGCATCGCGATGATCTTCGGCGGGATCTTCCTGTTGCACCAGACCTAGAGGAAGAACCGTCGGATTTCGGCGATCACGCGGTCGACGGTTTTGCCGGAAAGCTGGGGGTACATCGGCAGGCTGAGGATTTCGCGTGCCGCCGCTTCGCTGCGGCACAGCCCAGTCGGACCGACGAGCACGCGCCCGCGATAGGCCGGGTGCAGATGCACCGGCAATGGGTAATGGATACCCGTGCCGATCTGCGCCTGGTGCAGATGCTCGCGCAGCCCGTCGCGCTTTTTCGTGCGGATGACGTACTGATGGTAGACATGGGTCGAGCTGTTGCGCGTTCCGGGCACCGCGAGCGGCAACCCTGCAAGCTCCGCGTTGTAGCGCGCCGCAATGGCTTGCCGGCGCGCATTGTCGGCTGACAGCGTATCGATCTTGGCGTTAAGGACTCCTGCCTGAATCGGGTCGAGCCGCGAGTTGATGCCCACCACCGCGCTGACATAGCGGTCGCGCCAGCCATATTCCCGGATTTCGCGCGCCGCCGCGGCGAGTTCGGCATCGCCGGTGACCACGGCGCCGGCATCGCCTAGCGCACCGAGATTCTTCGTCGGGTAAAAGCTGAAGCAGCCGAAATCGCCGATCGAGCCAGTGGTGACGCCCTGATAATGCGCGCCGTGGCTCTGCGCGCAATCTTCAATGACGCGCATCCCTCGCGCTCGTGCCAAGGCGACGATTTCGACCATCGCCGCCGGCTCGCCGTAGAGATGCACAGGCATTACCGCTGCGGGCCGCCCTTTGGGCGCGGCTTTCAGCGCAGCGTCCAACGCGTCCGGATCCATGCAGTATCCGTTCTCCTCGATGTCGGCGAGCACGGCGGTTGCCCCAGCCCTTTCGATTGCGGCGACGGTGGCGACGGCGGTGTGCGATACGGTGAAAACCAGATCTCCCGCGCCGATACCGCAGGCGCGCAACGCCAGTTCCAGCGCGTCGGTCCCGTTGCCGCAGCCGATCGCGTGGCCGACGCCGATCAACTCGGCGAAACGGGCCTCGAATGCCTCGGCCTCGCGTCCCAAAATATACCAGCCACTGTCGAGCACCCGCGCGAGCGCGGCATCGATCGCCGCCTTGTGTTCGACGTAGCTGGCATGGGGATCGGTTTGTGGGATGAGCGTCATCTGTCTCTCAAAGATAGGCTGCAAGGTGCGAGCGATAATAATCGATCGACTGCCTAAGCCCTTCGGCGAGCGTCGTGCTGGGCGTCCAGTTCGCGAGTATGCGGAACTGGCGATCGTCGGTGACGAAGTCGCCGATGTCGATGCGCTTGCGTTCCGCCGGAAATTCCTTGAGCTCGTAGCGGCCGCCGCTGTTGGCAGCGATCATCGCGGAGGCGATCTCAGCAAGGCTATAGGGCGCGTCGCCACCGATGTTGAGCGCCTTGCCGCGCGTCTCGGGGGTCACCGCCGCGGCAAGAAACGCTTCGGCCGCGTCGTCGACGAATACCATATCGCGGCGCTGTTCTCCGCCCCATACCTCGAACGCCTCGCCCTCGATCACGCGGCGCAGCCAGATGCCGAGGAAATTCTGTCGCGCATCCTTGATCCGCATACCGGGGCCGTAAACGTTGGTGAGGCGCAGCGAACGGGTATCGAGGCCGTAGGCGCTGTGGAACATCAGGTGGAAGGCTTCGCCTGCCATCTTGTTGACGCCATTGACGTCGGTTGGATTGAGCGGATGGGCCTCGTCGACCGGCAGGTAGCGCGGCCGGCCGTAAATCTGCCGCGTCCCGGCGTGGACAATGACGATCGCCGGATTCATCTCACGGCAGGTTTCGAGCAGCTGGAGTTGCGCGGTGGCGTTGGTCGCCAGATCGTCGAACGGCGCTTTCATCGAATCGAGATGGCTCGTTTGCGCGGCCAAGTCGAAAAGGAAGTCACAGCGGGCCAGCAAACGCCGCATCGCTTCCCCGTCGCGGATATCGGCGACCTCGACTTGCACACGGTCGCGGATCGCGGCGATATTGGCTAAGTTGGCGCCGCCCGCCGGCATCATATTATCGATCAGCAGCACGCGCGCACCGAGTGGGACGAGCTGTCGCGCCAAGGCCGACCCGATCAAACCGACCCCGCCGGTCACCGCCACACCTGCGCCGCGAAACACCCCGAAACGCGAATCTGAGCCCCTAGTCACCATCCCCCGCCTGCGTGGGTCATCGTGCCGCCGCCTCGACGCCTGCTTCCTTAAGTATTAATCGAGTGAGGCTTTCTTCGGGCGGATCCGCGACTATCGACATCCGCATTGATCGCGCCGACCAACCGGTTAGAGCACAAACGATCATCGGCTTCACGTATTCCGGTATGGACGTCCGGCCTTTCGCACCCCGCTCTTTTCCGCTTACCGCCGCGAACGATCGCCTCAGCTCGGTTGAGTCCTGTATCAGCCCGGTCGCCCTTCCCGGCTATCCGACGACCGCATAAGTCCCGTCGACATTCGAGCGAAAACAGACGCCGGGATTCTGCACCGACGGGACGATCTCGGCCCGCGCCGCCAAATGAAACACCCGTTCCGCGCCAACAAACAGCGGCGCGACCGCATCTTTGTCGATCTCGCAGGTCACGACTTCAAGATCGCGATTTCCCCGGTGCTGCTCCAGGTTGCGCGGATGGCCCACGCTGAAATTGTCGATGACCTTGACCCGGTGCCACGCAGCCAACAACCGATCGACCAGATGGCTGCCGATAAAGCCGCCTCCGCCCGTAACGATATCAAGACCGGCCGTCATCAGCGCCCGCTGCCTGATGTCCAAAACTTGTCGCGAAAACCTGGATTCTCTCGTTCCATGACCCTTACCCCGCCCTCAGCAATATGGCATGACGGTGAACGTCCTGCGCGTCTCTCGCCACCGGCCTCGTCGATCCGATCTAGCCGACCGACACGGAAATGCCCACCCAAACCGGGGTATTGGCCCACGGTCTGCCGCGCATCAAAAGGGGGTAGCCTCGGGAGCCCTTGCGGTGTTCGAGCGCATCGATTGATTTGCATACACCAAGCTAACAATTGTTTGCTACGAATGGGCGGCTATCAGCAAAGACCGGGCACGTCGAGGTTTCCGCCATGTCGGCGATCGATAGGTTGGGACACGAGCGTAAGATCGCGGTCATCGGTCTTGGCTATGTCGGGCTTCCGGTGGCGGCCGCGTTCGCGCGCGCGGGCACGCCGGTCGTCGCCTTCGACATTTCCCGCGAACGCGTCGCCGAGCTGATTTGCGGACGCGACCTTACGCGCGAGGTCGCGGCCCAGGATTTAAAGTCGGCGAACCTTCGCTTTACCACAGACCCATCCGAACTGCGCGCTGCGGACTTCTTTATCGTCACCGTGCCGACGCCGATTGACGACGCCAACCGGCCGGATCTGCGCGCGCTGCTCGCCGCGTCACGTACGGTGGGTCAGGCGCTCAAGCGCGGCGACATCGTCGTTTACGAGTCGACCGTCTATCCAGGGGCTACCGAAGAGGACTGCGCGCCAGCGCTGGAAGCCGCGTCGGGGCTTGTTTGCGGACGAGACTTCACGCTCGGCTATTCCCCCGAGCGCATCAACCCGGGTGACCGCGAGCACCGCTTCGAGATGATCGAGAAGGTCGTCGCCGCGCAGGACAAAGCCACCCTCGACATCGTCGCTGCGGTCTATGGCACCGTCGTCACCGCCGGTATCCACCGTGCGTCGAGCATCAAGACGGCAGAAGCCGCCAAGGTCATCGAGAATACCCAGCGCGATCTCAACATCGCATTGATGAACGAGCTTTCGTCGATCTTCCACGAACTCGGCATCGATACCGCCGATGTCCTCGCCGCGGCTGGCACAAAATGGAATTTCCTCAAATTTTCACCGGGCCTCGTAGGCGGCCACTGCATCGGCATCGATCCGTATTACCTGACGCACCGCGCCGAGCGAGCCGGCTACCATCCCCAGCTCATCCTCGCCGGGCGCCAGGTCAATGACGGCGTCGGAGCGCGAGTTGCGCGGCAATGCGTGCGAATGATGCTGCGCCACGACGGTGCCAAGGGCGCCGTTACCATCCTCGGCCTCTCCTTCAAGGAAGACGTCCCCGACATCCGCAACAGCAAGGTCATCGACATAATCCGGGAATTGGAGGCCTTTGGAATTGCCGCGCAGGTGCACGACCCGCTCGCCTCGGCGGAGGAAGCGCTGCGCCAATACGGCGTGCGGCTGCTGCCCCGGCAGGCGCTTTTACCAGCCGACGTGGTGATCCTCGCGGTCCCGCACGCGCCCCTGGTCGCCGAAGGCTGGCCGCTCATCAGTGGTTTGCTGCGCGGCGGCAATGGCGTGGTGCTCGACGTGAAATCCCGCCTGCCGCGCGACGCACAACCGTCCGGGGTCGAGCTGTGGCGCCTGTAAGCCCGCTTGACGAATTTCCCGACCGTCCGGTCCTCGTCACCGGTGCGGCCGGGTTTATCGGATTTCACCTCGCCGATCGCCTGCTGGGCGAAGGACGGGAGGTCATCGGCCTCGACAATCTCAACGCCTACTACGACGTCGAGCTGAAAAAGGCTCGGCTCGCGCGGCTGCAGGCGCATAATGGCTTTACCTTTGCCCATCTCGACCTGACGCAGGGCGCGGCGCTGCGTGCATTGGTGGGGAAGTCGCGCCCGGCGGTACTCGCCAACCTCGCGGCGCAGGCGGGGGTGCGATACTCGCTAACCAACCCGCACGCCTATGCGGATGCGAATCTGACCGGCTTTCTCAACGTCCTCGAGGCCAGCCGCCACGCCGAGGTGAAACACCTCGTCTACGCGTCGACCAGCTCGGTTTATGGCGCCAATACCAAAATGCCATTCTCGACCGACGACCCGGTGGACCATCCGCTGACGCTTTATGCCGCGACCAAACGCGCCAACGAGCTGATGGCGCACAGCTACAGCCACTTGTTCGGCATGCCGATGACCGGCTTGCGTTTTTTCACCGTGTACGGGCCTTGGGGGCGGCCGGACATGGCGCTCTTCCTATTCACCAAGGCGATCCTGTCAGGGCAGCCGATCGATCTTTTTGCCGGCGGCGAACTGGAGCGCGACTTCACCTATGTGGACGACATCGTCGAGAGCGTGCGGCGCATCATGGACCGTCCGCCCGCGCCGAACCCGGCCTGGGAGGCCGGCGGCCCGGGTCCGGCGGAAAGCAGCGCGCCGTTCCGCATCTACAACATTGGCGGGGGCCGGCCTGTGAAAGTGACGCATCTGGTCACGGTGCTCGAGGCGGCGCTGGGCCGCAAAGCGGAAAAACGCGTGCTGCAGATGCAGCCGGGCGACGTGGTCGCGACCCGCGCCGACACGGAAGCATTGCGGCGCGATACGGGCTTTGCACCGACGACGCCGATCGAAGAGGGCGTGCCCCGATTTGTTCGCTGGTACCGGGAATTTTACGGCGTCTAACGCCGACCGTTCACGAATCGTCAAGGATTGGCCAGCATCATTGGCTCTTCGAGGTGGCGAGACGGCCAGCGATGCATCCCAGGCTAGGCGGAATAAAGCTCGACCAAAGCGGCGCAACGGCCATCGAATACGCGATGGTCGCTTTTTTCATTTCGATCGTCGCCTTCTCTGCGATCACCACTATCGGCACCAACGTGAGCAGCGTGTTCTCGCGGATCGCCAGCAGCTTCTGAGCGCAGCGAACAGCACCGTCTTGAGGCCGTAGTCGAAACGTTCCATGCTCGCCCCGTGCTTGCGCACCACACGGCAAATGAGCAGGGAACCGAAGCGATGAGCGACAACGGCTGGCAACCCTCCCTTCTCTATCCCGACCCCGCGATAATCGCCCTCGACCCTCGCTTCGAGAAGATCAAGCCCCCGTTCAACGCGTCAGTCGAGATGCTCTATACCGGCTGCCGCTGGGCAGAAGGGCCAGTGTGGTTCGGCGATGGCCGCTTCCTATTGTGGAGCGACATCCCCAACAACCGCATCCTCAAATGGGAGGAAGAAACCGGCGCCGTCAGCGTGTTTCGCAAGCCATCGAACAATTCGAATGGCAACACCCGCGACCGTCAAGGCCGGCTCGTCACCTGCGAGCACGGCGCGCGGCAGGTCACCCGCACCGAGCACGACGGCACGATCACGGTCCTGTGCAACCGCTTTAACGGCAAGCCGCTGAACTCGCCGAACGACGTGGTCGTGAAATCGGACGGCTCGATCTGGTTCACCGACCCCCCCTTCGGCATTCTCGGCGAATATGAGGGCGACAAGGCCGAACCCGAGTTGCCAGTCACCTGCGTCTACCGCATCGACGGCCGCACCGGCCAGGTGACGGTGGTCGCCGATGACATTCGCGGGCCGAACGGACTCGCCTTCTCACCCGACGAGTCGCGGCTTTACATCGTCGAGTCGCGTGCGGCGCCGCAACGCGCGATCCGCGTCTTCGACGTTGCCGACGACGGCACGACACTGCACAACGGGCACGATTTCGGTGATCTCGACAAGGGCACGCCTGACGGCTTCCGCTGCGATGTCGATGGCAATCTGTGGTGCGGCTGGGGAATGAGCCCCGAATTGAATGGCGTCGCGGTGTTCGCGCCCGACGGCACGATGATCGGACGCATCGCGCTGCCCGAACGCGCAGCGAACCTCTGCTTCGGCGGCACCAAGCGCAACCGGCTGTTCATCGCAGGCAGCCATTCGCTCTACGCGGTCTACGTCAACACCCAGGGGGCAGTCGGCGGCTGATCACCACGAGAGGTGCGTTGCGATGCGTCGCCGAACTTTTCTGAAGACCGGCGCGGCAAGCATCCTCGGGGCGCGCTGGGCCGAACCGAGGCCCGCTATGGCTGAGCCATTGCGATTCCCGCCGGGTTTCGTATGGGGCGTGTCCACCTCGTCCTGTCAGATCGAGGGGCGCGGCGACCGCAAGGCCGACAGCATTTGGGATACCTTCGCCCGCATTCCGGGTACGATAGCCGATCACACCACCCCCGAAGTGACCTGTGACAGCTATCACCGCTATCCGGAAGACATCGCGCTGTTGAAGCAGCTCGGGGTCAAGGCCTATCGCTATTCGATCTGCTGGCCACGCGTGTTGCCCGAAGGCACCGGCCAGCAAGACCCCCGGGGGCTCGATTATTACGATCGCGTCACAGACGCCCTGCTGAAGGCCGGCATCGAGCCTTGGCCGTGCCTGTTCCATTGGGACCTTCCGCAAGCACTGCAGGATCGCGGAGGCTGGGGCAATCGCTCCATCGCTGACTGGTTTACCGATTATGCGCTGCTGATGGCACGCCGGCTCGGCGACCGGGTGCACCGCTGGGTGATGTTCAACGAGCCGCAGGTGCACGCGATCATGGGTCATGGTCTCGGCGAGCATGCGCCCGGCCTGCACGGCCGCGAACCAATGGCCGCCGCAGGCCACCACCTAAACCTCGCGCAGGGGCGGGCGCTGGCCGCGTTGCGCGCGCAAAACGGCCGATTCGAGCTCGGCACGGTCATGAGCCTGCAGCCGTGCCGTCCCGCGGGGAACCTGGCGACGAACCGAGAGGCCGCGGCGATCTGGGACGCTGCCTGGAACAAGGCCTACCTCGACCCGCTGTTTCGCGGCACCTATCCGGCACGCTATCTGCCGCTCGTCGAAAAGCTGATGAAGCCGGGTGACATGGCCGAGATCCGCCAGAAGATCGACTTCCTCGGCGTCAACTACTATGCGCCAATGTATCAGCGGGTCGACCCGGCCGGCCTGCTGGGAACCAATTGGGGTGCGCTGCCCGCCGGCATGCGCACGACCGCAATGACCTGGGGTATTGATCCGACCGGGCTCACCGACATACTCGGCGAATTACGCACACAATACGGAAACCCACGCGTCTATATCACGGAAAACGGTGCCTTCTTCAACGAGGCACCTGGCGCCGACGGCCGCGTCGACGACCGCGAGCGCATCGCCTACCTGCGCGATCATATCTCAACGGCCCATCGCGCGCTCGCGACCGGCTCAAATCTCGGCGGCTATTTCATCTGGACATTGGTCGACAATTGGGAGTGGTCGCACGGCTTCACTGCGAGATTTGGGCTTGCCAGGCTCGACCGGGCCACTCTGACGCGCTCGCCAAAGGCTTCTTGCGATTGGTTTGCTCGCGTCACGGCCGCAAACGCCGTATAACGCGCTCCACTGTAACGCGATGAGCCGTAGGTTGATGGGCCCTTCGGCGCACGCCTCTTGCGTTTGATGGATCAATCGGTTAACCCGCCTATAACGGTTTGCGGTAGTATAATCGCGTGATTTATTATATGGTTGTGTTCTCAACTGTCGGAGGAACCCGATGAAGCGTGTCCTTGCCCTCTGCACCCTCCTGATGATGGCGGCTTGTGCGCCCGTTCCGGCGCCTGCACCGCCGCCCCCGCCACCTCCGCCGCAGGCATCTGCCGCTAGGGTCTTCACCGTATACTTCGCGTGGAACCGCTCGTGGGTTGGCCCGCAGGGTGTCGCAATCCTGAGGCAGGCCGCGGCTACTTTCAGAGCGGGCGGCGTGGTAACCGTGCAGGTTACTGGCTATACCGATACCTCGGGCTCGGCCGCTTACAATCAGCGTTTGTCGGTGCGCCGCGCGCGGATTGTTGCCCACATCCTCGCCCACATGGGTGTGCCGTGGAGGTCGATGACCGTTGCCGGTCGCGGCGAGAACGATCTCGCCGTCCCGACCCCGAACGGCGTGCGCGAGCCGCGCAATCGCCGGGTGACGGTAGTCGAGGGCTAAGGTCGGCGGCAGCGATGACCATCGCTGCCGTTGTTCCCCTTCAGTGGATCGAGGGCATTCCACGCGGAATGCCCTCGATTTTCCATGTCTGGTCCTGAGTCTGAAATTTCCCCTTCACGGGCTTCGACAATTGAAAACCCCCGGCCATTCGGCCGGGGGTTTTGCTTGATAGGTCGTGTCGCTGGACAGGCGATTCGTGTTTTACGACATCCGCTCGTAGGCGAAGCGGCGGATCTTGGTGACGTCCCGCCCTTCGATACGAATGAGGCGGGTCGAACCGGCGCGACGCGGCGAATGCAGATCGCCCTCGTTGTACACATAGGCCATGCCCGGGGTGAGCGTGTACTCGCGACGCAGCTTGACTTTACCCGGCTCGCTTTCGCTCGCCGGCGCAAGCTTGTCCCAGTCGCTCATCACCGTCTCGCCGACCGCCTGGCCGTAGATCGCCCAGGTTGGGCCGTGGTCGTGCGGCGCGCTTTCCTTCGCGCCGTGATAGACATGCGCAAGAATGCAAAATTTGAATTCCGGATCCTCATAGAGGATCTTGCGCTCCGGCCCATCTTCCGGCAGATGCTCGGCGACAAACTCCGTGTCGGCACAGGCCTTTTGTACGAGAGCACGGACCTGCTCGCGGCCGGCCGGCCCCGGATTCGCGGCGATGATATCGTGCATCTCCTTTGACATCTGCTTGAGCGTGTAGCTCATCCCTTTGACCTCCGTGCTTGACACCCGGCCTCGGCAAGCGCGCTCTCGCCGACTGCCGTTCGCCCAGACGGAAAAGCGTATTCTCCCTGCGAGAGGGGAGCAAGGCCGCGCTCGACGCCTACGGCAAATGATGTTTTTGGAGCACTGCGCGGCACTATGCCGCCAGCACCTCGTGCGCCCGCCTCGCAGCTTCGATACACTTATTCGCCGAGTGGAGGGAACGCACGTTGACCGACCCCGACCGCGCAGTGTCAGAGCCGCCGTCGCAACTCCGCGCCCGCTTTGTCGTAGCGGCGGTGTTCGTGATCGTCGGCTTGTGGATTCTCCATGACTTCCTACCGGCGCTAGCCTGGGCGGCGGTGCTGTCGATTGCGCTGTGGCCGCTCTATCAGCGGCTTTTGCGACTCTTCCCCGAGCATGGCGGCCGGATTATCGCCCCGCTACTGCTCACTTTGATCGTCGGTGTCGCGTTCGTGACGCCGCTGGTCCTGCTCGGCATTGCCATCGCGCACGAGAGCCACGTCTTGATCCAGCTAATCATCGCCGCGCGGCATAACGGCCTCGCCGTACCGCAATGGATCAACGATCTCCCGGTCGTCGGCCCGTCGATCGCCGATTGGTGGCATACAAACCTCTCGGACCCAATCATGGCCGAGGCGATGTTCGGTCGGCTCAACCCGCGAATGTTTGCCGAATCGGCACGCGAATATGGTGGGGAAGCGGCCCGTCGCCTGGTGATCTTTCTCTTCACGCTGCTGACGATGTTCTTTCTGTTCCGCAACGGCAGCACGATCGCCGCGCAACTGCAGGAACTGAGCGACCGGACACTTGGCAAACGCGGGGAAAGCATCGGCCGCAACATGATCGATGCGGTACACGGCACAGTGAATGGGCTGGTGCTGGTGGGCCTCGCCGAAGGGGTGGTCATCGGCATCATTTATGTCGTGGCGGGACTGCCCTACCCCGCTTCCGTCGCGGGGATGACCGGCGTTCTCGCGGTCATTCCATTCGGCGCGCCGCTGATCTACACTTTGGCGGCGCTCTATATGCTGTCGATCGGCAAGACACTGGGAGCCGCGATCATTTTCGCCGGCGCCAGCGTCGTTGTCTTTGTCGCCGATCATTTCGTGCGGCCGGTACTGATCGGAGGCCAAGCGCGGCTGCCGTTTTTGTGGGTGCTGCTGGGGCTGCTCGGCGGGCTCGAGACGCTGGGGTTTATCGGCCTCTTTCTCGGGCCGGCGATCATGGCGGCGCTGATCGCCTTATGGCGCGACTGGACCGGCACGCTCGAGCCGGAGGCGGTGTTGGCGGCGGAGCCGGCGACATCGCCTCGCCCGGCACGACGCGCCGCTAGGAGCGGCGCGATTCGGCCGCACCGGACATAAAAGCGGCGCGCCCTTCGCGCTCGGCCCGATCGGCCGCAGCGAGACGCGCGACACGCTCGTCGACATCGACGAACGGCGCCAGAAAAAAGCGAGCGAGACGCGATTGCGCCTGCGGCGCGCTCATCGTCGCATCGGTCAGCGAAGCAAAGCGGGGAAGCTGGACTTGCGAAACATCGGTCACGGCAGGCTCCTTGGAAATTGGTTTTCTGCCGCTTTCAGCTTCATTGCCCGTGCCACATATCGATCTGCAGCGAAAATGGCGGTCCTCCGCCATTTTTTCGCAAAAGCAGGCGCGCGCGATAAGCCCCTCTCTGCAATTTGCGACGGAAAATGAGAGGCGAGTTCCGAACACGGACGATTTGCCTTTTGCGCGCGCTCCGCTGTTGACTCGACGCCGCGTCGGGATTTTTCTCTTTCGTGATCCCGTCCTTCGCGATGCCGTTTCTTATCGGACTTGCCAGGAGGAAGCATGAGATACGTTTGCGATGCGCCCGGCGGCAAAACCTGGTTTCGGATCGAAACCGAGGCCGAGGCGGCGAGCGAATCGGAAGTGATGCGGCACGCGGTCGAGAAGTATTTCCGCAAGGAGCGGGAAAAGGCTGCGCAAAGTTTTCGCCCGATATCAAACGTTTATTTCGAACAGGAAATCGGCCTTAAGGCGCATATCCAGCGCGAGATGCCGCTGTTCCTGACCCTGCGCAGCGATGACGGCACGCCGCTCGCCACCGCGATGCTGGCAGCCGGCGGCAAGGATGACCGCAGCTTCCGGCCGATCATCGTCGGCCTCGGCAATGCCGATCCCTACCCCGAGGAAGGTGATGCGATTCGCGCGCTCGCCGAATATTACGGGATGACGCTCGAGCGCGCTCGCTGCTACCCCTACCGCCGCGATTGAGCGCGTTGGCCGTTTGACGAGTCGCCTGCGCCCGCTGATCTCGGCGGGCCGTATCAGAAAGCGGGTGGCCGAGCTCGCCCGGCAAATCTCCGAGAACCACCGCGGCGCGAAACTGACGCTGGTCATCGTGCTCAAGGGCGCGACCGTCTTCGCCGCCGACCTCATGCGGCGGATCGATACGCCATTCGTCATCGATTTCGTCCGCGCCTCGTCCTACGGCAAGGCGGCGCGCTCGTCGGGCGCCGTCGTGCTCGGCGACGACATACCCGGGCTCGACATTGGCGGGCATGATGTCATCGTCGTCGAGGACATCGTCGATAGCGGCCTAACGATCACCGCGCTCATCGCCGCGCTGGAAAAGCTCGAACCGGCGAGCCTCGATGTCTGCGCGCTGCTGCACAAGCATGTCGAAGGCGGCGGACCCGCCGTCGCGATCCGCTACAAAGGCTTCGACATCCCCAACGAGTTCGTCGTCGGCTACGGCATGGACTACGCCGAGCAATACCGCAACCTGCCCGGTGTCTACCGGCTGACGCCAAGTGAAGATGAGCATTGACCTCTTGGCGGCCTTCTTGCGGACCGGGTTGGCCTCACCCTGGGCCGCGTTGATTAAGGGCACGAGTAGCCGAGGGCGCGGGCGGCTTTAGCCTCCCGCGCCTCGTTTAAGTCGATGGCGGTCAGGCCCGCAGGTCGATCGACGAGGATCGAATCCTTTGGGCCTGACCGTATTGCCGTTAACCGCGGACTGGCGGAGCCGGTGGCGGCGGCGGTGGCGGCATCGGCGCGGCCATCGGAGCCGGTGGCGGCGGAGGCGGCGGCGGAGCCGGCGCCGGGGCGCACCCTGCGAGCAGCGCGGTAACCGCAACGGTCACCGCCGCGGCACTAAGCAACTGCCTGAGGCGTGCCATTTTTAGAACGTCGGACATCCATTTTCCTCCACAGTTGAGAGACTTGCACCATACGACAATCGGCAAGTGATTGACAGCATGTAGCAACGGAGAAATAGCCTTATGGTTCCCGCCCTTCGCCGCGCAAAAATCGGACGGGGGCCGCGGCACCCTCCAGAGGTCGAATTCCGAGGCGTGAACATCGTCGGTCGATCAACGAAAACCTTGCTTTTACCGCCGCTTGAAGCAACCTCGCTGCCAAGGGCATCAGTCGTTACCAGAGGCACCCGCGTCATGGTTTTGCGCACACCAGGTTCGGAACCGCGAACGCGAACCGCCGTTTTCCACCGGCGGCAGCGCGAATCCGCGCGGAATCACGCCATCGGCGAGGCGATCTTGTTCCCATCACGCGGATTCTCGGCAACAGATCTGCTGGCACGCGCCGCACCAATGGCGGGCCGCGCGATCGCGATCGCGGCGGCGTGCGCGCTTGCCGCGCCGGCCGTTCTCGCGGCAAGGCCGGACTCCGGATCGGCCCTCGCCCCGGTGCCGTCCGCGGCCGCGGCTGATCCCAACGCGGATCTCGGCCAGTTGCTCAACAGCGGGTCGGAGCTGACCGTCGCCGGCGAGCGGGTGAACGCGGAGCTGCTGCGACGATTCTACGCACGCCACGGTTTCGCGCCGGTATGGACCGACCGGAAGCCACAGGCGATGTCGCTGATGAACGCCGTGCTGCGCGCCGGCAACCAGGGCCTCCCCCCCGAGCTGTTTCACATCAATCTGCTGCTGTCGCCGGCGACATTGTCGCCGCTTGACCGGGAACTGCTGCTGTCGGACGCCTTCCTCTCCTATGCGGACGCATTGGCGCGCGGAATCATGCCGGTCGAGCGCCGCCCGGATGACGAGACCTTGACGCCCGAGCCGATCGACATTCCTGCCGCGCTCGACGCCGCCGTCGCCGACCCCGACCCGGCGGCGGCGATCGAAGCGCTGGCGCCGACGACGCCGACCTACCGGCTGCTGCGCCAGGCTTTGCTGAATTTTCAGACGGACAGCCCAGCCGGCGGGAAGGCCGCGACCACGCGCCTGCACCAGATCGAGGTCAATCTCGAACGCCAACGCTGGCTGCCGCGCCGGCTGCCAGCGGACCGCGTCTGGGTCAATGTCGCCGACGAGCGGGTGGTGCTGTACCACGACGACCAGCCGGTCTACTCGTCTAAGGTCATTGTCGGGCAAGACGTGCGGATCAACCAGAGCCCGGAATTCCAGGCCACGATCACCGGGATTTATTTCAATCCGCCCTGGACTATCCCGCAGGACATTGCCGCCAAGGAGATCCTCCCGAAGGCCGACCGCGATCCGAATTATCTGGCCGAGCACCACATGATCACGTTGCCCAATGGCGAGCTGCAGCAGATAGCCGGACCCAACTCGGGGCTCGGGCAGCTCATGTTCGACATGCGGAACCGGTTCGACGTCTACCTGCACGACACGCCGTCGAAAAACTATTTCGCGCGCGACGACCGCCATATCAGTCACGGATGCATCAGGGTGGAGAAACCGCGAGAGCTGGCGGCCCTATTGATGCAGCAACCGATGGACGAGATCGATCAAACGATCGCGACGGGCGACACCACCCGACCGGATCTGCCGCAACCCATGCCCGTGTTCGTGGTGTACGAAACCGCGTTCGCCGATGCCGACGGCAAGCTGCAATTCCGCCCCGATCCCTACGGGCGCGATGCCGAGATCTGGCAATATATCGATCCGGGGCGGCGGGCGATCGCGGAACGCGAGGCATCGGGCCAACGCGGGGGCTGAACCCGGAACGCGGCACGTGCATGGCCCGGTCGGCTCAGGCCGGTCAGCCGCCGAGCTTTTTCTTCAGCAGCTCGTTGACGAGGCCCGGGTTGGCCTTGCCCTGGGTCGCCTTCATCACCTGGCCGACAAAAAAGCCGATCACCTTGGGATTGACGGCATATTGCGCGACCTGAGCAGGGTTGGCGGCCAGTGCGGCGGCGACCGCGGCCTCGATCGCGCCGGTATCGGTGACTTGGCGCAGGCCCTTTGCCTCGACGATGGCCGCGGGATCGCCGCCGGTCTCGACCATCTCGGCGAAGACATCCTTGGCGATGCGACCGGAGATCGTGCCGTCGGCGATGAGATCGATGAGGGCGCCGAGAGCCGGCGCCGAGACCGGCGACTGCTCGATGCCGAGGCCCTTTTTGTTGAGCGCGCCGAAAAGATCGCCGACGACCCAATTGGCCGCGGCCTTGGCGTCCCTGGGTTTGCCATCGGTCCCTTTGGCGACATCCTCGAAGAATTCGGCCGTCGCCCGCTCGGCGACCAGCACCCCGGCCTCCTCCGCACCAAGCCCGTAATCGCCGACAAAACGCGCGCGTTTCTTGTCGGGCAGCTCGGGCAACGCGGCCTTCAATTGCGCGACCCAGGCGGGGTCGAGCACCAGCGGCAGCAGGTCGGGATCGGGGAAATAGCGATAGTCATAGTCGTTTTCCTTGGAGCGCATCGGCCGCGTCTCGCCGCGCGCGGTATCGAAGAGGCGCGTCTCCTGGGCGAT
>DATJSH010000266.1:0-21092 GCA_035504235.1 Allostellaceae bacterium | reverse complement strand
AAAACCGCCGCATCCGGCGTACCGATCGTGCTGGATAGCGCCAACTCGGTCGACCCGAGCTGCCATTCTTTGGGCGTGCCAACGGCCCGCGTAACACAAGCGCCGGTGCACGGCTCTGTGAAGCTGCTTCAGCGGGACGTTTATCCGCAATTTCCGCCCGGCAATCCGCGCTCATCATGCAATAGCACCAAGGCTCCGGGTATCGTTGCCCAATACGCCTCCACGGCGGGGTTCACTGGCTCCGATTTTACCGCCGTTGATGTCATCTTTCCGGACGGCAAGGAGGCCGAATTCAAATTCGCCATCACCGTCAAATGATGCGAGACAGCGCGCGTGGCCCGCGCATGTAACCACCGATAGTGCGACCGCGACGAGCGCGCCCAGCACGCCGCCAAAGGTGCCCCGGAACATCGGGGCAGCGGCGAGGGCCGCAACCGCGCTGCTGGCGCGAAAAATGGCCCCTAGCGGCGATGTCGTGAGGGTGGGATGATCTGCCGTTTGACCAATCAGTCTTCCGCGGTCAGGATCAGACTGCGCGAGCTCACTGATCCGATCATCGCGAATGCAGGAGATGAGGTCTGCGAATGCCATCGCGCCGGCGTCGCCCCTGATGTACCGCCTCATCCAAGGGTATGTCTCCAGTACCTTGTCGAGGACCTGATCCCAATCGTGGTCCATCATGCAGCCGTCGGTGCTGACATCGATCGCATTGATCAGCGCGACGAGTTCCTTGCGCGTAACCGCCTCTGTGCTGAGCGTCGCCATCGTTTCGTCCTGTCTCGTTGCGTGATGCCGCAACGGCGCGGCATCTCCATTGTTCAATATACGATTCTGGGAACGGCTCCCCGGCCGAGCAGGCGAAAATTTTCCAGGCGGCGCTATGCCCACCGATACCCGATTTCTGTTAGCCAGATTGTTAGCCTGATCGAGAAATTTTCACCTATCATGTTGATTTACAACGATCCGCCTAAACAGCATCAATATCGGGCCGCGCGTCCACGACCTCGAATTGAAGAACATCGTCGACACGATGCTGTCGATCGACGCCGGCGCGTATTCCTTCGAGGCCGCCAATCCGCGCCACGAACACGAATGGCGGGTCTGGGAGCACGTGAAGCTGCCCGAGGGCAAGTTGCTGATCCCCGGCGTCATCACTCATTCCTCGAACATCGTCGAACATGAGGAGCTGGTCGCCGAGCGCATCGGCCGCTTCGCCAAGGTCGTCGGCAAGGAGAACGTCATTGCCGGCGCCGATTGCGGCTTCGCCAGCTTTGCCGCGACTTGCGAGGTTCACCCCAGCGTCGTTTGGATCAAGCTCGCTGCGCTAGCCGAAGGCGCGCGTATCGCCAGCCGGGAATTATGGCGGTAGCCGGCGCTATTGTCGGACGCGCTTCAGCTCGACGTCGTAGGTGCAGTAGAGGCTCCATACCTGGCCGGTGAAGCCGTCGCCGACGATCCGGCCGGAGAGAGCGACACCGCCGGAAGGCTGGGGAGAATTGCCCGAGACGTCGCCGTCGACGGTGACCGAGCCGGTCACCTCTCCCTGGTAGGTCGGGTTGAATGTATAGGTCGCGACGCTGTCCTTCACCACCATGCGCCGCTTGAACGGGCCCTTGAGACATTGCGCGTAATTGGGGCCCGGACCGGCGTCGCTCAGTTTCTGCGAACCGGCGTAAATCCCGTCATATCGCGATTGTTGCGATTGCGCGTCCGCAGCGCCCGTCGCGGACGCCAGCAGCACCGCGGTCAGAACGAGCCGCCCAACATGCCCCATGACGCGCCCGGAATGTTCGTTCACCTAGGTCCCCCGCGGCTGCCTTCGCCGAGGAGCCTAGCGGCCGCGGGAGGCAGTGTCGACCTGAACCGGGAAGCTTGCCGGTCAGCTCCAAGCGGACAGTTTCTGCCAAAGGGTGGCGGCCCAGCTGCCCCGGCCGCTTGCGCCGCCTTCGCTCCAGAGCGGCGCTGGCATCGCGGTCGCGGGGCGCGGCAGCGCGATTTTCCCGGCGAGGATGTCCGAGCGCGTCTGGCGCAACACGGTAATAACGTCGCCGCGCAGCGTTTCCGGGTGGTCGTTGAACGATTCGACGCAGCAGAATTCCCGCCCCGTCGTCGCTTCGGCGACCTTGAGAATGAGCGGCTCAAAGACTTCGGCGATCCCCACGGTGTTCAGCACCTCCTTAAGGCAGTACCGTCCACTTGGCGTCCGGTAGGTGTGTTTGACCCACTTGCCGGGAGACTCGATGAACTCGATGACCTGGTCGAATTTTGCCAGATAGTTGAAAGGCGTTTCCACTCCGTCGAACGGCATCTGTGCCTCCAACCCGCCATGAGATGTACCACCGGAAACGCGACCGCTCGGGCTGGGTTCCAGCTAGTGACGGGCTCGCACCGCATGTCGCCGGCTAGGCCAAAAAAGTAATAAAATATTTATGGTGTGTGACCGGCCTCACATTCGCGCGGCGCGCGCGACGCTACATTTCGCCATGAACTGAGAGAAGGGGCTGCCATGTCACACGATCTGACCCGATGGATCGAAGTCGCGGATGCCCGGCAGTTCGGTGAAGCGGTCGCGTTTGAGCGCGGCATGGCCATCGGCGAACACCATTACCTGCACCTGGGCGAAGCGGTTGCTCATCTGCCGTCGTGGCTGAAGCGCGGCATCAGCCGTGAGTCGCTGGCCTCGATCGGCTGCCATGCCGTCGCATTTGTCCGGGGTGAACCGCAACATACTGGCCGCTAGCCGTCGATCCGGTAACGGCGCTTTCCGCGCCGGGCGAATGGCGCTATGTGTCGCGTGCGCGTCAACTTTGGCGGGAATACGCGATGCCGCCACCCAGCCCCCACGAAAAGCGCCGGGTGTTCGAGGGCCACGCATTGTTCGGCAAGCTGCCGCCGGACGATCTCGATGCACTTCTGCTCCATGCGCGAGTTGAGCGTTATGCCGCCGGCCGGACGATCTTTGCCAAAGGCTCGCCCGGCCGCAGCATGATGGCGATCCTCGCCGGCGACGTCAGGATCAGCACCCCTTCGCCGGCCGGCCCCGACATCCTCCTCACCATGCTTTCCGCCGGTGAGGTATTTGGCGAGATCGCGCTGCTCGACGGCGCCGACCGTACCGCCGATGCGGCCGCGATCACCGATTGCGAGCTCCTGGTGCTCGATCACCGCGACTTCATCCCGTTCCTCGAACGGCGCGCCGAACTTTGCGTCTTGCTGCTGAAGCTGCTGTGCCAGCGCCTGCGCCGCACCGACCAGCAGCTGCAGGAGGCGATGTTCGGCCGGCTCGAGGGCCGCCTCGCGATGGCGCTGCTGCGGCTGGTGCAGGGCGCGCCGCGCCTCGGCGCCAAGGGCGCCGCTCTGCGGATCACCCAGCAAGAACTGGCGGGAATGGTCGGCGCCGCGCGGGAAAGCGTCAACAAGCAGCTCCACGTCTGGCAGAAGGAAGGAGTGCTGCGCCTCGGCAAGCGCCTGATCGAGATCGACGACCTCGACGCCCTCGAAGCGTTGTCATAGGCTTCGCCCGATGGACCTGACCCAGCTGAAAGAGGCCGCGATCGAGGCGACGGCGCGGGCGCTGCAGGATCGGCTCGGCGTCGTTCCCGACGAAGACAGCGACGAATGGGAAGACGAGTACCGCCGGCAATTCGCGCTCGCCAGGCAGCGCTACGGCGTCGGGACGCCGACCGTCGCGCGCGCCGCCGGGCCGGCGCTGCAGCTTCCCGAGCTGCGCGGCGACACACAGGAGCTGGTGCATTGGGGAGAGCAAGTGCGGGCCGAGCGGCTGCGTGAGGTCACCGACGCGGCGCGCCGCGGCTGGATGGCGAAAACCTGGACCCGCGCCAAGGTCTGGGTCGACACCCGCGAGGTGCCCATCGCGACATTGCTGCAACGCACCCAGGGGCAATACGACGAGTGGCGCCGCCAGCAGTTGGCGCAGAAATCGGCGCAGACCGCCTCCACCCGGCAGAAGGCTGCGGCCATCGCCGCGCACCAGGCGAAGCTGCAAAAGGCCGGAATCACCGAGGCCGGGCTCGTCGAGCTGATCGACGCGAGCGAGCGCGTCAAACCGGCGGCGCTCGGCGAAAAGCTCGCCGAGTTGCACGGGGTCGATCGTCATCTGCGCATCTTCGCCACCGCCGACCCGGGCGCGTTGCTGGTCAAGGAAAAGAACCTCAAGGGCACCTTCGATTACGGGATCGAGCACGACGACGGCCTCGTCGCCGATCTGAAACTCTTCGCCTCCGCGCCCGCCTAGTATGAGCTCCGCCGACATCATCCCGATCATCGATCTCGGCCCCTATCTTGCCGGAGCGCCGGGAGCACTCGACCGCGCCGGCGAAAAGCTGCGCCATGCGCTGACCGAAATCGGCTTTTACGCAATCGTCAATCATGGCGTGCCGGCGGCGCTGATCCGCGAGACCTATGCACAGGTCGCCCGCTTCCACGCCCAGCCGCTCGACAAGAAGCTCGCCATCAAGCTCGACAAGCACAATGTCGGCTATCTGCCGATGATGGGCGACACGCTGCGCACCTCGGTCGTCGCGAATGTCACCAAGCCCAATATGAGCGAGGCGCTGTTTATTGCGCGCGACCTGCCGCCCGACCACCCCGATGTCGTCGCCGGCCGCCGTTTCCGCAGCGCCAACCAGTGGCTCGAGGGCCTGCCCGGCCTGCGCGAGACGATCGTCCGGTATTGCGATACGCTGGAGCGGCTGGTGCAAAAGCTAGTGCGCGTCTACGCCCGCGCGCTGGACCTGCCCGCAGCCTATTTCGATGCGCCTTTCCAGGATTTTCAGTACAAATTGCGGGCGACGCACTACCCTCGGCAACCGTCCGAGGCGGCCGATGACGAGTTCGGCATCGCGCCGCACACCGATACCAGCTTTCTCACCTTGCTCGCGCCCAACGATGTGCCGGGGCTCGCGTTTCGTGCGCAAGACGGCGGATGGATCGACGTGCCGCCCAACCCGGACGCCTTCCTGGTGAATGGCGGCCAGCTCTTGCTCCGCTGGACCAACGACCGCTTCCTCGCGACCCCGCACCGCGCGATCAACCGCACCGGCGGCGAGCGCTACGCGCTCGCCTTTTTCTGCGACGCCAATATCGATTGGCCAGTTGCCGCGGTGCCGACCTGCGTCGGCCCCGACAACCCGCCCAAATACGAGACGACCTACTACACCGACTACATGATCCGCTATCAGGCGCGGACCTATAACATCTTTGGCAACGAGGCCAAGGACGCGGCGGAGTAACAATGCCCAAAACCAATCAGCCGCGCATAGCGGTCTACGACATGACCGCGACCGAATGGGTGCCATCGGGGCCGCCGGGGGTCGAGCAGCAGAACATCCGCAACGATATCGCCGCGGGCCGCTGGTTCGGCGGCGTGCGCTTTGCGCCGCTGGCGCGCTCGGGCGTGCACCGGCATCTCGGCCCCGTGGGGAGCTATATGCTGTCGGGCTCGCTGGTCGATCATGTCACGCGGATGATTGGCGGCCAGGCCGTCATCAACCTGACCGGCGCGGTGCACGACGTGATTTGCTACGACGCCTCGATGTTCATCGCCCGGGTCGACGGGCCGATCCTCTACCCGCGGCACAAGACAGGCGTGCTCAATGAGCTTGGCCGCGAAGCGGACAGTGCCGGCGAGTCGATTGACGCCACGGTCGGCGCGCCTTCCGACATCTGTATCGAGGTCGAGACGCTCGCCGAGCTGCCGGGGCCGGTTTCAGGCGTCGCGCGGCGCGCGCTGTTCGATTACGCGGGCCAGCCGCACGTCGCGCGCTACAGCCAAATCCTGCTGGCGCCGGGGACTGAGGTGCCAGCGCATACCACCACGGCGATGACCGACCTCTTTGTCCTGTCGGGAGAAATCCGCGCCGGTGACGAGGCCGCTGGCTCGGGCTGTTACGTCACGATCGACCCCGAGGCCGAGATGACGCTTACCAGCCGCTACGGTGCGCGCGTGCTCGCCTGGGCCGACGGCCCGGTGCGCTGGCTCGACGGCGCCTCGCGCGGGGATCTTTACGGATGGTAGGACATTGCCGGGGCGTGTGACCGATTGTGTCAAGGCCGCCGGAATCGATGATCTGCCAATTACAATTCTTCACCAAAATCTTACTTTCGGTACATCAGCCGATTACAGTCGGGCTTTAGAACCTCTCTCATGACGCGGCGCGAAAGCCGCCACGAAGGAGGGGTGCGGTGTCCGATTTTCATCTGCTGCTCGAAGAAGAAATCCCGCGGCTTATGCGCTATGCGTCGGCCTTGACGCGCGACGCCGACACGGCGGCTGAACTCGTCGCGGACACGGTGCGCGACGCGCTCGCCGAACAGCGCCGCTGCCGCGGCAATCTCCGCGTCTGGCTTTTGACCATCCTCCACGATTTGCGCGGCAACCCGTTCCGCCTGTCGTTCGAAGCGGCCGCGCCTGTCGCCGACCCGAAAGCGCCGCTGACCCTGTCGCAGCTCGACCGTGCCCTCGGCCAGCTGTCGGAAGAGCAGCGCGCGGTCATCCTGCTCGTCGGTCTCGAAGGAATGAGTTACAGCGAGGCCGCCGCCATCCTGCGCATTACCCTCGGCACGATGCGGTCGCGCCTGGCACGCGGCCGTGCCGCGCTCCGGCGCGCGATGGGCGTCGAAGAAGACCACCGCGTCGCCCACGCCGCTTAGCCATTCTGGGCCCTTCCTAATATCGCTTCCCTAGACTTGACCCGGGAGTCCGCGTCTTCGTGCACAGACGCCGGCACGAGAAGACGCGCGAGCCGCCGGGTCGGTCCGCCAAGCCGGCTTTAAGGCTTGCCATGCGCTGAGCGCATTGCCGCTAGATACATTGGCGGCATCGTTGCCGCTCCTGGATTTTCGGCGCATTGTTGCGGGCGGACCGAAGAAGGATGCTCACGAATGGCCGCCCAGCCGCAATCGACGCTTAGCTCCACTGGCAGCAATTCGGGGAAGCCGCAAGCCCTCTACGAGAAACTGGAAGAGCGGATCCTCGATCGCGACCAGAAGGGTGCAAGCGACGTCTATTACGACTTGGTCCGCGCCGGCCGGCCGATGACCGAGATCATCGCCGAAGGGGTGCGCATCCACGCCCCTTACACGCATGTGCCGTATCACGAGCGGATCGATGACGGCTATGTGAACTTCGTCAACAATGATCATTGCCTGTTGTCGGCACGCGCCTCGATCCAACTGTCGAAGCTGGTGCCCGAGGATTGCGCGGCGCTGCCCTATGCGCAGACCGTCTGGTACATCCCGACCGGGCTCGACATCTGGAATCAGAAAATCCTAAAGGCGCCCGGCCATTATGCCCGCGCTCCCGGCTGGTCGATGCCGCCCGGCCCGCCGCCCATGCCGGAAGTCGCCTGGGCCGACCAGGAGCCGGAGCGCCTCGACGGTCCGCTGCAGGAACGGCTTGATCATTGGATGACCCTCGTGCATCGCGGCCAGGTGCTTGAAGCTTACCGCGTGTTCCTCGGCCTCATGGAGAACCCGTCGGAGCGCAAGGCGGTGCTGGCACAGCTTGTCCACGCCGGTCTGATGGATGTGCAGGACCGGGCGCTCTACAACCGCTCCTACACGACCGGGCACAAAGCATTCCGCGCCCGCGCCACCGTCGATCTCGGCAATTATCTCGGCTGGGACGACGCCCACAACGTCGTCTATGCCGGCGCGCTCGATGTCGCGGTCGGCCCGCGCTGGTATTCGACCTATGAGATGGCCTGTAACGCGGTGCAAATCTTCCTCGAAGGCGCGACGATCTCGGCGATCCCTTATGGCGGGGTGACCAAGGCCGAAGAGGAAATCCTCGCGAACAATAAGGAGCCGCTATCGCCCGAGGAGCAGACAGCGTTCGAGAAGACGGTGATCCGCGACGCCGAGCCCGGCTACGTCGACGCGCTGTCGAATCTGCTGCGGACGGGCAAGAGCCCCCGCCGCATCCTCGATGCGCTGCAGGTCGCCTCGGCACAGGTCATCCTCGAAACGCGCGGCGTCAACAATTTCTCGCTGCCGCAACACTGCTTCGAATATCTGAACACGATGGCTTGGTACTTCGACAACTTCCAGCACAAGCAGCAGCTGAAGCTGCTCTACACGGCGACGTCGTATCTCAACCGAGCGGCCTGGCACCAGAAGGGCATCAACGACGCCGAGCCCAACGTGCCGAAGGCGCCCGCCGGCGCGGCGAAGCTCTCGGGCGAGGAAATCCTCGACCGGCTCGACCAGGCCCTGCTTGCGCTCGACGGCAAGGCGAGCGTCGATTGGACCCAGGCCTATCTCGAAAGCCACAAGGATCGCGGTCCGCTGGTTCGCCGCCTCGCGCTGATGGCGGCGCGCATGGGCAACGACCCGCACAACCAGGAAATCGGCCAGGTCACCATCGAGGACTGGGCGAAAAACCAGGGCCACGATCGCGACCGGCTCCTGCTCGCCTGTGCGCATCACACCGCGATGCACCGCAAATACGGCAACCCACTCGACTGCGCCAATCGCTTCGGCGCGGCCATGGGCATCGCCCGGCTGCAATAGGCACGGCCCTGGGCGGCGCTCTTACCCGCGCCGTAGCAATCGCACTGTTGCTGACCGCTCACGCGGCACGCGCCGACGATATGTCGGCGCTCTACTCCGCGACGTGGGCAGGGCTGCCCGCGGCGCATATCCGCCTCACCTTGCACGACGGCGCCGATGGGTATCGCGATGAGATCGCGATCGGCAGCGAAGGCCTGCCGCATCTGGTGACGCGTTTTCGCGGAACCGCGATCGCGCAAGGCCGGCTCGATGGCGGCCGGGTGCCTTTACCCGACCATTTCAACGCGAACTATGACTTGCGCAAGCGCAAGGGCCGCTTGTTGCGGATGGATTTTGTCGTCCGCGATGCCGCGGTCATCGCCGAGCGTGGAACCGGCGACACCAGCCGCAAGCCCGAATTAAGGGAGCAATTCCGCCGCAATGTCATCGACCCGCTGAGCGTCATCACCGCGATCCGCGAGGCGGTGCGGCGCGGCGAAACCCGGTTCACGATCTCGGTCTATGACGGTGCCCGCCGCTTCAATGCCGAGGTGCGAGTGCTGCCGCGTGACCCCGGCTATCCCGGCATCCATTTGGCGCTGATGCTGCGCGCGATCGCAGGCTTCAAGGGGGAAAGCAGCGACGATGGCGACCCCGACGATGCCCCGCGTCCGGTTTCGCTGACGCTGTCGGATGACGGGAAGCTCCTGCCGCTATCGATGACGGTGAATATCTGGTTTCTGCCACTCACCGCGACGCTGGCGCGGATCTGCGCGGCGGACGACCCTTGCCGCTGGTAGCGGCGCCGCTAACGCCAGAAATGCGTGTTGCCGCTCGGGTCAAAGAGCGACGAGCTGTACACCGCAGTAATGGCTTGCGGGTGATGGGGTGCCGGCACCAGGGCCGGCACGTCGGCGAGGGTTGCCAGCGTCCGATCCTGCGCTAGCGACGGCTGCGCGGCCAAAGTGCCGAGTGCCAGCACGGCAAGCACCGCCATGCGAAGGCTGCCAAATCGGCTGGGTATCCGGACGGGCATCGTGATCACCGTTGTTCCAACGTGCGGCAGAAAGATGGCCGCACCAGATGAACGTCGCGATGCCCGGATTAATTCCCTGTAACCCGGCAAAATTACTTATCGCGCTTAAGGCGAGCGTTTGGTGATGGGATCGATCATCTTGCGCACCGCGGTGAAGTCGTGCGGCCGGAAAACCGCTGATTTGCATAAGTGCGCGGGCGTAACCCAGCGCCGCGACCGCGGCAAATCACCCAACTCTTGACCCGCGCCGGATAACAGGACCAGCTTGCCGCCACCAGCAAATGCGAGGACCGCATGGCCGAACCGCCCGCCTATGGCCGCCACCGCGAGGGGGCCCAGCCGCCCTATCTTTACCCCGATTACGTCAGCACCGTGAAACGCGCGCCGGCCCGGCCGCTCATTCGTTTCGAGCATACGCTGTCGGAAGTCACCGGCCCGAGTTTTTCGGCCGGTTGGGCTGGTCCGGCGGCGGCCGACCTCACCAAGCAGCACGAGGATGAGCCGCTTGGCGAGCGGATCATCGTCACAGGACGCATCCTTGACGAGGATGCGCGGCCGATACCCAATACGCTCATCGAGCTATGGCAATGCAACGCGGCGGGCCGCTATCATCACCCGGTCGATCAGCACGACGCGCCGCTCGACCCCAATTTCACCGGCGCCGGACAGGCTGTGACCGACGCAGAGGGCCGATACCGCTTCGTGACGATCAAGCCCGGCGCCTATCCGTGGCGCAATGCCCCCAATGCCTGGCGCCCAGCGCATCTGCATTTTGGCGTATTCGGTGGCGGGTTCGTCACCCGGCTTATCACCCAGATGTACTTCCCCGGCGACCCGCTGTTGCAGTATGACCCGATCTACCAGAGCACGGCCGACGAAGCCGCGCGGGTCCGGTTGATCGCCGATTACGACCCGAATTTGAGCCAGCCCGAATGGGCGCTAGGCTATTCCTTCGACATGGTGCTGCGCGGCCGCGAGGCGACCCCGTTCGAGGCCAAAGCTCATGGTCACTAAGCCCGGGGCCACGAGGCTGATCCCCACACCCGGCCAGACGGTCGGACCCTTCTTCGCGCTCGGGCTCGATCGGCCGGAATGGGCCGACCTGACGCGCAGCAACCCGCTGGGCGAGCGGATCGTCATCGAGGGCCAAGTGCGCGACGGCGACGGTGCGCCGGTGCCCGACGCGGTGATCGAGCTGTGGCAGGCCAACGCGGCCGGCCGCTACAACAGCCCGGACGACGACCAGGCCGACAAGCCGATCGATCCCAATTTCATCGGCTTCGGCCGCGCCTCGACCGACCCACAAGGTCGCTTCAAGATTACGACCGTCAAGCCTGGCCCGGTGCCGGGGCGCGGCAACGCACTGCAGGCGCCGCACATCAATGTCGCGTTCTTTGCCCGCGGGCTCCTCAAGCAGCTCTTTACCCGCATCTACTTCGCCGATGCGCCCGAGAACACCGCCGACCCGCTGCTCGCCGGGATCGAGGACGACGCCGTGCGCAACACGCTGATCGCGCGGCGCGGCGACGGCGGCGTCTACCGCTTCGACTTCGTGCTGCAGGGCAAGGACGAGACCGCGTTCCTCGATCTTTAGTTTACCCCTCTCCGGGATGCCCGGGATGCGGGAGAGGGGTGATCATGTCAACGCCCCAGCGCCTGCCCGCCATCGACCATGATCGTCTGGCCGGTGACCCAGCCAGCGAGCGGCGAAACGAGAAACAGCGCGACATGCGCCACTTCCTCGGGGTGACCCAACCTGCCGAACGGAATGCCGCGCAGGATCGAATTATAGAGCTGCGGGTTATCGGTTTTGCGTTTTTCCCAATTGCCGCCGGGAAACTCGATCGAGCCGGGCGCGATGCAATTGACTCGGATGCGCTGCGGCGCCAGCGCGGCGGCGCGGTTGCGCGTGTACTGGATGATCGCCGATTTGGCGACGCCGTAAGGCGTCGTTCGCACAGAGGGATGAAACGCCGCGGTCGAGGAGATGTTGAGGATCGCCGCGGCGTCGGATTTTCGAGAAACGGCGTGGCCACCTGCGTCGCTCGCACCGTCGCCATGAGGTCGACCGTGAGGCTCTTTTCCCAACCCGCCTCATCGTCGGTACTGCCAAAGCCGGACGCGTTGTTGACCAGGATGTCGATGCCGTCGAGCGCGCTCGCGGCATCGACAACGTAACGCGCGACCGCTTCGCCATCGGCGAGGTCGCAGGTCGCGGCGTGGGCGGTGACCCGCTTTGCGGCGATCGCAACCCGCGCCGCCTCGAGCGTCTCGGCGCCGCGCGCGCAGATCGAGACATGCGCGCCGGCCGCTGCAAACGCCAGCGCGATCGCCCGGCCTATGCCGCGGCTGCCGCCGGTGACGATCGCGCGCCTGCCGCTCAGATCGATGTTCATGAGTCCCGCTCCGTAGCGAATCAATTGTGAACCATTGCTGCGATGTTGCCGGGACTGGCACGCTGCCGCCAGCGCCAAACTGCGTTCAATCCGCGCCGCTTGGCCGAAAAAAAAGAACGCTCCGGTTGCGTTTGCGGAGTTAACCGGTAAGGTTCGGCATATTACCTCAATGGGGTGGCAAGTGTTGGGGCCTAGCATGCAGCACGGCCGGGCTGAAACACGAGGACGCGGCGGGCGGCCTTCGCGACAACAGTCTGCGCAGCTTGCGGACCGCATCCTCGATGTGGCGGAGAAGCTGTTTCTGGGTCACGGGTTCGGCGCCACCAGCATCGAGGCCGTCGCCAAGCATGCCGGCATCTCCAAGCGGACCTTCTATCATCGCTTCCCGGGCAAGGAGCGATTGTTCGAGGCCGTGGTGCGCCGGCTTATCGAGCGGTGGCTGCCGCCTCTCGACGCGACGCTGCTATCGCCCCCCAACCTCGCCGATGCGCTGCGCCGGACAGCCGAGCAAATACTCCAGATCGCGTTGACCCCCGAAGCCCTGGCGCTGCACCGCCTGGTGATCCACGAGGCGGAACGGTTCCCGGGCCTCGCGCGGATCATGTACGAACTCGGCGCGGCAAGCGGCATCGAACGGATTGCCAGCCATCTCGAACCGCGTATCAAAAGCGGCGAGCTGCGCACCATGGACCCGCGTTTTGCGGCCGAGCAATTCATTTTCAGCGTGGTGACGAGCCCACAGCGGCGCGCGCTCGGCCTCGGCGCTGCGCTCACCGGACCCGAGATCGCCGCCCACGCTGCAAACGCGGTCGCGTTGTTCCTCGACGGAGCGCGCGCGCGTTAATCTCGGTGCTCCGTCGCAGGGGAGCCCCATGATCAAAAGCATTTCGCTGCTGACCCGCCGGCCCGCGCTCACGCACGAACAGTTCGTCAAGCACTGGATCGAAATCCATGCGCCGCTCGCCCATGCAGTGCCGGGAATGCGGCGCTACGTGCAGAACCACATCGTCGCGACCCGCACGCGACCCGATATTTCCGAAACCAATGTCGAGGTCGACGGCATCGCCGAGACCTGGTTCGACGACAGCGAGGCGATGGCCCGCGCCAACGCCTCCCCCGAGGCAAAACGCCTGCACGATGACGGCGCGCTGTTTATCGGCCGCATCAAGACGTTCACCATCGATGAGAAGTTTATTATCGGAAGCTATTGAGAACGCCGCCTAGCAGGCGTCATTCCGGGCCATCGCGCGGCGATGAACCCGGAACCCATGAACACTGACTGTTCCCGCGTCGTTCGGATGCCCGTCATCGCGACCACGTCGAATTCCGCGTGCATGGGTTCCGGGCCTGCCCCTTGCGGGGCCTCCCGGAATGCCAACGATTTTCGCTATTTCACCGACGAGAAGCTGGTTGGGATAAGGAACGAGTTCTCGACCCGGGCATTGATCGGGCCGGCCTTTTCCGTCTCGGCGCGCTTCTGAATCCATTCGGGGTCTGCCTGGAAGGCGTCCCACTTCTTCTCGCGCTCGGCGAGCGACTCCCATTTCAGCATGTAGGTGAGGTCGGCGTTCGATTCGCCCACCAGCGTCGTCCAGAACCCGGCCTGCTGGATACCATGCCGCTCCCAGATTTTGAGGGTGATCGTGTCGAAGCGGTTCAAGAGGGCCGGCAGCTTGCCGGGCATCGTGTGGTAGACGCGCAATTCGTAGATCATGGTTTTTCCTTTCCAAGATTGCCTGAGATCCCGTTTCGAAGCCCGGGGATGACGGCCCTCGAGGGCCGTCACTTCACCGACGAGAACGACGTCGGCACGAGGAACTGGTTGGTGATCGAGGCGACGATCGGGCCGTTCTTCTCGGTCTCGGCACGTGCCGAAAGCCATTCCGGATCGGCACCGAACTTGCCCATCTTGGCCTCGCGCTCCGCGAGCGATTCCCATTTGAGAAAATAGGTGAGGTCGTTATTGCCGGGGCCGACCAGCGTCGTCCAGAAACCGGCCTGGTGGATCGCGTGCCTTTCCCAGAGCTTCAGGGTAATCGTGTCGAAGCGCTTGATGAGATCGGGCAGCCGACCCGGCACGCAGTGGTAGACGCGCAGTTCGTAGATCATCGTCCTCTCCCTCTCATGCGCGCCATCCCGGCGAAAGCCGGGCCCCATTCCTCCGCTTTTCCAACGGCTGAAACATGGGCCCGGCCTGCGCCGGGGTGGTGCTGAAAAAAATCATCCGGTTAGCCCCAACCGAGCCTCGACCCAGGCGGCGGCGTCAAGCAGGCTCTCGTCGGCGAAACGCTGGCCGACAAGCTGCACGCCAAGCGGCAGACCTTTCGGCCCGGTGCCGGCGGGCAACGTGATGCACGGACACCAGGACAAGGTCCAGGTCGCGTTGAAAGCCGAATTGCCCGTCGAGCTCAAACCTTCGGGAGCCTCGCCTGGCGCGCTCGGCGTCAGCAACAGGTCGACATCGCCGAAGATGTCGTCGAGGTGCGCGCGGAACGCCTCGGCGGTCTCCAGCGCCTCGATGTAGTCGCCAAGCGGGATCGCGGCGCCGGGATCGAGCACCGTATCGAGCAGCACCTGGCTGACTTGGTCGCGGTGCTCAAGATGCTCGTAGGCATAATTATGCGCCGCCTCGTAATAAAAGATGCGCTGGTGGTGGCGCGCGATGTCGCGGAACGGCGCGGCGAACTCGACCTCGCCCACGGTCGTCCCCGCAGCGGATAACCGCGATGCGGCACGCTCGATGAGCGCATGCGTGGCGCCGTCGGCGACATCCCAGAGCGGCGTGCGGCAGATCGCGACCCGCGGCGCGGCGGTGGTGCGGTCGATCTTGCGATGCGGCATGCCGATCAGCACCGCGCGCATTAACGAAATGTCGTCGAGGCTGCGGCAGATAAGGCCGAGCGTGTCGAGGTTCTGGCATTGCAGCTTGATCCCGACGCGGCTGAACTCGCCAAAGCTCGGCTTGTAACCAAGAATGCCGCAAAACGCCGCCGGACGGATCGTCGACCCGCCGGTCTGGGTGCCGAAGCCAAGCGGCATTTGGAAATCCGCCACGCCGGCTGCCGAGCCCTGCGACGATCCGCCGGGCGTGTGCGCCGGATTCTGCGGGTGCACGGTCGCGCCGGGAAAGCGATTGGCGAACTCGGTGGTTACCGTCTTGCCGAGAATGGCGCCGCCCGCCATCCGCACCTGCGCGACGCAGGCAGCGTCGGCGAAGGGACGATTGCCGCGATAGATCGGCGAGCCGTGCTCGGTTGGCATGTCATAGGTGTCGATGACATCCTTGACGCCGATCGGCAGCCCGGCGAGAAGCCCCGGCCGCCCCGCGCGGTCGGCGGCGCGCGCCTGCGCCAGCGCGTGCTCGGGATCGAGATGGATCCAGGCCTTGACCGAGGCACGTTCGGCGATCCGGTCCAGGCAATCGCGAGTCAGCTGCTCGGCTGTCAACGCACCCGATTGCAGGCGGGCGACAGCCTCGGCGGCCGAAAGACGGTTGCTGTCGCCCATCACAGTGCCTCCAGCCTGCTTTCGACCCACAGCCCGATATCCATGAGCCGTGCGTCGGCGTGGCGCTTGCCGACTAGTTGGATGCCGACCGGCAGCCCGTCCGGCCCCTGCCCCGCCGGCATCGTCAGGCATGGCATGTGGAGCAGCGTCCACAGGCCGTTGAAGATCGCATCGCCGGTGGAGGCGAGCGTCTTGGGCGCCTGCCCTGGCGCGGGGAGCGACAGCACCGCGTCAAACCCGCCGGCCCAGTCGCTCGCCGCGGCCCGCATGCGGTCGGCCTCCCGCCATCCGGCCCGAAACTCATCAAGCGTCAGCTTCAACCCGCCGGCGATGCGGCCGTGGCGCAGCGCCGGGCTGAGCAGGGCCTCATGCCGCTCGCGCTCCGGCGCGTGGTTGCGCGGCGCTTCGAAAAAGCTGTGGCGGTTCTGGATCTCGGAGACATTGCCGCAAGCATTGGGCAGCTCGGCCTCGACAATTTCGGCTCCGGCGGCGGCAAGCCGCTTGGCCGCGTCTTCCAGCACCGCCTTGCCGTCCGGCGCGGCCTTGTCCCAATGCGGCGTGCGGCACAGCGCCAGACGCGGCGCGCGATCCGGCATTACCGGCTTCGCGTAGGGGATCGCCATCATCGCCGCGCGAAAAAGCGCAATGTCGGCGACCGAGCGCGCCATGATGCCGATCGTGTCGAGCGTCTCGGTGTTGGAATGCATGCCGGCCGGCGCGAACATGTTGAAGCTCGGCTTGAAGCCGACCACGCCGCAATAGGCCGCCGGCCGGATCACCGAGCCGCCGGTCTGCGTGCCGATCGCCAGCGGCACCATGAAATCGGCGACGGCGGCGGCCGAGCCGCTCGACGACCCGCCAGGCGAAAATCCTGGATTGTGCGGGTTCGCGGTCGGTCCGGGATGACGATTGGCGAATTCGGTCGTCACCGTCTTGCCCAGCAGCACGCCACCCGCGGCGCGCGGTAGGGTCGCGGCGCTCGCGGTGAAGCTCGGCCGGCAACCGGTGTAGATCGGCGAGCCGTAGCCGGTCGGCATGCCGGCGGTGTCGAAAATGTCCTTGATGCCGAAGGGGATGCCCTTCATCAGCGTGGCGCGCGATGCGGCGCGCGCCGCGGCCAGCGCCACGTGGCCGGCGACATGCGTCCAGGCGCGCACCATCGGCTCGCGCTCGCGGATGCGCTCGAGGCAGCTTCGCACGACGGCCTCGGCGGTCAGATCGCCAGCGTCGATCCGGGCAACCATCTCGACGGCTGAAAGACGATGGGGGTCGGAGTTCGCCATGGGAGAGTCCTAGAGCCGCGACGGCTTATCTCAGCACCTTTAGATTTGCCGCGCCAGCCCGAGGCATCTCTCTTATTGTCATTCCGGCCGGAGCCTCCGGGTCCGCCCGTTGGGCGGCCCGAGGACAGGCTGCGCGGAGAGCCGGAACCCATGATAGCTAGCGCCGCCGCGTGACACGCCGACGTTCGCACTATTGATCCGCCTTGTCGGTGTTCATAGGTTCCGGGTTCGCGGCTCCGCAGCGCCCCGCAATGACAAGTTTTTATCAGCGCGCATGAGGCACGAATGTCTATGGCGGTCTCGATAAAAGGCGTGCTGATCGAAGAGGGGCGCGTCTTGCTCCTCGAGAACGATCGCGGCGAATGGGAATTGCCAGGCGGTCAACCAGAGCCAGGCGAAGAGCCGGCCGCGGCGCTGATCCGCGAGTTCGCCGAGGAGCTCGGCGCCGATATCGCCATCGGGCCAATCGTCGATTGCTGGAATTTCAGGGTGCTGCCCGGCCGTCATGTGACGATCGTAACGTATCGGGTGACGCGGGTGGAGATGGGCGACTTGCGGATCAGCGACGAACATCGCCGGCTCGGCTGGTTCGCGCTCGGCGAGCTCGACAAGCTGAAACTCCCCGACGGTTATCGCTGCTCGATCCGCGCCGCCGCGAGCGATCCGGCTTGGCTCGGGCTGGCCCGCGAGCTGCACGCAATCGCCCAGACCGGCGGGCATTTCAGCCAAAACGCCTTCGATACTCAGCGCTACGACCGGCTGCGCGTCATGGCGAGCGAGCTGATGGCGCTGGGTTCGGGCACCACGGTCGAGCGCATTGCCCACCTTTTCGCCCAGGATGTCGGCTACGCGACGCCGCGGGTCGCGGTGCGCGGCGCCTGCTTCCGGCAGGACAAAATCCTGCTGGTGCGCGAATTGACCGACGGAAAATGGGCGATGCCGGGCGGCTGGTGCGACGTCAACCAGAGTGCCGGCCAATGCGTGGAGCGGGAGATTCGGGAAGAGTCCGGCTATATCGCGCGCCCCGTGAAACTTGCCGCGGTGTGGGACCGCAGTCGCCATAACCCTTCGCCCTATCCGTTCTCCATCTACAAGATGTTCTTCATCTGCGAGTTGACCGGCGGCGCGCCGCAAACCAGCATCGAGACCACCGAGATCGGCTTTTTCGACGAAAACCAGTTGCCCGAGCTGTCGCCCGGCCGCAACCAGCCGCACCAGGTCAGGCGGATGTTCGCGCATTTCCGCGAACCCGGCCTGCCGACCGAGTTCGACTGAATTCAGCCATGAATTTCTCGCCTCCCCCCGGCTTGACCCGGGGGTCCACGTCTTCACGCCCAGCGCGACCAGCAGGTGCGCTGAGGCGCCTCGGTCGCATCCCGGCGTTTGCCATCACTGGGTTCCTGATCGGATCGGTGTTCCTCGTCGCGCTCTACCGTGTCGTGCCGCCGCCGGTGACACCACTGATGCTGATCCGCCTCGTCGAAGGTTACGGTATCAGCAAATCCTCGCGCCCTCTCGACGAGATCTCGCCCAATCTGGTGCATGCCGCGATGGCCAGCGAGGACGCTAAATTCTGCGAGCACCATGGTTTCGACTGGGACGCGATCCACGCCGCCTGGCAGCACTATGGGGAAGGCGCACGGCCGTTGCGTGGCGCCAGCACGATCTCGATGCAGACCGCGAAGAACGTCTTTCTGTGGCCGGGGCGCGACTGGATCAGAAAGGGGCTCGAAGCCTATTTCACCGTGCTCATCGAACTCGCCTGGGGCAAGGAGCGGATCATCGAAATCTATCTCAATGTCGTCGAATGGGGGCCGGGCATCTATGGCGCCGAGGCCGCGTCGCAATTCTATTTCCACAAGCCGGCACGGGCGCTCACCGCCGAGGAAGCCGCGCGGCTGGCAGCGATCCTGCCCGATCCGCTCAAGTGGTCGGCGAGCCGACCCGACCGCTACGTCGCCGAGCGCGCAAGTTTCATCCGCGCGCAGACGCCCGATTTGCCGCTCAACACGCCGGCTTGCCAGGAATTACGAGAACGCTGATCCCGTCTCCCGGCTAAAGCCGGGAGGACAGGATAACTCAAACCACCTTGCCGTTGGCGTTATCCGCCGTGCGGAGGGCAGGATCGCGACGGGCGGGGTCGCCGTAACCACCGCCGCCTGCGGTTTCGACCGTGACGCGGTCGCCGGGGTGGAGCACGGTCACGATCTTCGACGGGATAATTTCCTCGCCGCCATCGGCACGGCGGATCACCGAGCGGGCGCGGGCGCCCTCTTTGCCGCCAGCCAAGCCCGCGGCGGCGCTAAAATGGCGCTCGCCGCGATGCGAGAATGAGACGTCGCCGGCCCCTGGCCCCTCCAGCACCTCGTACTCGCGCGTGAGGCCGAGCCCGCCCCGCCACTCGCCGTCGCCGCCCGAATTGGCGCGCAGCGCGACCCGGTGGAGGCGGATCGGCGCCTCAATCTCCAGCGCCTCGGCCGGCAGATTCATGCAGTTGGTGGCGTCCGTCTCGATCGCATCGACCCCATCACCGCGCGGCCCAGCGCCGCTGCCGCCGGCGATCAGCTCGCCGACGACATAGTTCCCGTTCGCGCCTTTGCCGCCAAACGCGAGCACATGCAGCTCACCGGCCGACGCCGCCGGCGCCCGGTCGCCGATCGCCGGCGCCAGCGCGCCGACCATGCAGCCGGCGATGCGCTTGATTGTTGAGGTGCGGGCGTTGACCGGGGCCGGCGCCTCGGGGTTGACGATCGTGCCCAGGGGCAGCTTCAGTGAGATCGCGCGGAAGCAGCCGCCATTGGTCGGGATCTCGGGATCGGTCAGCGCCCGCACGGCCCAGCATGCCGCGGCAAGCGAGCCAGACGGCACGCAATTGAGCGGCCCCTTGACCTGGCCGCTCGTGCCGGCGAAATCGAATTCGATAGCGCCGTCTCTGACTGTCGCCGCGACCTCGATGCGGATCGGCTTGTTGAGCTCGATCCCGTCATTGTCGAGGAAATCGACATAGCGATAGGTGCCGGCGGGGATGCGCGCCAGCGCCGCGCGGGTAAGGCGCTCAGAGCGCGCCAGCAGCTCGTCGCAGATCGCGCCAAGCTGGTTGTCGCCGAAGCGCTCGGCGAGCTCCGCGAAGCGCCGTACGCCGATCGTGCAGGCAGCGATCTGCGCGTTGAGGTCGCCCATTACCGTGTCGGGAATGCGCACGTTCTGGCGCAACAGCGCGACCAGCGTCTCGTTGTAGGCACCGGCCTCGCGCAGCTTCAAAGGCGGGATGCGCAGCCCCTCCTGATAGATTTCGGTCGCATTGGTCGGCACCGAACCAGCCGATATGCCGCCGACATCCTGGTGATGGGTCATCGCCGCGCTGAGGGCGATCGGCCGGCCGCGATGAAACACCGGCTGCACCACCGCGATGTCCGGTAGGTGCGTGCCACCGCAATAGGGGTCGTTGAGAATGTAGGTGTCGCCGTCCCGCATCTGCGCCACGGGAAACGTCGCGATGATCTGCGCCACCGCGGGAATAAGCGTCGCGAGGTGGATCGGGATCGAACAGCTCTGTGCCAAGGTCGTGCCGTCGAGCGCGAAGAGCGTCGCAGAGGCATCAAGCCCCTCCCTCACGATCGGCGAAAACGAGCTGCGCAGCAGCGTCGATTGCATCTCGTTGGCGATGCCATCGAGCTTGTAGCGGGTGATATCGACGGTGATTGGATCAAGAGCGGTCGCGGTCATCAGAACTTCGCCGCCAGCGCCGCCATCCGCGCTTCGCGGGCGGCGATCGCCTCCTCGCGTTCGACCAGGAGGCGGGCGCGCTCCACCACCGGCACATCGATCATCTTGCCGTCGACGGTGACCGCGCCCACGCCTTCGGCGAGCGCCTTGTCATACGCGGCGACCACGCGGCGACCGTGTTCGACCTCGGCCGCGCTCGGGCGGAACTCCTCGTTGAGGATCGCCACCTGGCTCGGGTGGATGACCGAGGCGCCGAAAAACCCGAGCCGGCGCGAGCGGCGCACCGTCTCGCGGAAACCGTCGAGGTCGCTGAACTCGGCGACCGTGCCGATGAACCCCATCGGCATGATGCCGGCCGCGCGCGCCGCGAAGATCGCGGTCTGCTTGGGCATGAACAGACCCTCGGCGGTCGGCAGCATTCCGGCGGACAGCGCGAAATCCTCGGCGCCGAGGTTGAGCGCCACTAGACGCGGGCTGGCCTTGGCGATCTCCGCGATGCGGAAGAACGCCGAGCAGGTCTCGACCATCGCCAGCATCTTGGTGTGGCCCACCGCCATGCCGCGCTCGGCCTCGATCTCGTCGATCATCTCGGAGACCAGCTCGACATGCGGGGCGCTCTCGGCCTTGGGCAGC
>DATJSH010000265.1:0-19139 GCA_035504235.1 Allostellaceae bacterium | reverse complement strand
ATGACTGTATCGAGTGCCGCGGCGACCGCGCCGCCGACCGACATCGTCGAGCGCGAGGCGACCGCGCCGGCGCTCGGCACCTCGTCGTCGCTGTCGCCGTAGACGACGTCTATGCTGTCGGGTGGGACGCCGAGATGATCGGCGACGAGCCGGCGATAGACCGTGCGGTGTCCCTGCCCGCTCGCCTGCACGCCGATCGCGAGCAGCAGCTTGCTGGAGCCAGGGAAGGCGACCCCCGCGCCCTCGCCCGGCTGGCCGCCGGCGATCTCCAGAAAACACGAGACGCCGAGCCCTCGCCTTTTGCCCGCGGCTTCCGATGCGGCCTTGCGCCGGGCGAAGCCGGCGATGTCGGCGCGAGCCAGGGCCGCCTCAAACACCGCGGGAAAGTCGCCGCTGTCATAGGTTGTGCCGACCGGGGTCTTGTAAGGCATCCGTGCCGCGGCGATGAGATTGCGGCGGCGGACTTCGATCCGGTCGATACCGGTGATGCGCGCCGCCTCGTCGACCAGCCGTTCGAGAACGTAATTCACTTCCGGGCGGCCGGCGCCACGATAAGGGCCGGTCGGCACCGTGTTGGTGAAGAGACAGCGAATGCGCAGGCCGACCGCTGGTATGTCGTACATGCACGGCAGACAGCGCGCGAAGTTCACCGTCG
Organism: Allostellaceae bacterium; assembly: GCA_035504235.1. Lineage (GTDB taxonomy): Bacteria > Pseudomonadota > Alphaproteobacteria > ATCC43930 > CGMCC-115725 > DATARH01. Next base: position 18,484 of record DATJSH010000265.1, on the reverse strand, counting down.
CGATAAAGGCGCCGTGCGAGCTGTGGTAAGCGCCGAGCGCCGCCAGGCTGTCGATGTCGAGCGCGAGAAACTTGCCGTCCCCGTCCAGCGCGAGGCGGCCCTCGATGATCGTGTCGCGCGCCTGGTTGTCGCTGAGAAACCCTTCCTGCCGGGTCGAGCGCCAGCGCACCGGGCAGCCGAGCATTTTCGCCGCCAGCAACATCGCCGGATATTCGGGATAGCCCGAAGTGCGCATGCCAAAGGCGCCGCCGACATCGCGCGACACCACGCGAAGCTTCTCGACCGGCACGCCCATCGTGCGCGCCACATGCTGGCGCATCGCGAAAGCGCTCTGCGAGGCGACATGCAGGACATAGCGGTCGGTCTCGCGCTCGTAGATTGCCAGGCCGGCACGCGGCTCCATCGGCGCCATGACGATGCGCTGATTGACGAGCCGCACCCGAGCGACATGCGCCGCGCCGGCGAAGATGCCGTCGAGCGCGGCGCGCTCTTCGGGTTTCGCGCCGTAAGGATGCCAATCGACTGCGACGTTGCCCGGTGCCTCGGGCCAAATCTGCGGCGAGCGGGACTCGGCGGCGCGGGCGACATCGGTGACGGCGCCGCGCGCGGCGTAATCGACTTCGACCAGTTCGGCGGCGTCGCGCGCGTGCGCTTCGGATTCGGCGACGACGAGGGCGACGCAATCGCCGACATGGCGGACGCAATCGCCGGCAAGCGACGGACGGTGCGGCGCCACCATGCCGGGGCTTCCCGGCACCGGAACGGGAACCGACACGGTGCCGATCCCCGCCCCGTCGAGATCTGCCGATGTCAGCACCGCGAGCACCCCGGGCGCCTGCTCGGCCGCGGCGGTGTCGATCCCGCGAATGTCGGCAAAGGCGTGCGGCGAGCGAACGAAGACGGCCCAAGCCGCGCCGGCGGCCACCTCGTCGTCTTGGAAATTGCCGGCCCCGGTCAGCAGCCGGCAATCCTCCAGCCGCGGCTCGAACGATCCGTCCATGGTCTCCATCCTCGGGCGCGCTCGATCATAGCCGCTTGACGCCGCGCGACAATCGGCGCGCTTGCGGTCCCATGCTGGCGCTTAACAGACGCCGCCGATGCTGTTCTAATGCACCAAGGTGCTTGTGCGGCACCGCTGAACAAGCACCCGGGGGGAAGCCGATGTCCAGACAGTCCGCGCGCGAGGAGGCCGCGCCGCCTCTCGGTATAATCGTGCGCGGCCGCTAGACGCGTCGCGCACCCCCGGCCGCCGATCATGCTCGGGCTTTTCATCAATGCGATCGTCGCGGGCATTTTGCTCGGCGGGTTCTACGCAGCGGTCAGCGTCGGGATCACGATCGCGTTCGGCATGCTCGACATCGCCAACATCGCGCAGCCGGCCTTTATCTTGCTCGGGTGCTACGCCGCCTACATGCTGAACATGTCTATCGGGCTCGACCCGATCGTTACCGGCATCATCATGACACCGGCCTTCTTCGCGCTGGGGATGCTGGTCTACCAGCTCTACTACCTCGCCTTCGAAAAACGCGGCGACCAGGCGATCCAGGGCCTCGCCTTCTTTTTTGGCCTCCTATTCGTCGGCGAAGTGTCGCTCGTGCTGATTTTCGGCGTCGACTACCGTTTTGTCGAAGCGAGCTATATCGGCCCGAGCATCCATCTGGGGTTTGTCGAGCTGCCGCTGCGAATGCTGATTCCTTGCGTCTTTTCGCTGATCATGGTCGGGGGGCTGCAGCTCTATCTCAGCCGCACCTTTATCGGCCGCGCGATCCTCGCGGTATCGCAAGACGGGCTGGCCTTGCAGCTAATGGCCGCAAGCCCGATCAGGATCAAGCGGATTGCCGTCGGCATCTCGATCGCGACTTGCGCCGTGGCCGGCTCGTTCCTCATCATCATCCAGCCGGTCGAACCGTCGATCGGCCGCGACTATATCGGCCGAATCTTCGCGATCTGCGTCCTCGGCGGCATGACCAGCATGCCGGGAATGCTGATCGCCGCGATGCTGCTGGGCGTCGTCGAAAGCCTTACCGCGACCTTCTACGGCCCCTCCTGGGCGCCGGCGGTTTCGTTCGGCTTTTTGCTGATCGCGCTGGCGGTGCGACCCGCTGGGCTGATGGGACGCTAGCAGTGCGACTCCCCGCCTTTTGGCTCTGCGCCATTGCGGTCGGTGCGGCCTTCATCGTGCTGACCCGCGTCCTCGTGGCCAACGAGTATTTCTATTTCGCCGGCTATGTCGTGCTGCAATACATCGTGCTGTCCGAGGCATGGAACATTCTCGGCGGCTACACCGGGTACACCAATTTCGGCACCGGCGCGTTTTTTGCGATGGGCGCCTATAGCTCGGTCGTGCTGCACAAGCTGCCGGCGGCGCTGCACGGCGCGTTCGGCTGGACGGTCCTGCCCGTTCCGCTGCCGGTGATGATCCTGGTCGGCGGCATCGTCTCGGGGATCGTCGGCCTCGGCACCGGCTATCTGTCGCTGCGGCTGCGCGGCATCTTCTTTGCCATCGCGACCTTGGCGCTGGCGATCGTTGTGCAGACCCTTATCACCAACTGGGATTTCGTCGGCGGCTCGCGCGGCATCTACATCATCCGCCCGGCGCTGGCGCCGATTTCCGGCACGTACATCCAATACTTGTTCAGCCTGATGACGGTGCTGGCGGTCGGGACGGTCGGAATCGCCCGTTCGATCGAGGGTTCGCGGCTGGGACTCGGCTTTGCGTCGATCCGCGACGACGAGCTGGCGGCCGAGGCGAGCGGGGTGCCGACCTTGCGGTTGAAGCTCATCGCCACCACCCTGTCCGGCGCGCTGATGGGCATGGCGGGCGCACCGCTGCCCTATTACGTGACCTATCTCGACCCGACTTCGAGCTTCAACCTCGCCTATGCCGTCAACGCCGTGGCGATGCCGGTGATCGGCGGCATGACCAGTTGGGTCGGGCCGGTAATCGGCGCGATCCTCCTGGGCACCATCCAGCAGGTCGCGACGGTAACAATCTCCTCGGCGCTCAACTTGTTGATCGTCGGACTGCTGTTGATCTTCTTCGTCATCATCGCGCCCAACGGCCTTATCGGCCTGGTGCAATCGTGGCGCCGCCTGAAGGAGACGTGATGGCAGCGGCTACCGGCGAGGCGCTCCTCGAGGTCAAGGGGCTGGGCAAGCGCTTTGGCGGGTTTGTCGCACTCGAAGGCATCGACCTGACCATCGCCAAGGGCGAGCGCCTCGGCCTGATCGGGCCCAACGGTTCGGGCAAGTCGACGCTGGTCAATTGCCTTTGCGGCACGCTGCACAACGAGACCGGCAGCGTGACCTTTGAAGGCAAGCCGTTGAACGGCCTTATCGCGCACGAACGCACTCATCTGGGTTTGGCACGCAGTTTTCAGCTGCCGAAGCCGTTCCACTCGATGAGCCTTGTGGACAATCTGCGCATTCCGCTGCTCTACACGGTCAACGCCCGGCCTCACCACCATTTGACCGACGCGGCGATGGCCGCGCGCTGCGCCGAGCTCTTGAAGGATGTCGGCCTTGCCGACAAGGCGCGTCGCCGGCCGCGCGACTTGACCCAGGTCGAGATGCGCAAATTGGAACTGGCGCGCGCGGTCGCGACCGAGCCCACCCTGCTTTTCGCCGACGAGGCGATGGCCGGCCTGTCGCATTCCGAGATCGAGGAAATCCTCGCCGTACTGCTCCGGCTCAACCAGCAGGGCATCACCATTGTCCTCATCGAGCACATCATGAGCGCGGTGATGAGCTTTTCGACCCGGCTCGTCGTGCTGGTGGCGGGACACAAGATCGCCGACGGCCCACCCCAGGAGTCGATCCGCAACCCCGAAGTCGAGAAGGCGTATCTTGGCGAGTAGCCTCACCCTCTCCGCCATCAATGCCGGCTATGGCTCGGTGCGGGTCATCGAGAACGTTTCGCTCTCCGTGTCGCCGGCCGAGACAGTGGCGCTCCTGGGAACCAACGGCAACGGCAAAAGCACGCTGATGAAATGCATCATGGGCATGCTGCGGCCGTCTTCGGGCAGCATCACCGCCGAGATCGACGGCGAGACGATCGACCTTGTCGGCCGCAGCACCGAGGAGATCGTCGATCTCGGGATCAGCCTGGTGCCGGAAGGCCGCCGGCTTTTTCCCAAGCTGACGGTCGAGGAAAATCTCCTACTGGGCGCGTTCCGCAAGACCGCGCGCCATGAACTCGCCCGCAACCTCGACTCGTCCTATGCCACCTTCCCCGTGCTCCAGGAGCGCCGACGCCAGATGGCCGGCAGCATGTCGGGTGGCGAGCAGCAGATGCTCGCCCTGGCGCGCGCGCTGATGTCGGCGCCGCGCATCCTGTTGATCGACGAACCCTCGGTCGGCCTCGCGCCGATCCTCGTCAGCCGCACCATCGACAAGATCAAGGAGCTGAAGGAGAAATTCCAGCTGACCGTGCTCATGGCAGAGCAGAACTTCAACCAGGCGGTCCGCATCGCCGACCGCGGCTATGTGATCGTCCACGGTCAGATCGCCTTCGAAGGCCACAATGCCGAGGAACTCAACAACAACGAGCTGGTGCGGAAATTCTATCTCGGGCTTTAATCGACAATTATCCGATTTTCACTGCGCCTGCCACGCAAATCTCATTGCAATCTGCAAAAGGGATAACGTCGTTTATTCATTTTAACCTTACCTGGCCGCGGAAATCCTTATCTTTGTCTTTTTACCTCCCTTGGCATGTCGCTTGAGAAACGACCCGCACGGCAGCTTTGCCAAACCGGCTTTCTCAGGAGACGACAATGCGGCTCATCAACAAAATGCTCTTCGGTGCCGCGGCGGTGGTTGCGGCCACGGCGGCGAGCTATCCCCATGGTCTCAGCGACATCTATCTGGGCGGCGCCTACCCGCACGACCTGCGCAAGCAGGAAGCGCTCAAGCTCTGCCAGGAGGAAAGCATGTCCTTCGTGAGCTTCCTGGCGAGCGACCGCGACCAGTGCTACCGCCAGATGCGCAGCCTCGGAATCGCCGCGACCTTCAGCGGCGTGTGGAGCAAGCCCGATCGCGAGCGCATGAAGGTCGCGACCGCCGACTAAAATTCCGAGGCGTATCCCCCGTCGACCGGGATCGCCGCCCCGGTCACAAAATCGGAGGCGGCGCTGGCGAGGAACACCGCGATTCCCGACAGATCATCGGGCACGCCCCAGCGCCCCGCCGGGGTGCGCGCCAACACCCGCTCGTTGAGCCCTTTGACTTGGGCGCGCGCGTCGCGAGTCAGTTCGGTGTCGATCCAGCCGGGCAGCACGGAATTGACCTGAATGTTGTCCTTGGCCCACGCGGTGCCGAGCGATTTCGACAACTGCACGATGCCGCCCTTGCTGGTCGAATAGGGCGCGGCATAGGCGCCGCCGAAGATCGACATCATCGATCCGATATTGATGATCTTGCCGCCGCCCTGGCGCTTGAACGGCGCGTGGGCCGCCTGGCACAGCACAAAGACACTGTTGAGATTGGTGTCGATGACCTTGAGCCATTCGCCGAGTTCGTAGGCCTCGGGCGGCTTGCGGATCGACATGCCGGCATTGTTGACGAGAATGTCGAGCCTGCCGTAGCGCTCTACGACCTCGGCCACCACCGCGCGGCACGAGTCGGGATCGGCGACATCCAGCGGCACAAAGGCGCTTTTCGCGCCGAGCCCCTGGATTTCGGCGACCGCGGCCGCGGATTTCTCCGCGTTGCGCGCGGCGACGACCACCGCGGCGCCGGCCTGCGCCAGACCGCGAGCCATGCCGAGCCCAATCCCGCCATTGCCGCCGGTAACGATGGCGACTTTGCCGGTGAGGTCGAAAAGCTTCATCCCATCATCCTTTGCGCCGCTGCCCTGGCACGATAGCGGCGACACCGGGGCCGCGCCAGTTTGGCACGGACGCTTCTGCTCGACGTTGACGTTATGCATCGGTAAACATAGCGAACCAGCGATTGGAGAAGCGCGATGAAGCTCAGCGCTCGCAACCAGATCAACGGCACCATCGCCGAAGTGCGGAAGGGCCGGACGACGGCGCATGTGTGGATCGATATCGGCAACGGCGTCATCATCACCTCGTCAATCACCAACGAGGCGGTCGACGAATTGGGCCTCAAGGCCGGCGACAAGGCGATCGCGGTGATCAAGGCGTCGGACGTGATGGTCGCCACGCCGTGATGCTTCGTCGCTTCGCGATCCTCTCTGTTGTCTTGCTGTTGCCGTTGGCGACCGCGCGCGCGACCGACGCCCCCGCCAGCGAGCTATCGCTGACCGGCAAGATTGCCCATCCGCAACAATTCAGTCTCGCCAAGCTGAAGGCGCTGGCGAGCCAGCAAGTGCAGGTGTCGTTTCTGAGCGAGCGCGGCGAGCAGAAGATGAGCTATACCGGCGTGCCGCTTTGGGCGCTCATCGGCCAGGCGGGCGGGCTCGCCGACACGGAAAAAGCGGCGCCGCTGCACCACACGATCAAGATCACCGCGACGGATGGCTACTGGGTGGTGATCTCGACCGGGGAGATCGCGCCCGATTTCGGCGGCAAACCCGCAATGGTCGCCTATCAACGCAATGACGAGGCGCCGGGCGCCCACGGCTTCTGGCTGGTGATGCCGGGCGACAAGCGCGGCGGGCGCTATGTCCACGACGTGGTCACGATCGATGTCGAGTAGCGAGTAGTCGCGAATAGCAGGGGAGGAACAGCATGCTTCGGCGAGGATTTCTGGTTGCGACGGCGGCAGTTTTCGCGGCTCTCGTTTGCACCGCGGCGCCGCAAGCGGCACGTGCCGACGATGTCGTGGTGTTCGCCGCGGCAAGCCTCAAGGACGCGCTCGACGCGATCAACAGTGACTGGCAGAAGGCGGCCGGCAAGCACGCGACGATCTCCTATGCCGCAAGCTCGGCGCTCGCCAAGCAGATCGAAGCGGATGCGCCGGCCGATGTCTTCATCTCGGCCGATCTCGACTGGATGGATTACCTTGCGAAGAAAAACCTGATCGTGGCGAGCAGCCGGCACAACCTCTTGGGCAATGTGCTGGTGCTGATCGCGCCGGCCGACAGCAAGGCGGGCGATGTCGACATCGAGCAAGGGTTCCCGCTCGACAAGCTGCTGAACCGCGGCAAGCTGGCGATGGCCGATCCCAACGCCGTGCCGGCCGGCAGATACGGCAAGGCGGCGCTGACCAAGCTCGGCGTGTGGGATTCGGTCTCGGGCTCGGTGGCGGCCGCCGAGAACGTGCGCGCCTGCCTGCTGCTGGTCGCGCGCGGCGAGGCGCCCTACGGCATCGTCTACAAGACCGACGCGGCGATCGAACCGAAGGTCAAGATCGTCGGCACCTTCCCCGCCGACGCGGTGCCACCGATCATCTACCCGATCGCACGGACCGCATCGTCGAAGAACCCCGACGCCGCCGGCTTCATCTCGTATCTTAGCGGTGCCGATGCGACGAAGCAGTTCGAGCACTATGGGTTCTCGGTCCTACACTGACCGCGCTTTTCTCGTCTTCCCCGCGAAGGCGGGAATCCAGGCCTATCTTTCTGCCGCTTGCCCTGGGTCCCCGCCTTCGCGGGGAAGACGAATAAAGGGTCGCGAGTGAACTTTACCTTTTCGCCCGAGGAACTGACCGCGATCGAATTGTCGCTCAGGGTCGGGTTCTGGGCGATGGTGACGAGCCTGCCGGTCGCGCTGGCTGTCGCTATGCTGTTGTCGCGCGTCGAGTTCTGGGGCCGCTCGGTGCTCGACGCGGTTGTCTACCTGCCGCTGGTGATGCCGCCGGTGGTGACCGGCTACATCCTATTGATCCTGTTCGGGCGGCGCGGCGCGCTGGGGGAGCCGCTTGCCGACTATCTCGGCATCGTCTTCGCGTTCCGCTGGACCGGCGCGGCGCTCGCTTCGGCGGTGATGGGGTTCCCGCTGATGGTGCGTTCGATGCGGCTGTCGATCGACGCGGTCGACCGCCGGCTCGAGGATGCCGCGGCGACGCTCGGCGCCAACCGCGTCTGGGTATGGCTGACTGTGACGCTGCCGCTGATCCTGCCCGGGATCGCTGCCGGGATGATCCTCTCCTTCGCACGCGCGCTCGGCGAGTTCGGCGCGACGATCACCTTTGTCTCGAACATTCCCGGCGAGACCGAAACGCTGCCGATCGCGATCTACACCTTTCTTCAAGTACCGGGCGGCGAACTGGGCGCCCTTCGCCTGACCCTCGTTTCGGTCGCGATCTCGGTCGCGGCGCTGTTCGCGTCGGAGGCCATCGCCCGACGCGCCACCCGCCGCGCCGCAGGGCTTTAATGCTGAGCGTCAGCATCACCCATCGGCTCGGCGCGTTCACGCTTGACGCCGAGTTCGAGAGCGAGGGCGGGCTCACGGCCCTGTTCGGCCGCTCAGGCGCCGGCAAGACATCCCTGGTCAACGCGATCGCCGGGCTGATCCGGCCGGATCGCGGCCGGATCGCGATCGACGGCGAGGTGCTGACCGACACCGAAGCGCGGCGCTTCGTGCCGGCGCATCGGCGCCGTGTCGGCTATGTGTTCCAAGAAGGCCGTCTATTCCCACATCTCAATGTGCGGCAGAACCTCGGCTACGGGCGCTGGTTCGCGCCGAAATCGCCGCTGACGCCCAAATCAAAACCCTTGGGCGGCAGCGAGTTCGACCACGTCGTCGGGCTGCTCGGCATCGACCATCTGCTGGCGCGGCGGCCGGCCAATCTGTCAGGCGGCGAGAAGCAGCGGGTCGCGATCGGCCGCGCATTACTGGCGCGGCCGCGGGTGCTGGTCATGGACGAGCCGCTCGCCTCGCTCGACGACAGCCGACGGCACGAGATCTTTCCCTATATCGAGCGGCTGCGCGACGAGATGCGCGTGCCGATCATCTATGTCAGCCATTCGATCCCCGAGGTCGCGCGGCTGGCGACGACGCTGGTAGTGCTATCGGAGGGCCAGGTCGCGGCGATCGGCCCGACCGCCGAGATCATGGGCCGGCTCGATCTGTTCCCGCTGACGGGCCGCGCCGAGGCCGGAGCGATCCTGGCGACCCGCGTTTCCGGACACGACCAGCATTTCGGGCTGACGACTCTGCGCGCCGCGGCCGGCGACTTGCGCGTGCCCTATCTCGATCTGCCGGTCGGCGCGGCGCTGCGCGTGCGCATCCGGGCACGCGATGTGATGATCGCGCTTCATCCGCCCCAAGGTTTGAGCGCGCTCAACGTGCTGCCGGGCACCGTGGCGGAAGTCGCCCAAGGCGACGGGCCGATCGTGCAGATGCGGCTTGATTGCGCGGGCGAAGCGTTGATCGCGCGGCTCACCCGCCGCTCGGTCGAGACCATGGGCCTCATCCCCGGGCTCAAGGTGCATGCGGTGATCAAAAGCATCGCCTTCGACCACCACGCCTTCGCCGGCGTCGCGCCGGGCGCGGTGAGCTCGGACGCCGAAGTCGCGGACGGCTAAGGCTCGGCCAGCGACGCGGTCAGCGCGCCGACATGATCGGCGCCAGCGGCCGCGGCCGCCCGCTCGATGGCGCGGTAATGCTCGACGACGCCACGGCCGAAAGGGGTCAGTGCGGCGCCGCCGCCCTTGACGCCGCCAACTTGCGCCGCCACCAGCGGCTCGCGGAAGCAGCGGTTGAGATTATCGACGAGCAGCCAGGCACGCCGGTACGACATGCCCATCTTGCGGCCGGCCGCCGAAATCGAGCCGGCCGAATCGATCAGCTCCAACAGCTTGATCTTACCAGGGCCGATCTGCCGTTCGGCGTCGAAATCGATGCGCAGCGTCAGCCTTGCCATGACGCAGCTTAAATCAAATTCCCCCTGTCCGGAAACGGCAGTAGGCCCAGACTGCATTCCGCGCATGCAGAATTAACTAGAAACGCGCATTTGCCGGCTCCAGCCATCGTCGGTATGATTCGTTTTGTCACACCGTCGGTTTGTCGCACCTTCGCGCCGGCGGTCAAGAAGGGGACAAAGAGGAGAGCGGGATGGAAAAGCTGCTGAATTCGCTAACCGGGACGATCATCGCCGGCTTCGTGCTGGTGATCGTCATGATACTGGTGATCCACGCTATCCACTAACTCGTCGACAGGGGGAAAACCGCCATGGAATTTGTAGCCTATGACTGGTGGACCCAGTTTGTGCGCTGGGGCCATATCATCAGCGGCATCATGTGGATCGGCCATCTCTGGTACTTCAACTTCACCCAGACACCGACCATGCCGAAAATTCCAACCGAGTTGCGCCCGGCGGTGGTGCGTTTCATCTTGCCCGAGGCGCTGTTCTGGTTCCGCTGGGGCGCGATGTTCACCTTGGGCTTCGGGCTGGTCCTCGCCTACATGAACGGCTACTTAGTCGACGCCATCAAGATCGGCATCGGCGACAACAACCACAAATTCACCGCGATCGGCATCGGCATGTGGCTCGGCACGATCATGTGGTTCAACGTGTGGTTCATCATCATGCCCAACCAGAACAAGGTAATGGGCGTGACCCCGGCAACGCCGGACGAGATCAACGCCGCGCGCCGCACCGCCGGCCTCGCCTCGCGAGTCAACACGATGCTGTCGATCCCGATGCTTTACGGCATGGTGTTCGCGGCGCATTTCTACTAGGCCGTCGTTTACATTCGCCGCCCCCGGGCCTGACCCGGGGGCGCACGTCTTCCTACGGGGTATTGGTCTACGGGGTATTGGTCAAGAAGACGTGGATGCCAGGATCAAGTCCGGCCACGGCGAAAGGAGCTAGAACCGTCTTCTCAGCATCGCGAAGGCAAGCCGCCAGCTTTGCAGCGGGTCGCTTTCGCCGGTGCCGGAGAACGGGTCGAAACCGGCGCGTTCGAGGCGTCTTAGGGCATGTGCGGCGATCCGGGCCGACAACAGCGCAGGGAGCGCCGCGTTCGGGATGTCGCGCCGCATCGCCCGCGCCGCATCAAGATGCCGCGAAGCTGACCCTGCGACCGCCTCGACCGCGCGGCGCAACGCAAGGGTCGCGCGTAAAGCGGTATAATCGGCGGTGTCGAAGCCCGTCTCCACCGCGACATCGTCGGGGATCATCGTTCGCCCGGCGCGCGCATGCAGCGGAAGCGCACGGATCAGCCCAGTCAGCGCATAGGCGATGCCGATCTCGGTCGCCGCGGCGAGGGATTGCGGCGTTGCCGCGCCAAGCGCCTCGAGCGCCAGCCGGATCAGCGGCGCCGACGTCCCCTCCGCATAATCCTCAAGCGCGGCAAGGGTCGCCGGCGGCGCCTCGTCGAGGTCGCGTTCGCGCGCCTCGATCAGCCGCGCGAAATGCTTGCGACCGAGGCCGTGCGCGCGGATCGCGGCGGTGAGCGGCTCAGCCACCTCGTGCCGGCGCGGTGGCGCGCCGCCATAAGCGGCGTCGATCGCCTCGCGCCACCATTGCAGACGGATCTGACCGAGCATCGGCTCGCGCACGCTCTCGCGCACGCGAGCAATCTCGTAGTTAAACGCATAGAGCGCAAACAGCGCTTCCCGCGCCTCGGCGGGCGCGAACAGAGCGATCTGGAACCGGTCGCGGTCATGGACGCGGACAATTAACGCAACAGGCGAAAGTGACGCAGCGACACTGGAACGCCGGGCGGACGGGGCCGTTTTTCCAGTAGACCGATCCTGCATCGGCATTCCCCGAAGCGCTTCCGTAAACCCTGGCAGTAGGACGTATCCCATGGCTTTCGAATTGCCGCCGCTACCTTATCCGAACAATGCCCTTGAGCCGTACGTCTCGGCGAAGACGCTCGATTTCCATCACGGGAAGCACCACAAGGCTTATGTCGACGCGCTCAACAAGCTCATCGAAGGCAAGCCGGAAGAGAAGCAATCGCTTGAGGAGATCATCGTCGCCACGCATCACGACGATGCCAAGGCCACCCTCTTCAACAACGCCGCGCAGGTATGGAACCATACCTTTTTCTGGCACTGCATGACGAAGGGCGGCGGCGGCGATCCTCAGGGTGAGGTCAAGCGGGCAATCGATCACGATTTCGGCGGCTACGAAAAGTTCGCCAAGGAATTCAAGGACGCGGCGACCACGCAATTCGGCAGCGGCTGGGCCTGGCTGGTGTTCGACGCCGGCAAGCTCAAGGTGATCAAGACCGCGAACGCGGTCAATCCCGTCGCCGGCGGCGAAACGGCGCTCGTGACTTGCGATGTCTGGGAGCATGCCTATTACCTGGACTACCAGAACCGCCGGCCCGATTTCGTCCAGGCGTTCCTGGATCACCTGATCAACTGGGAATTCGTCGCCCGCAACCTGGAGAAGGCGCGCGAGCGGCACGGTTAAAGCCGACCCGTCGGTCCGCTCCGTCATTCCGGCGAAGGCCGGAATCCCACCGTCCGCCGACCAAACGGCGGAGCCCTGTGGGCCCCGGCCTGCGCCGGGGCGACCGGCGTGCAGTTATGAATGCTCGCCGGTATCGAGCAGATGGGCCGTGTATTCGCGATAGGTCATGCCGAGCGCCTCCGCCCGCGCCAGGCGACGCAGCGCGATTTCGCGCGGCGGCGTCTTCCAGGCCCTGGCGTGTGCCTTCTTCCAACAGAAATGCGTCCAGCTCATCCCGAGCTCGAACGGCGGTCCCTGGTTGTGGCCGATCCCGAATGCGGGGGCGATGGTCGATCCGTCCGGCATCAGCCGCCTCCGGTCTGCATCGCGATAGCGAGCAAAGTGCGTGCCGCGGCGGCCTAAATCGGCAGCAGCAAGGCCGCCGCGACGCGACGGTCCTCGGCCAAGAGCACGCTGTAGGTGCGGCAGGCGGCGCCGGTATCCATCGCCTCGACCGCGATGCCATGCGCCTTGAGCGCGGCTCGCAATGCCGGTGTGGCCGGCGCGCCATGCTTGCCCAATCCCAGCAAGACGAGTTCGACGCCCCCCTCGGCGATGACCGGCGCTAGCCCGCCAAGTGTCGGCGCGGGATTTACCCAAAGAATTGTGCGCTCGGGAAAGACGAGCACCGGCCCCGCGAAGATCACGCCGCTGACGCGAAACCCGCCCGCGCCGTAGCGCTCGATCAGCTGCCGCCCGCCAACAGGGTTGGAACCAGCCTGCGGCGTCAGCTCCATCGCCTAGCTTTTTGCGCTGCGCGGGCGGCGTTCCTGACGGCTCGTCGAGCGGCCGCCCTCGCCCTCCGCGGTCGTCGGCTCACGAGCGATTGCTCGGCGATTGGGCTGGATGTAGTAGATGATCGGCGCGGCGATAAAGAGCGATGAATAGGTGCCGATGACGATGCCCCACAGCATCGCGATGCTGAACCCCTTGAGCACCTCGCCGCCGAAGACCAGCAGCGACAGCACCATGAGAGCGACCGTGCTGACGGTCAGAATGGTGCGCGACAGCGTCTCGTTGAGTGCGAGATTGATGAGCTCGCGGAACGGCATCGTTCGGTATTTGCGCATCGCCTCGCGCACCCGGTCGTAGATCACCACGGTGTCGTTGATCGAATAGCCGGCGATGGTGAGGATCGCCGCCAGGGTCGTCAGGTTGAACTCGAGGCGGAAAATCGCGAAGAGACCGATCGTGGTGATCGTGTCGTGGAGCGTCGCGATCGTCGCGCCGACCCCGAACGGCCACTCGAAACGGAACCAGACATAGACAAGGATCGCCGCCAGTGCGAGGACGGTCGCCAGCACGCCGGCACGGATAAGTTCGGCGCCGACGCTAGGGCCCACGACCTCGGTGCGGCGATAATCTATGCCGGGTCCCAGCGCTTGCTTGGCCAGCTCTACCGCCTTCATCTGCCCGGCATCGCCGCCCGGCTGTTCGGGCAGGCGGATCAGCACCTCGTCGGGCGCGCCGAAGCCCTGAAGGGAAGCATCGCCGATATGCAGATCGTCGAGCTTGGCGCGCATCGCCGCCAGGTCAGCGGGTCCTTGCGTCTTGGCCTCGAGCAGCGTGCCGCCCTTAAAGTCGATCCCATAATTGAGCCCGATCGCCGCAAACAGCCCAATCGACACCGCGCCCAAGAGGATAGAGAACGCAAAGCCGAACAGATGCCAGCGCATGAAATCGATCTGCGGCACCCGGCGGATGACGATAAGCGGCCTAATCACAGCGGAATTTCCCTTGGCTTCCAGCGCCGCAGCCAGCTGACGATCTGGAGCCGGGTCACCAGGATGGCGGAGAACAACGAGGTCAACACGCCGATCGACAAGGTCACGGCAAATCCCTTCACCGGCCCGGAGCCGAGCCAGTAAAGCAGGATACCAGCGACAAGCGTCGTCACATGGCTGTCGAGAATGGTGCCGAAGGCGCGGGTGAAACCCGCTTCGAGCGACGACAGCATCGTGCGACCGCTGCGCATCTCCTCGCGAATGCGCTCATAGATCAGCACGTTGGCATCGACAGCCATTCCCAGCGTCAGCGCGATGCCGGCGATCCCCGGCAGAGTCAAGGTCGCACCCAAGAGCGACAACGTCCCCAGCATCAGGCACAGATTGAAGAACAGCGCGACATCGGCGAAGAGGCCGAAGAGGCCGTAGAACAGGAACATGAACACGACGACCAGGATCACACCGACGATGCACGAGACCGCGCCGTCATGAATCGAATCGGCGCCGAGATCGGGTCCGACCGAACGTTCCTCGAGGATCGTGATCGGCGCCGGCAGCGCGCCCGCGCGCAGCAGCAGCGCCAGATCGCTAGCCGATTGCACCGTGAAGCTACCCGAGATGATGCCGCTGCCGCCGAGGATCGCCTCCTTGATCACCGGCGCACTGATGACTTTGTTGTCGAGCACAATCGCGAACGGCTTGCCGACATTGTCGCGCGTCGCGTCACCGAAGCGCCGAGCGCCGGCGGTGTCGAAGCGGAAGCTCACCACCGGCTCGTTGTTCTGGAACGTCGCCTGGGCATCGACTAAGGTGTCGCCGCCGACCATCACCCGGCGCTTGACCAGATATTGGGTCGGCTGGCCCGGCCGGTCGGTTTGCGCCGGCAGCACCTCGTCGCCGAGCGGCATGCGGCCGCGCTTCGCTTCATCCGGGCTCATCGACTGATCGACCAGCTGAAAGGTCAGCTTGGCGGTCTTGCCGAGCAACTGCTTGACATGTTCGGGGTCGCCGACACCGGGCAGCTCGACGAGGATACGGTCGGCACCCTGGCGCTGGATGGTCGGCTCTTTGGTGCCGGTCTCGTCGAGGCGGCGGCGGATGATCTCGATCGATTGGTCGACCGCCTGCTGGCGGCGCTGCTCGGTCGCCACGGAGCTGAACTGCATCTTACCGGCGCCATCGGACCCGATATCAACCGTCAGCGCCGGATCGATCTTGGCGAGCGCGTTCTTTGCGTCGTCGATCCGGTCCTGGTCGCGGATGGTGAAGACGATTGCGTTGTTTTGCACGTTGAGCCCGGTATATCCGATCTTGGCGTCGAGCAGCGCATTGCGGACATTCTCGATGACCGAGTTGAGCTGCTCGGTCTGCGCTGCCGCGACATCGACCTCGAGCAGCAGATACGACCCGCCGCGCAGATCGAGGCCAAGGTTGACTTGTTTGTGCGGAATTTGGCTCGGCAGCCAGGCGAGTTGCGCCGGAGTGAACAGATTGGGCAGGCTGAACAGCAGGCCCAGCGCACACACCGCGCAGATCAGCAATATCTTCCAGTTGGCGAAGTAAAGCATCGCGGGCGGTTATGCCTTTTCGTCTTCCTTGGCCTCGTCGTTGGCGGGCTCGGGCACCTTGGCCGCTTCCTTGGAGCGGCGCCGGCCCGAGGAACGCTCGCTCGCCGCTTCGCGTGCGGCAGCCGGATCGGGCTTGGCCAGCACGTTCGAGATCGTGCTGCGCAGGATCCGCACGCGGACGCCCTGGGCAATATCGACTTCGACCTCCTCCGCGCCGGTCACCCTGTTGACCGTGCCGATGATACCGCCGCCCGTCACCACCCGATCGCCGCGGCGCAGCGAATCGAGCATGCTGCGGTGCGTCTTCTGCTTCTGCTGTTGCGGCCGGATCAAGAGGAAATAGAACACGACGAAGATCAGCACCAATGGCAGGAACTGGATCATCGCGTTCGAGCTATCGAAAAGCCCGCCCGCTGCCTGGGCGTAGGCCGGAGAAATCAGCATGGGCGTCGACCTCGAAATGCGGCGGCAAAGCGGAGGCGAATTGGTACGCGATGCCCGGTAAAAGGGCAATGCAAAGAGGCGCGGCGGTTTGCCAAGTGCGACGCCTCCCACGCGGCGCCTTCGACCCTGCGCGCAAAAGCGCGCGAGACTTCATCCACCTGGGCTCGAACCGCTTTTCGCCGGAACAAATTCTGATCTAAGTTCGCCGCCCTTTAGACTGGCAAGAACACGACATGCCGAAGATCGACCTTTTGCCGCTGCTCAGCCGCGTCGCCGACGCGCTCGAACGCCTCGCCCCGCCGGCGGCGCCCAAGACCGAGCTCGACGCCGCCGATGCCTTCATCTGGCACGCCGAGGGGGAGTGGCTCGAGTCGGTCAGCGAGGTGAACCGCGTCGAGCTCGACCTGCTGCGCGGCATCGACCGGGTACGCGACATTCTGGTCACGAACACCGAACGCTTCGCGGCCGGACTGCCGGCCAACAATGTGCTGCTCTGGGGCGCGCGTGGCACCGGCAAAAGCGCGCTCGTCAAGGCGGCACACGCTGCAATCAACAAGAAGAAGCCGCACGCGCTGGCGCTGATCGAAATCCACCGCGAGGACATACCGAGCCTGCCGCGCTTGTTGGCGCTGGTGCGCGGCAGCAAACGCCGGTGCCTCTTGTTCTGCGATGATCTTTCCTTCGAAAAGCAGGACACCAGCTACAAATCGCTGAAGGCGGTGCTCGAAGGCGGCATCGAGGGCCGGCCCGCCAACGTCGTGCTCTACGCGACCTCGAACCGTCGCCATCTGATGCCGCGCGACATGATCGAGAACGAGCGCTCGACCGCGATCAACCCAGCCGAAGCGGTCGAGGAAAGTGTGTCGCTGTCCGACCGGTTCGGCTTGTGGCTCGGCTTCCACAATGTCGACCAGGAGACCTACCACGCGATCGTCCGCGGCTACGCGGTGCATTACGGGCTGGAGATCGCCGACGACCGGCTGAAGGCGGAGGCGAACGAGTGGTCGATCACGCGCGGCTCGCGCTCCGGCCGCGTTGCCTGGCAATTCATCCAGGACCTCGCCGGCCGGCTCGGCAAAAAGCTGGGCTAACCCGCTCCGTTGCCCGCCCCCTGAGCGCTCGGCGCCGGCGCCAGGAACTCGGTCGGATTAACCGGCTTCTTGCCCCGGCGCAGCTCGAAATGCAGCTGCGGCTCGGCGACGCCGCCGCTATTGCCGACCTTGGCGATGACCTCGCCGGCCGAGATCGCATCGCCCGGCCTCACCGCCACGTCGCTGAGGTGGGCGTAGGCCGAGATCCAGCCATTCGCATGACGGATCAGCACGATGTTGCCGTAACCCTTCACCTCGTTGCCGGAATAGACGACCGTGCCGCCGTCGATGGCCCGCACCGGCGTGCCGAGCGGCGCGGCGATGTTGATGCCGTCATTGTGTCCGCCGCCCGGAGCGTTGCCGTAAGCCGCGAGGATATGGCCGCGTACCGGCCATGGGAAGCGGCCGCCCGGCGCCGGCTCGGCGCTGGTCTGAGACGATCCCACGGGGGCCGGCGAGACGGGTCCGACAGTTTGCAGAACCGGGCTCTGCTGCGGCGGGCTTAGTATCGCCGGGTTCGGCGGCGCCGCGTCGGCCTCCTTGGCCGAGGGCGGTCCGTCGAGCGGGATAATCTCCGGCTGGTTTTTGGCCCCGGAAAGCGGCGGTGTGGGCGGCTGTAGCGACGGGGCGACTGACGCCGGCGCCATTTGTACCGGTGGCGTCGGTTGAGGGGTCGCTGCCGACGGAGCCGGAAAGATCGTCTGCGGCGGCCGAGAGGCCGGCGGCGGCAGGGTGACTGTTTCCGGGGTCCGCGGCGGCTGCGGGATCGCCGCCTGCTGTGGCGGCGGCATCGGCGACGGCGACCAGGAGCGCGTCGTCGGCGCCGGTGGCGGGATCATGGCCTGTTGCACCGAGCCGTGCCGGTTTGGGATGATGAGCCGCTGCCCGGCTTCCAGTCTATAAGGCGGGCGCAGCCGGTTCGCGGCGATGATCGCCGATTTCGGTAGATGGTAGGTATAGGCGTAGCCATCGAGCGTCTGGCCGCGCTTGACGATGACTTGCAGCGACGGTAGTGGCGCCGGCATCGGCGTGAAGGCAGCGGTCTCACCCGCGTTCCCGTAGTACACGGGTGCCGGTATCGACGGCCCGACGCACCCTCCGACAAGCCCCGCCAGAATAGTCACCGTCGCGGCGCGGGCGCCCCCCGGCCGGCGGATTTTATCGATCTGCATCTTCCCCCCTTGCGCGCCCCCCAGCACGCAAAGCACTCTACGCGGCTATTCTAGCGTGAATTCTTCAGGCGCCAAATCGTCGTGTGGCTCGGCGATTTCGTCGCCGCCACGCGGCAACCCCGGGACGAGCGGCACAAAACGCACAAAGGCCAATTCCTCAACTTCGT
>DATJSH010000264.1:0-3839 GCA_035504235.1 Allostellaceae bacterium | reverse complement strand
GGAGGGCCGCCGCAAAGGCGCGCGCCACAAGGCGCTGCTGGCGCTGGACGCCATCGGCAGTGAGACCGCGGCCGACGTGCTGCGGGCCGTGGTCGCGGCAGCGCGAGGCGGCGACATGCGTGCTGCGGACATCCTGCTCCGGCGGGTGTGGCCGGAGCGCAAGGGCCGCCCGGTGCGGCTTGATCTGCCCGCCATGCAGGCTACCGCCGATCTACCCGCGGCCCTCGGCGTTATTGCCGCGGCCGTAGCCGGCGGGGAGCTGACGCCGGACGAAGGGCAAGCAGTCGCCGCGGTGCTGGAAACCCAGCGGAGGGCAATCGAGACTGCGGAACTGGAACAGCGAATCGCGGCGCTCGAAACGGATTCCGACCGGAGGCGGCCGTGAAGGCTATGGAACGGCGCTTGGCCAAATTGGAAAGCAAGTTGACCCGCAAGCTCTTTCTAGCCTGGGCCAAGCTGCCCCTCGGACAATGGCCTGATGAGGTGCTGGAAGATTTCATCCGCGCCACGTGTCCGGGCCTGCCGGGTGCCGATGCGCTGATTTCCGATTTGTCCGATGAGAGTAACCGATGCGAGTGGGCCACGGCGCTGTGGCGGCCCGCGAGCCGGGACGATTTCAGCTCAGTCCGCAGCAGCGCTTGTATTTCTTGCCTGACCTGCACGGGCAAGGATCATTGCGGCCGATCTTCGTGCGGTGCGTCGGCCCTGCCAGACTGGCACGGCTTTCCCGAAGCTGCGCAATCTTCCGCAGCAAGAGGATCGCGCGTGGAATGTTGGCCGCAGCCTGGTCGAGCCGGTCATCGATGTCCTCTGCTGGCTCGAACTCCGGGTCATCGAGCTCAATGAACCCGACCAGCGGCGCGATGATGGGCTGCAGGCGCTCGTCTTCGGCAAGCGCGCTCCATTCCGCCGGCGTGAGCGCCATCGCCTTCCAGAAGCCGCCCGCCCATGTCCTGACCGCCTCATGGGGTGGCTTGCCCTCGATCGGCTGGAAGGCGGGGCGGTAATCGCAAATGCGCTCGGCTTCGAGCCGCTGTAGGCTCCGTTCGATCCTGGTGCTGAGCGTGTTGAACATGAGCGCAACCGCGTCGAGCGCCGATTGCACCTGCGTCACATTACCAAGGACCGGCTCGTCGTTCTCCCACAAGCCTGCCATCCATCGGCTGGGCCGGATCGGGCCGGGCGCGACGATCACGCCGGTCAGATAGCCGTCGAGTTCGAGGGCAGACATCGCGTGCTTTGGAGCCGCTGTTGAGGCCAGAAGCGCCCCCCACAACAACGCCGGATCCGGAGTTGCTCCACGCGGTTCATGCCCGGGATCGTAGTTCATGCCGCCGCCATTTCGGGTTCGCCGTTATCGGGAGTGGAGATTGGTCGCCAGTTCCACGGGAGCAACTCGTGCATCGCGTTCGCCTTAGTGCGACCCGAGACGATGCGCTCGAGCACCTCCGCGAGCCAGGTCTGCGGATCGAGCCCGTGCAATTTTGCCGTGCTGATCAGCGAACTCAGAACCGCCCACCGCTCGCCGCCGCTCGCGGAACCGGCGAAGAGCGCGTTCTTTCTGCCCAACGGTATCGGTCTAATGCAGCGCTCGACAGTATTACTGTCCACCTCGATTCGACCATCGGCGAGGAACAAAGTGAGTCCCTCCCAATGACCGAGCGTGTAGCGGATCGCGCCCGCCAGCGAGGACTTCGCCGAGATCTCGCCGAGGCGCTCCATCAACCAGGGCCGCAGCGCGGCCAGCAGCGGCTTCGTCTCGGCCTGTCGCACGGCGACGCGCTCTTCAGCACTTAGGCCGCGAACGCGTTTCTCGATAGCGTAAATCTCGCCGATCCGGCGCAGCACTTCCGCCGCGATCGGATCGGCGGTCTGCTTGTGAACGTCGAAGAACTGCCGGCGCGCATGCGCCAGGCAAAACGCCAACGTAATTGCTCCGCCCCGGCGATCTGCCGCAGCAAGCTGGCCATACCCGGCATAAGCATCGACTTGCAGCACGCCGTGGAAATCTTCCAGATGTTCCTTCACATGACGCCCGCGACGATCCTCGGCGTAGCGGAATACCACCACCGGCTTCGTCGGCCCCTGCCATGGCCGGTCGTCCACGGCATAGCACCAGAGCCGCGCGATTCGCGTCCGTCGCCGCGTGCGATCCAGCACCGGCAGCGGTGTATCGTCGCAGAAGATTTTCGGCGCCGACATCACGGTCGAGACCATCAGCTCGTGCAGCGGTTGCAGCCACCACGCCGCGCGCTCGATCCAGCGCACCAAAGTGGAGCGATCGAGATCGATGCCGTAACCGGCCAGTATCTGCGCCTGCCGATGCAGCGGCAAATGCCAGGCAAACTTCGAGACCGCGATATGGGCGAGCAGCGCCGCCGTGGGCAGCCCGTTTTCGACCGGACGAGGCGGCGCCGGTGCTTGCACAACCGTGCTCTCGCAAGCGCGGCAGCCATATCGGGGGCGATGGATTCGCTTCACACGGACGATCGCCGGGACGATATCCAGCATTTCGCTGACGTCCTCGCCGATGCGATGCAGCTGACCATTGCAGCACGGACAGAAATCGAGTCCGGGCTCGCTAACAACGTCTTCACGCGGCAGGTGCTTGGGCAGGCTGCCGATGTTGCGCCTGGGTTTCGTGCGTGCCGGCCGATCATGCGGCTGCGGTTTCAGCGGCTCCGGCTCGATCGGTGCTGCTGAAGTATCATCGAGATCGAGCGTCAGCTGTGCCGTCTCGCTCTCGAACCGCTCCGAGCGTGCCCCGAACAGGGTCCGCTGCATGGTTTCCAGCATCGCGCGCAGCCGGCTGTTTTCTTCGCCCAATTCGACGATCATGCCAATCAGCACATCGGGATCGCGCGGCAGCGATGCGGGATCGAGCGCCATGCCGATTCTTTATCGAAACTTGCCCCGATTCGCATAGCGGCAACTTGCTCATCGCAGCGCCGAGTGCGCGAGCAGTGCCGTTCGCGGTACGACTTGCGACCAGTCGACGCCGGAGAACAACAAGGTCAACTGCGCCGCGCTCAGCGTCACCGCCCCATCCGCCACCGGCGGCCAGAAAAACCGGCCG
This sequence comes from Allostellaceae bacterium, assembly GCA_035504235.1. Classification (GTDB taxonomy): domain Bacteria; phylum Pseudomonadota; class Alphaproteobacteria; order ATCC43930; family CGMCC-115725; genus DATARH01. Next base: position 763 of record DATJSH010000264.1, on the reverse strand, counting down.
CGCTCCAAACGCTTAGTCACCAGCACCAACCCGGAACCATCCCAAAGGAGGATTTTCAATCGATCAGCCCGTTTCGCTCTGAACACAAAGACATCACCGGCAAACGGGTCAACAGCCAGCAGCTCTTTCACCAGCGCCGACAAGCTATCCATACCACGACGGAAATCCACCGGTCGGGATGTCACCAGAATCCGCAAACCGGGCCGCACCGGCAGGTCGAGAATCATCGCGTACGACCCAAATGACCGAGCACCGTCCGCAGCGCCGCCGTGTCCACCGCACCACTGACACGAATCCGCGCATCTCCCAGTTCGATTTCGATGCTGCCGGTTACCAACGCTTCCGGTTTCGCTTCAACCGGCGGAACCGCTGTCCGCAAAGTCGCCGCCTCATCCCGCTCGACGTCAGGCGAGCGTTGCGCGGCCAAGCTCGCTTGCGTAATCCGGATCGGTACGAACGTCGGCTCGGCTCCCGCCGCCTGCTTCCGCATTTGCCGACGCCAGCTCCACACCAGACCCCGGTTCACGCCGTGTCGCAGCGCGATGTCGGACACCCGCGCCCCCGGCTGAAAGCTTTCCGCCAGGATCCTGGCCTTCTCCTCCGTCGTCCAGCGCCGTCGCCGCGGCGCTCCGGTGATCAACTCAATACGTCGATACGTGCCGCTTTGATGACCGTCATCAAGACTCGCATTTGCCATCGCGACATCTCCGCGCTCTCATCCAGCGCGCGGAGTTTCGCCGATCCGCCGGCGTCGCCACAGGTG
>DATJSH010000263.1:0-15058 GCA_035504235.1 Allostellaceae bacterium | reverse complement strand
GTGCCGACCATCGCGAGCCCGCCGTAGCTGCCGGCGATCTGCGCCAGCTGGCGGACGGTGAGGTTGTCGCGCCGGGCGCGGGCGATGACCCGCTCGCGGCCGCTTTTCGAGGCGTTGCTCTCGGGAATATCGGGCAGCGGCGCGTCGAGATCGAATTGCGACGCATCGTGGCCCAAGGCAATCGACAACGAGGCGAGGCCGCTATCGGGATGGACGCGGCTGTCGAGCAGCGCACGCTTGGCCTTCGCCTCGTCCTCGGTCTCGCCGACCACGACAAGGCAGCCGGGCAGTATCTTGATGTGATCGGGATCGCGGCCGACCGCTTTGCCGCGTGCCTTGATGTCGGCATAGGTCGCCTTGGCGTCCTCGATGCGGCCACCGCTGGCGAACACCATCTCGGCAGTCTCGCCGGCCAACTGGCGGCCGGCATCCGACGCACCGGCCTGAACGATGACCGGCCAGCCCTGGATCGGCCGGCTGATATTGAGCGGCCCGCGCACCGACAGAAACTCGCCCTTATGGTCGAGCACGTGCATGCGGGCAGGGTCAAAATAGAGTCCCTCCTCGACGTCGCGGACAAAGGCGTCCTCAGCCCAGCTATCCCACAACCCGGTCACGACATCGTAGAACTCGCGGGCGCGGCGATAGCGTTCGCCGTGCTCCATGTGTTCGGTCATGCCGAAATTGAGCGCGGCATCGGGGTTCGAGGTGGTGACCAGGTTCCACCCCGCGCGGCCGCCGCTGATGTGGTCGAGCGAGGCAAAACGCCGGGCGATCATGTAAGCCGGCTCGAAGGTCGTCGACGCGGTGGCGATGAGCCCCAAATGCCGGGTGAACATCGCCAGCGCCGGCAGCAGAGTCAGCGGGTCGAACGAGGTCACCGTGGCGCTCCGTTTCAGCGCCGCCATCGGCATGTTGAGCACCGCGAGGTGGTCGGCCATGAACCACGCGTCGAACCTTCCCTCTTCGAGTTTTTGCGCGAAGCGGATCAGATGCTGCAGGTTGAAGTTCGCGTCGGGATAGGCGCCGGGATAGCGCCACCAGCCGGTATGGATGCCGACCGGGCGCATAAAGGCGCCGAGGCGCAATTGCCGCTGTGCCGCCATTCCCGACTCCGGATTTCGGTTTGCCCGATGTTATCCGGACGCCGCCGGCTAGAATAGCGAATTGACCTGCGAAGCCGGCCGTCCGCCTCAGAAATGATCGATCATGATCGCTTCGGCCAACCCTTGCAGGTAAACATTCGTATTCCAGATCGGCTCGATCGCCAGCGCGACGAACAACAGCATGATCGCGGTCAGGCTGACAAGCCATGCCGCGGTGAGCGTGGATATCTGGTGGTCGGTCATCGGTTGTGCTCCCGGCTCCTGATGGAGACCGGCGTACACCCGGGCGCCGCAGAAGACTTTGCGGCGCCGCCGATTTTCGCTTATGGCCGGCTTGTGATTTTCTTAAGATGGCCGGCGAAGGAGGCCGACGCGTATGGACAAAGACCGTCAGATGCACATGGGCGTGTTCGTGCTCGGCACGGGCAATCATCAGGCGGGCTGGCGCTACGAGGGCGCGGCGACAAGCCATATGCAGCTTCCGGTGATCCAGGAGATCGCCCGCATCGCCGAACGCGGCAAGTTCGACCTGTTGTTCATCTCCGATTCGATGGTGATGGACCCGACCGACCACCCGTCGTTCCTCTGCCGCTTCGAGCCGACGACCCTCATTACCGCGCTCGCCGGCTGCACCACGCATATCGGGCTCGGCGCGACGGTGTCGACGAGCTTCAACGAGCCGTTCAACGTCGCCCGCATCTTCGGCTCGATCGACCATCTCAGCGGCGGGCGCGCGGCGTGGAACGTCGTCACCACGTCGAACACCAAGGCCGCGCAGAACTACAGCCGTGAAGAGCATATCGAGCACGAGCTGCGCTACGCCCGCGCTCAGGAATTCGTCGATGTCGTGAAGGGGTTGTGGGATTGCTGGGAGGACGGCGCGATCGTCGCCGACAAGGCAACCGGGCGTTATGTCGACGCCGAGAAGGTGCGGCCGCTCAACCACAAGGGCCGCTTCTTCCAGGTGCGCGGCCCCATAAACATGGCGCGCTGCCCGCAAGGCCAGCCGGTCATCATCCAGGCGGGCGGCTCGCCCTCGGGCCTCGAACTGGCGGCGCGAACGGCGGATGTCGTGTTCTCGGTGGTGCAGGAGCTGGAACCGGCCAAGGCCGCCTATGCCGACCTCAAGGGCCGCATGGTGAAATACGGCCGTGCCCCCGAGGAGATCGCGGTGCTGCCGGGCGTGATGCCCATCATCGGCGAGACCGAGGCGGAAGCCCGCGCCAAGCTCGCCAAGCTGCAAAGCTGGATCAGCCCGACCAACGCCATCACCCTGGTCGCCAGCCGCATCGGCTATGACGTGACCGGCCACGACCTCGACGGCCCGGTGCCGCCGCCGCCGGCGAGCGAAGGCGGCCGCACCTTCCACCGGGTGCTCTACGACATGGCCAAGCGCGAGAACATGACCCTGCGCGACCTCTACAATCTGACGGCGGCGGCGCGCGGCCACTGGGTCATCACCGGCACGCCCAAGAAGATCGCCGACATCCTCGAAGAATGGTTCGTCGAGGGGGCGGCCGACGGGTTCAATGTCCTGCCCGCCTATTTCCCCGGCGCGTTTACCGATTTTGTCGATCTCGTCGTGCCGGAGCTGCAGCGCCGCGGACTTTTCCGCCGCGATTACGAAGGCACCACCTTGCGCGAGCATTTCGGCCTCGCGCCGGTGCCGTCTCCCCGTGCGCAGCGCCAGGCGCTGGCGGGGGAGTAGCCGCAGCTATCTCACTTCCGGATTCGGACAGACCTCGGTGATGAGATCGTAAACGCTTGTCAGATTTCGTCGCCAGGATTTGCATGCTTCCGCAAATTCGTTTGCTTCAATTATTAAGGAACCCTCTCCGTCAATAAAAAGAACCCATGGAGCTGGAAACCAGTCAGCGTAAACCACCGGAACACTATGTTTCCCAAGTAAGATTGCATACGAGGAGACCTTGCAGAAATCGCCTTCACAAAATTCAAATTCATCATGCCCTAAAGCGCGAATATGATAATATGAAGTGGCTTTTACCCCTTTGATATCTTCAATACCAGCTTCCTCACAGTCCTTCGGCCTGCCGTTGTATCGCGGCGGAATCACATCCGTCACAAACTGGCGGACCGCGACGAATGTCGTTTGAACACCATCGACGTCGAGTCCGACATTGTCTTGAAAATCAATAAAGACGATTTTGTAATTGGAGAATCCATTCATATCTAGCAACCTCGGCGTATAATAAAGGCCGGCAAAGGCTATTTGATGCCTAAAGTCAAGAACACAGCCCAAAACGAAATGTGACGGAGCACTTAGCGGGCGAAAATAAGCGCTAAAGGATTCAATTTCGCCCCTGCTACCGCCGCCGGGGTAAAACGTGCGGGAAAATGGTCGCGCCTGCTGCAAGCAGTCGTGAGCGAAGTCATCTGCGATGGGTAATAATGCGTGGCACTGCGCGTAAAACGCAGGCTCGTCCGCCGTTGCAATCCTGGCGAAGAAGAAGGTGACGAGGGCATAAACAATAAGAAGCCGAGAACAGGCTCTCATCGTGATCCCCCTACACATCCGAAATCTTCTCCCAGGTCAGCACACGGTATTCGCCGCCGGCGCGCGGCGGCGGACGCAACACCATGAAATCGCCATCAAAGCTCACCTCGCGCACCTGATCCGAGCCGAGCCGCGATGGATCGGAGGCGGCATCGACCCGCGTCGTGAGCGTGCCGCCGTCGACGGTGTAGTTGCCGCAATAGGACGAGTAATCGCGGACCGTCCCAGGCGGCAATTCGCGCCTGGGATCGACGACGACCGAGGCCATGCGTCCCTCGGCGCTGAGGGTCAGCCGGCCCATCCCTTGCCCGCCATAAGGCATAGGCAATGGCTTGCCGCTGGCGTCATGCGCCTCGGCCTTGACCAGCCGCCAAGTCCCGACCGCAGATTTCATCGTCAACCTCTCCCGTAGCGGCGCAGAAGCCCGGTCAGATCGCCGACATCCGGCCATTCCTCGATATCATCGACCGCGCGCTCGACCGCGGCAACGCCTTGCGGTAATAGCACGACGCCCGCCAGTTCGCGGAACTTGGCGCGCAGCTCGGCTTCGCTGAACGGTTCGGCGAAATCCCCGCGGTGGCTGTCACGCGCGACCGTCGCGCTGCGCCCGTCGGCAAGGGTCACGGTGACCTTGGCCGGGCGCAGCCTGGGCGCGAGCGCGCTCATCGCCGGATCTTCCGCGATGTGCACCTTGTGGCGCAGCGCGGCGATGACGGGATCGGCGAGAGCGCCGTCGTCAAGCTCCGCGTAGCCAGCGCCGCCGCGCGCCACCATCGCCGCGGCGGCATGCGGCAGCGAATATTTCGATGCGAAATAATTGGGCGGGTTGGGGTTGCGCATCACCGACGCGAAGCGATAGGTCGCGACATCGATCCGCGCGACCTCCTCCGGGCGCGGCTTCAGCTGGGCGAGCGCGGCCGAAAGGCAGTCCAGGGCCGGGTGGATCGGGTTGCAGCACGCGTAAAGGCGGAAATAATTCTTGGCGATCTGCCACTCCTGGCCAAGCCCCTCGGTGAGGCTGTCGGTGACGAAACCGCCGCCGACCAGCTGCGACAGCGCCTCCTCGACCGCATCCGGCTGCGCCGCGAAGCCGGCCAGCGCCAGATCGGGCGCGAGCGCGGCGGCAAAGCCGCTCATCCCGCCGGCAACGTTGAGCGCGGTCGCGCCGGCAACGGCGTTGGTGTAACTCGGCGTCAGCACGAGGGTCGTGGCGATGCGCATCGCCAGGCTGATGCCGGCCGCGTCGAGGCCGCGCAGCCGCGCGCCCGCTGCCGCCGCGGCGAGGAGCGACACCTGTCCGTTCTGATGCGCCAGCGGTCGCGGCGTGAAGCCGGTCGCAAGCCGGCCCGCGACGTCGTAGCCGAGGATGAAGGCGGCGAGAATTTCCTGGCCCGAGCCGCCGGCCGCTTCGCCGACCGCCAACACGCCGGGCAGCACCTGCATCGCCGCCTGGCCGGAGACGAGGCGCAGCCCCTCGCACAATTCGATCGCCCGTCCGGCGATGCCGTTGAGGAGAGCCGCGGTGCGCGGATCGCTGGCGGGCCAGCCGACAGCATAGACCGTCGCCCCCGTGCCGCCACCGAGCCGTCCGCGCAGCGCCGCGACCTCAGGCCGGGTCGACCCGGCGAGGATCACCCCCAGCGTGTCGAGCAGGGTGATCTTTGCGTGCTCCCGCACCGCCTCGGGGATGTCCGCGGCCCGCGTCTCGGCGACGAAACGCGCCAGGGTTTCTATTTGCTGTCCCATGGCGCCAGCCCTATTTGAAGAACTCGACCTTCGCCTCGCGGAACCACAGGAAATTGGCGGGGCCGGCCGAGAGCGGACCGTTGATCGCGAAGACCGCGATCTCGAACTTGTCGCCGGGCTGGACGATGTTGTCGCCGAGCACCAGACGGTTCGGCATGTTAAAGCCCTGGATGCAGGCGGCGCTGGGGCGTCCGGCGGCGCGGGGCAGCTCGCCATTGACCCAAACTTCGGCGTAGTCGTCGACATTGACGCGCAGCACCGCCTTGGCGCCGGCGGTGGCAAAGCCCAGCGCCTCGGTCGGAATGGTCAAAGTCGCGCGGTACCAGACGAACGACAGGATGCCGCCGCCGCGCCGCCCGCCGAGATCGGTCGGGTCGACCAATTCCCAACCGCGGTCGTCAAAGCCCGTCACCTCGGCATGCGGGTCGACATCGTAGGTGGTCTTGTATTCGGGCCGCGAGTCGCTGAGCGCCGGCACCTCGATGATCTTCGCCTCCTTGCATCGCCAGACCGCACCAAACGCGGCCGAACCCTCCTGCGTCATCAGATCGACGACATGTGCCGGCGGGATCAGCGGCGCCACCGGCGGGGTCGGCGACAGCAGCGGCGGGATCGGCGGCGGCATCGACTTGGTCGGGCGGACATAAGCGGGCATCTGCGCGTCCCTTTCCTTAGAGCGGGGGAAATGCGGGTGGGGAAATACGGCGGCGAGAGGCGGCTTCGTAGGCCGCGGCGATCTTCAAGACGACATCCTCGCGGCCGGGTTCGGCGCGGAAGACGAGCGAGAACGGAAGTCCGGGCGCGGGCAATTTTGTCACATGGTCAGCAGGCGTAGACACATAGCGCATGCCGTCGTCGGAGAGCTTGAAGACCGGGTCGTAAACCTCTGTCACGTAACCCGCCGGCACCAGCATTTCGGTGAGGCCGGCATTGGGGCCGTACAGCGTCTCCGGGCGGAGGTTGTTGCCGCCCCCTTGCGGATCGTTGGCGCCGCCGATGATCGCCGGCGGCAGCGGCGTGTGCAGCCGGACCAGCGCATCAAGCCGGTTTTCCAGCATCACCAGCATGTCGAGCCGGCGCAAGAGCTCGCGCAGCATGATGCGCTCGTCGACGCCTTGCCGGCCGCCCAAGGAATTGCGCGGGTCTGCGACCTCCTCCCAGTTCTTGAAGGCGGCGCGGCCGTCATCGCCCCAAAATTTCGAGCGCCGGTTGAGCTGGGCGAAATCGTCTAGGCCCTCAAAGAAACCGCGCGCCGCCCAATCCGCCGCGCGGCGCGACAGGTATTGCGGGATATGGAAGCGGAAGCTCATCGCCAGTTCCTGATCCTGGATCGTCGAGATATCCAGGTTGCGCGGCGGCGTGATGCGGCCCTCGGCGAGCGCGACGCAGTAATCGATCGGCGCCATCTCGCCCTCGCCGAAGAACTTGCCGGGCTGGAACTCGGTGCGGCGAATGGCGGCGGCGAATTCCTTGAACAGCGGGGTGCCGTCGCGGGCAAGGCGGAACAGGATGTCGGGCATGAACACCGGCACGAGCCGGGCGAGACCGGCGCGGAAATCGACACTCATTTGCTCGATTTCCGGGTCGGGCGGCCAGTCGGTGTCGCCGCTTTCGACCAGGGTCGCGCCGAGCTTGCCGGCGAGCACAGCCTTGATCTCGGCCGCGGCGGCACGCGAGATCGGCTCGGCGGCTTGATCGCCGGGACGCAGCCGCATCGACTCGCGGACGATGCCGATGCGCATGCCCTTCAACGAAGCCTCGGGCGCGGCGTGCTGGGCGTAACCACCGGCCAGCAGCGATGAACGCGGCACCGTCGTATAGACGTCGCGCGGGTCGTAATAGCGCGTGCCGTTATCGGTCAGCGCGTCGAGGATTTTGGCGCAATCGCCGAGCGTCTTTGCGAGGATGCCGGTGCGGTCGCAATAGATGTCGGCGCCGATCGCTCCGCCGTCGAAGCCGAGCATCGCCTTGTGCGGCAGGATGAGCGCGACGGCGTTGTGGTTGGCGGGACCGCGGCATGAGGCGCGGGTCTCCTCGCCAAGGCTGGCCATGCACAGATTGGCGCTGACCGATACGCCCGAACCCGAGCTGGACCCCAATGAGGCGGCGCGGGTCGTGTCGTAGGGGTTCGCTGGGTTTCCGGCCCACGAACTGCGCTGATAGCCGAGCACCGAGGGCAGCACCTTGTCCGGCTTATGCCGGCCGCCGGGATTGCCGGCGCGGCCGTTATATTCGGTGCATACCGCCTTCGCGAAAATGATCGCGCCCTTGCTGCGCAGCTGCTCGACAAGGATATGGTCGCGCGCGGGGAAATCGATATCGTAGGCCGCGTCCCCGCCCGCGGTGGTGCGCATATCCTTGGTGTCGAACGGGTCCTTGAACGAAAAGACGATACCGTACATCGGCAGCTCGTCGAGTGGCGGGGCGGCGCCGTAGCGGGCATCGAGCGCGGCGGCAGTTTCGAGCGCGTCGGGCAGATGGCGGAACTCGTCGCAGACCGGCGGCGCGCCCGCCGGCAATGGCCCCTGCAAGGGATGGCGGTCGTACTCGCCCTGGCAGGTCACCGACCGCTCGCCGCGGATGTTGAGCGTCGACAGCGCGTTCAGCTGCCCGGCATTGGGGATGCCGGCGATCATGCCGTATTGCTGCTGCACTTCGGGGTCGGAGGCGGTTGCCTCCATGCGGCCGAACTCCAGTGGCGGCCCGCGATATTTGTCGAGATCGGGATAGGTCGTCGCCGCCGCGACGGTGTCGGTCGGGAATTCGAGCGGCGCGCCGGCGCGCACGGCGCCGGTGGCTTTCTCGACCGCAGCGCCTTCTTTGGTCACCAGGCGGCTGGCAACCCCGTTATAGGCACGCGCCCGCGCGAGATACTGCTCGACAACCGCAACGCAATTCGTCTCCCCCGCCTTGATCGCGCGATGCAGCGCGTCGATCGTCGCTTCCTCGATACGGAACGGCATGCTCGCATCCCCCTGCCCCGGGAGATGTTAGAGCCAGTTGCAATCCGGTGGCGAGCCTGTCGGACGCCCTAGGCCGCGATGCCCACGCCAGCGAGCTGCTCGGCCGCATAGACCAGCCGCTCGGGCGGGAAGACGATCTTGGCCTCGGTGCCGGCACCGAGCTCGCTTGTCAGCTGGAATGTGCCGCCGTGCAGCTCCATCATCGCGCGTACCAGCGGCAAGCCGAGGCCGGTGCCCTGCTGTTTGCGCGATAGCGAGGAATCGACCTGCTCGAAGGCCTCGAGCACGCGGCCGACATCATCGGTGGCGATGCCAATGCCGGTGTCGGTGACCGCGACCGACAGACCCTCGTGTGGATCGGCGCGACAGACGATCCCGATCCGCCCACCTTCGGAGCTGAACTTGATCGCGTTGGTGACGAGGTTGAGCACCATCTGCATCGTCTTGCGTTCGTCGCCTCGCAGCAGCGGCACGTCGGGTGCGACATCGACCGCCTGCTCGAGCTCGCATTCCTGGGCGCGCACGCTGGTCAGCTGGACAACCGACCGGATCGCGTCGCGGACATCGAAAATGCCCTCGTCGAGCGTGAGCTTGCCGGCTTCGGCCTTCGACAGATCGAGAATGTCGTTGATGATCTGCAACAGATGTGTGCCGCTGGCGTGAATGTCGCCGACATACGAGCGATACTGGTCGTTACCGACCGAGCCCAGCACCTCCTGCTTCATCATTTCGGAAAAGCCGATGATCGCATTCAGCGGCGTGCGCAGCTCATGGCTCATATTGGCGAGGAAATCTGATTTCGCGCGGTTGGCGGCCTCCGCCTGATCCTTGGCGCGCTCCCGCTCGCGGATGCCGCGGTAGTATTCGACCGACATCCACAGCCCGACCCCGCCGATCAGCCCAAACACCGCGACGGCAATCCCGAAACACTCCCATTTGAGCGTCGCGAAGAACTCCCCGGTCGGTATGTCGATGACGGACGCGCCCACCACGTCGCCGAGCTTCCAGTTCTCGCCGGGCTGCAGGGCGTTATGGCAATCGACACAGCTTTGGTCGTTCGCAATCGACGGGTACATCGTGCGAAAGATTGGTTGTCCGTTGAGCGTCAGCAGCTGAGCAACCGGCTGCGGCGACGTCTGGCCGACAAACGATTCGGTAATTCGCGCCATCTCCGAGTCGGATGGCGGCGTGACGATCGATTTGCCCTTCCGGCCGACAAAGCTCAGGTGGAGTGAATTTTTGTCGCCGCGGGAGTTGTTGAAGCGTTCGATCGCGTGCGCGCGGAACGTGGCCGGCACCGGTGCGCCCTTGCCCGCATTCTGTCCGAGCGAGTGCGAATAAGTGGTGACGAAAGCATCGACAAGTTGTTCCGCAGTGGCTTTCTCATCGGACTTGTTGGCGACGTACGAGCGCACGCTCACCTGATAGAAGGCGTAGGCCGCGACAAAAGCCAGCGCCGCCGAAAACAGCAGGATGCCGATCCAGCCGTTGCCTTCGGGCGATTGAAAAAACGCCTTGAGGGCGCTGCGAAGCCTCTTCATCACCGCGCTCAGGTTGAAGCCTGACACCGGTGATACGCGACCAATCCCTAATGTTGGTTGAACGTCGCGCCTGAAAATTCAGGCTATTGAGGGACAATTGACCCCATTGCCAGAAATTTCTGGCGGCGCTGGCGGCGCAGCGTATCGCCGTCAAGCCGGCCCAGGGGCCGCAGGGTCTCGTCGATCGCCTCGCCCACGCGTGCAATCGCCTCCTGCGGTGCGCGGTGTGCGCCGCCAAGCGGCTCCCCAACCACTTGATCTACCACACCGAAGTGCAACATCTCCTGCGCGGTGAGACGCAGCGCTTCGGCGGCCTCCTGCGCGTTGTCGCCACTGCGCCACAGAATGGAGGCGCAGCCCTCGGGTGAGATCACCGAGTAGATCGCGTGCTCCAACATCAAAACCGCGTTGCCGGCGGCAAGCGCGATGGCGCCGCCGGAGCCGCCTTCGCCGATCACCGCCGCGACCACCGGCACGCGGATGTCGAGGCAAGTCTCGATCGCCTGGGCGATCGCCTCGCTCTGGCCGCGTGCCTCAGCATCGATGCCGGGATAGGCGCCGGCAGTGTCGACGAAGGTCAAGAGCGGTAACTGGAAGTGCTCGGCCAGGCGCATCAGCCGCTTGGCCTTGCGATAGCCCTCGGGTCGCGCCATGCCGAAATTGTGCTTCACGCGCGCTTCGGTGTCGGCGCCCTTCTCGGTGCCGAGGACGACGACGCTGCGGCCGCGAAACCGCGCCAATCCACCCACCACCGCGTGATCCTCGGCGAAGGTGCGGTCGCCCGCGAGCGGGCTGAAGTCGGCAACGAGGCCAGCGATATAGTCACGGCAATGCGGCCGCTCCGGGTGACGCGCCACCAGCACCTTTTGCCATGGCGTCAGCTTGGCGTAGGTCTGGCGCAGCAAGCGGTCGGCTTGCCCGGCGAGGCGGCCGACCTCCTCGGCGATATTGAGTCCGTTCTCCGCCGACAGATGGCGCAGCTCCTCGATCTTGCCTTCGAGCTCGGCAATCGGGCGTTCGAATTCGAGAAAATGCCGCATGTAGGCCGCGCTGCTATTTCCGGCGGGCCAGCGGGTGCGCGGTCTCGACCAGGCGGCGCAGCCGCTCGCCCTGGACGTGCGTGTAGATTTGCGTCGTCGCGATATCGGCATGGCCGAGCATCTGCTGCACGCTGCGCAAGTCGGCGCCGTGGTCGAGCAGATGGCTGGCGAATGCGTGGCGCAGCACGTGCGGTGATAGCCGTGCCGGGTCGAGATCGGCGCCGAGCGCGAGCTCCTTCAACAGCTGGCCGCAGCGCTGGCGGGTCAGGTGCCCTTCGCGACCACGCGACGGAAAGAGGAAGCGCGACGCCTGCCCGTCGGACAGGAACGCCTGACGGCAGGCGAGATAGGCGGCAAGCGCCTCGCGTGAGGGCGGGCTCAGCGGCACCAACCGTTCCTTGCCGCCCTTGCCCCGCACCAGCATGAAGCGCGGCTCGCGCTGCGCCGCAGCGAGCGGCAGGGTCACCAGCTCAGAAACTCGCAACCCGGTGGCGTAAAGCAGCTCGAGGACGCAGCGCAGCCGCGCCCCTTCCTCGTCCGGCCATTTTTCGGCCGTGTCGATCAGCCGCGTCACCTCGGCCTCGCTCAGGAGTTTTGGCAGCGGTCGGCCGAGCCGCGGCGTGTCGAGACCGCTGGTCGGGTCGTCGGCGCGCACGCCATCGGTCAAGAGAAAGCGGTAGAACTGACGGATCGCCGACAGCCGCCGCGCCAGGGTGCGCGGCGCCAGTCGGCGCGTGCCGCTGGCGGCGAGGTAATCATGCAGCGCCGCGGCATCCGCCGCGTCGAGCAACACGCCGCGCGTGGCGAGAAAGCCAGACAGATCGACGAGATCGTTGCGATAGGCGGCGAGCGTCAGCCGCGCGGCACCGCGCTCCGCGGCAAGCATTTCGAGAAACGCTTCGAGCCGCGGCGAGATTGCGACCGCGGCCGGCCGCTCACCTCGGGAAACGGGCATCCGGCAGGACCTTCTCGACCGCCACCCGCGGTACGTTGAAATGCCACGTGGCGAGAAACAGGCAGCCCCCCCCAGCAGCCAACAGCACCACCAGAACAAGGACCAGGGTTACTCTTGTCATGTCTCGACTCGCGTTCCCCGCCCCCACCACCCGAAGCGACGCCGCAGACCATAAAAATGGTCGAACCGATTCCGCAGACCATAAAAATGGTTTAGTACGTTTAGTACCCTGTGTTGGCGCGGCGAGAAACAGCCGCGAGATGGGTTGCGACAAGAGGCCGACAAGGGGCGGCGCAGGATGGACGTCCAAACCGAGCCGCAGGCAGCGATCGAGCCGGTGAAGCACAGCGCGGTGGGAATTCTGGAGCCGCGCCGCTCGATCGTGCTGGTCGGGCTGATGGGCGCCGGCAAGACCAAGATCGGCCGCCGGCTCGCGGCCCGGCTCAACCTGCCTTTCTTCGATTCGGACGAAGAGATCGAAAACGCCGCCGGCGAGACGATCGAGGAAATCTTCGCCAATCGCGGCGAGGCGGTGTTTCGCGACGGCGAGCGCCGGGTCATCGCCCGGCTGCTCAGCGGCCCGGTGCATGTGCTGTCGACCGGGGGGGGCGCGTTCATGGACCCGGCGACCCGCCGGGTGATCGCGGGGCGCAGCGTCTCGGTGTGGCTGCGCGCCGATCTCGACGTGCTGTTTGCACGCGTGTCGCGCCGCTCCAACCGACCGCTGCTGAAGGCGCCCGACCCGCGCGCCGTGCTGGCCGAGCTGATCGACCGGCGCTACCCGATCTACGCCGAGGCCGACATCACGATCGACAGCGGCAACGGCCCGCCCGATGCGACGGCCAACCGGGTCATCGCCGCGCTGGCGCGCTGTCCGCGCACGCGGCTCTCGGCCGACGGAGCTTGTGGGCCATGAGCGGCACGGTCGGCCCCAATTCCGGCGAACGGCTGCGCGTCGAGCTCGGCGACCGCGGCTACGACATCCTCGTCGGGCCGGAACTGATAGCGACCGCCGGTCAGCACATCCTGCCGCTGATGCGACGCAAGCAGGCCGTGGTCGTCACCGATACGACCGTCGCCGGGGCGTATCTGCATCCGCTTGTCGACAGCCTCGACGGGGCCGGGATCGCGCATCACGAGATTGTTTTGCCGCCCGGCGAGGGCACCAAGGATCTCGCGCATTTCGGCCGGCTGGTCGACGACGTGCTGGCCTGTAACATCGAGCGCGGCACGATGCTGGTCGCGCTCGGCGGCGGCGTGGTCGGCGACATTTGCGGCTTTGCCGCGGCGACGCTGCTGCGCGGCATCGACTTCGTGCAAATTCCCACGACCCTCCTGGCGCAGGTCGACAGCTCGGTCGGCGGCAAGACCGCGATCAACACCGATGCCGGCAAGAACCTGCTGGGCGCGTTCTATCAGCCCCGCCTGGTGCTGGCAGACGGCGGTGCGCTCGCCACCCTGCCGCGGCGCGAGCTGCTCGCGGGCTATGCCGAGACGGTGAAATACGGGCTCATCGCCGATGCCGGGTTTTTCGATTGGCTCGACGCCGAAGGCGGCAAGGTCTGCGACCTCGAACCAGCGGCGGTCAACCGCGCGGTGATCACCAGCTGCCGGATGAAGGCGGAGATCGTCGCCGCGGACGAACGCGAGACCGGCGATGCGCGTGCGCTGCTCAATTTCGGGCATACGTTTGGCCATGCGCTCGAAGCCGAGACCGGGTTCGGCGACGCCCTGCTGCATGGGGAGGCGGTGGCGCTCGGCATGGTGCTGGCGTTCGATTTCGCGACGCGCCAGGGCATCTGCACCGGCCAGGACGCGACGCGCGTGCGCCGCCATATCGCCGCGATGGGGCTGCCGACCGAGCTCGACGCGCTCGGGCTTGCCGGCAGGCCCGACGCCCTGCTCGCCCATATGAGCAAAGACAAGAAAGTGCGCGACGGCCGCATCACCTTGATCCTGCCGCGGCGAATCGGCGACGCCTTTGTGACACGGGACGCGACCGCGGCCGATTTACGGAAGTTCCTTGCCGCCGCGGCCTGATAGCGGAGGGCTTTGATGATTGCCCGGATGATCGTCACGCTGATCCTGCTTCTCTTGTCGCTCTACGCCTTTTGTGCCGGCGTGCTCGACGGCGGCCATATCCTCAACCCGTCGGGGATCGCATTTCTCGTCGTCGCGGGCCTTGTCTGGTTCGGCTGGGATACGATCTGCGCCGCCTTTGTCGCGGCGAAAGACGAATCGAACATCCCGATCATCCGGCTCGGCGCCACGATCGTCCGCGGCATGACACGCCAGTCGCAGCGTCACAGCAAGAGCGACGAACCCGCGGCTTAGATCGGCCGCGACGCGGTCTCCTGGCGCGCGGCCACCCCCAAGGCACGGCGATAGAAATCGACGATATAGACGCGGATCGCCGCGGTAAGTCCCGGCGTGACGCGGTCGCGCTCGATCTCGGTGACGAGCTGGTTGAGCGTCACCCCACGGCGGCGCGCGATGTCCTGCAGCCCCTCCCACATCGACGCCTCCAAGCGCACGCTCGTGCGTCGTCCGCCAACGATGACGTTATGCGGCGACAGCGAGGAAAGATGGTGTCCCCCTGATTGCGGCGTGCGCGGCGGCGATGCCAGTGCCATGGCGCAACTGTATACGCTGCGCACCAAATTGCAATAATTACGTGTGTATGATTAATCGATACATACAATAGTAGCTAAGGGCGATCCTCCCCGGGCGCCAGCGTGGTCAAAGCCAGCGCGTGAACGCCGCCTTTCAGCTCGGCGGCTAGCGTCTCGTAGACCAGGCGCTGCCGCGCCACCCGGCCGAGTCCGGCAAACGCCGGCGACACCACCGTCACGGTGAAATGCGTTTCACCACCCTGTCCTGCGCCGCCGGGATGACCGGCGTGCCCGGCATGACGTGCCGAATCGTTGACGATCTCGAGACGGGTCGGGGCAAACCGCTCGGTCAGTTTTTTCGCCATCGTCTCGGCGACGGTCATCGGCACGCCTCCCGTTTAGTCTCCCGCTCCAGGGCGGCCGCAGCGCCGAGAAAGCCGGCGAGGTCGTCGACGACGTAATTGATGTGGTCGGCGTCCGACGCGATCGCGGCCCAATCGACATTGGTCTTGACCCAGGCCGTCGTCATGCCGAGCGCCGCGGCGGGGACGAGATTTTTCGCCATGTCCTCGACCATCAG
>DATJSH010000262.1:0-12045 GCA_035504235.1 Allostellaceae bacterium | reverse complement strand
GTCGACAACGAGCCGGGCATCCTGGCGCGCGTGGTAGGTCTGTTTTCCGGGCGCGGCTACAACATCGACAGCCTGACCGTCGCCGAGGTCGACGCCAAGAACAACCTGTCGCGCATCACCGTTGTCACGTCGGGCACGCGCATGATCATCGAGCAGATCAAGGCGCAGCTCTCGCGCCTCGTACCGGTGCGCAAGGTGCACGACCTGACCGATGAAGGCCCCTATGTCGAGCGCGAGATGGCGCTCATCAAGATGGCCGGCAAGGGCGAGCCGCGCATCGAGTCGCTGCGCCTTGCGGACATCTTCCGTGCCCGCGTCGTCGACTCGACGACCGAGAGCTTTGTCTACGAGCTCACCGGCTCGGCCGAAAAGCTCAATGCCTTTATCGGGCTGATGGAACCCTTGGGCCTCGTCGAGGTGTCGCGCACCGGCGCCGTGGCGATCTCGCGCGGACCCGGCCGGTTCTAGCGAATTGCGGAAGGAGAGTCCCATGCGCGTTTATTACGACCGCGACGCCGATGTGAACCTGATCAAGGCGAAGAAGGTCGCGGTCATCGGCTATGGCAGCCAGGGCAACGCCCACGCCAACAATCTGCGCGATAGCGGCTGCAAGGATGTCGTCGTCGGATTGCGCCCCGGCTCGGCCTCGGCGCAAAAGGCCGAGGCGGCGGGGATCAACGTCATGACCCCGGCCGAGGCGGCGAAATGGGCCGATGTCGTGATGGTGCTCGCGCCCGACGAGCTGCAGGCCGCGCTCTACAACAGCGATCTCAAGCCCAACATGCGCGAGGGCGCGGCAATCGCCTTCGCGCACGGGCTCAGCATCCATTTCCGCCTGATCGAAGCGCGCCCCGACATGGATGTGTTCATGATCGCGCCCAAGGGTCCGGGCCACACGGTCCGCTCGGAATATCTGCGCGGCGGCGGCGTGCCGTGTCTTGTCGCGGTCGACCAGAACCCGTCGGGCAACGCGCAGGAGATCGCGCTTTCCTACGCCTCGGCGATCGGCGGCGGGCGCGCCGGCGTCATCGAGACGACGTTCCGCGAGGAATGTGAGACCGATTTGTTCGGCGAGCAGTCGGTGCTGTGCGGCGGGCTCACCAGCCTTATCGTCGCCGGCTATGAGACCCTGGTCGAGGCCGGGTACGCGCCCGAGATGGCCTATTTCGAATGCCTGCACGAGGTGAAGCTGATCGTCGACCTGATCTATGAGGGCGGCATCGCCAACATGCGCTATTCGATCTCGAACACCGCCGAATATGGCGATTACACGCGCGGTTCGCGGGTCATCAGCGATCAGGTCAGGGCCGAGATGAAGCGCATCCTCGCCGATATCCAATCGGGTCGCTTCGCGCGTGACTGGGTGCTCGAAAACAATGCCGGCCAGCCGAGCTTCAAGGCGATGCGCCGCGCCGCCGCCGAGCACGATATCGAAAAGGTCGGCGAACGGCTGCGCGCGATGATGCCGTGGATTAAGCAGAACGCGCTGGTCGACCGCACCAAGAACTAAGTTTGTATGGACGCGGCACCCTCACCCGCCTCGCGCCAACCGCGCGAGGCATCCTCTCCCGCTGGCGGGAGAGGAAACGGGATTGTGACGCCAAAACCCCTCTCCCGCTTGCGGATGAGGGAGGGACCCACGCGCAGCGGGGGAGGGTGAAGGTTGGTTCGTACCCGCCCGCGCACGCTGCGCGTCCTGCATGTCGCGGCGGAGCTGTATCCCTGGGTCAAGACCGGCGGGCTCGGCGATGTCGTGGCGGCGTTGCCGCCGGCGCTGATCGGTGAAGGCGTCGATGCGCGGCTCTGCCTGCCTGGCTTTCCGGCGTTTCTCGATGCGTTTCATCTGACCGACGCGGTGCGGCTCGAGACCCCGTTCGCCGGCGAACGGGTGCGCGTCGCGCTCGCGACATTGCCGGGTAGCAAGGTCGCCGCCTATCTCGTCGATCATCCGGCCTTCTACGATCGTCCGGGCGGACCCTATGGCGGGTCGGACGGGCGCGAATGGCCCGATAACCACCGCCGTTTCGCGCTTTCGTCCTGGGTCGCCGCGGCGCTCGGCCAGGGCGCCGACCCGAACTGGCGGCCGGATATCGTCCATGGTCACGATTGGCACGCCGGGCTCGCGCCCGCCTATTTGCGCGCCGCGGGAGCATCGGCGAAAACCGTCTTCACCGTGCACAATCTCGCCTATCAGGGGTTTTTTGCCGCTGGCATCTTCCCCGAGCTGTCGCTCCCGGCGAGCTTTTTCACCATCGACGGGATCGAGTTCTTTGGCGGGCTGTCGTTTCTCAAGGCCGGGCTGTTTTATGCCGACCGGCTGACCACGGTCAGCCCGACCTATGCGCGGGAAATCCAGACGCCGGAATTTGGCGAAGCGTTGGACGGCCTGCTGCGAGGCCGCGCCGACATGCTGACCGGCATCCTCAACGGCGTCGATCCGCGCTATTGGGATCCCGCGCGCGACGACGCCATCCCGCAACCTTACAATGTCGAGACGGCCGAGGCTGGCAAGGCCGCGGCCAAGGCGGAATTGCGTCGTCGGCTGCATTTGTTCGACGGGCCGGCGCCGGTGTTCGGCGCGGTCAGCCGGCTGGTCCCGCAAAAAGGTCTCGATCTGCTGCTCGCGGCGCTGCCAGACCTCGCCGCCGGTGGCGGCCAGCTCGCCCTGCTCGGCAGCGGCGACCATGATCTCGAAGCGGGCTTTGGCGAGGCGGCGACGGCGCGGCGCGGGACGATCGGGGTCGAGATCGGCTATGACGAAGCGCTGGCGCGTCTGATCATTGCTGGCTCGGACTGTATCGTCATCCCGTCGCGTTTCGAGCCGTGCGGACTGACCCAGCTTTACGCGCTGCGCTACGGCACCTTGCCGCTGGTGCGGCGCACCGGCGGGCTCACCGATACCGTCGTCGACGCCACTCCGGCGCGGCTCAAGGATAAGACCGCGACCGGCTTTATGTTCGAGCCGGCGACCGCCGAGGCGCTGGCCGCGACCATCGAATGGGCAAGCGCGCAATACGCCAATCGCGACAGCTGGCGGCAGATGATGCGCCAGGCGATGACCCGCGATTTCAGCTGGGCGCAATCCGCCCGGCAATACGCCGCGCTGTACCGGCAGTTGGTGGCGGACTGAGCCTCAGCTTCCCAAGATCGTCCCTGCTTCGAGGCCCGCGTCGCTTGCCTTGATCTTGGCGCCGTCATCGATCCTGAGGCGTGAGCAGTCGATAAACCCGCCCTGGCAATGGATGCGGATGCCTTCCGGCCCGGCGGAGACGATCTCGCCCAGTTTCTTGCCGCGCACGCTGCCAAAGGTCGGGGCCATGACCTTCTTGGCATCGAACAGATAGAGCTTTTTATCGCCCATCGGTGTCCATGCGCCAGGCGCCGGGTTGCAACCGCGGATTAGGTCGTAGACAAAATCGACGTGGTTCGCCCAATTGATCTGGCTCTCGGCCGCGCGCACCCAGCCTTCGTAGGTCGCTTCGTCTTCGTCCTGGGTCGATTCGATGGCGCGGCCGGCGACGACAAGGTCGGCGGCCTGCACCAGCGCCTCGACCCCCAATGGGAAAATCTTGTCGAAATAGAGCGAGGCGGCGGTGTCGTCGGGACCGATCGTCACCCGCTTCTGCAGGATCATCGGCCCTTCGTCGAGCCCCGGGGTCGGGCGGAAGATGGTGAGTCCCGTCTCGCGCCGGCCGCGGATGATCGCCCAGGGGATCGCCGCCGGCCCGCGATGCAAGGGCAGCAGCGAGGGGTGGAACTGGATCATCCCGTGCTTGGGGATGGCGCAGAATTCGGGTGGCGCGAACAGCAGCACATAGGCCATGACGCCGATATCGGCGTTGAGGTCTTTCAACGTCTGCTGTGCCTCCGGCTCGGAATATTTCGGGAAGCGATAGACCGGCAGCTTCCTTTCCTCGGCCGCCTGGACCAACGGGTCGGGTCGGGCGCCGGGCCGCTCCGGCGCGGCGAAAACGCCGACGATCGTGTCGCCGCGCGCCAAAAAGGCTTCGAGCACCGATTTGCCGAAAGCCTGCTGACCGACGATGACGATGCGCATCTGCGTCTCCCCTTGATCTGCGTGGGTGTCCTCGCCACAGAGTTCCACGCCGATGCGTGCCCCGGCAAGGGGAACGCGCCGAGGGAACTCACTGGCGCGATAGAGGAGGCTGTATCGCGCGCGATTGGCAGCTATGATGGGACGACATTCAACCAATGCGGCGGTTTCCCGTGTTCTTCCGTCTCCGAACCATCCCGGCCGCCAGCGCCGTCCTCCTTTTCCTCGCCGGTTGCGCCCCGATGCCCGCCGCGCCGAGCAGTGTCGAGGATGGCCGCTATCTCGTCTACTTCGACGAGTTCAGCGCCGCTCTCTCGCCCGACGCACAGAACGTCGTCGGCACCGCGGCGCAGCGCGCCAGAGAGGTCGGCGCCAAATCGGTGCTGGTCCAAGGCCGCGCCAGCGCAACCGGCTCCGAGGCCGCCAATCAGAAGCTCACCGAGACGCGTACCCAGGTGGTTTACGACGCGTTGCAGAAAGACGGCGTCAACCCGACGATCATTCAGCAGCAGCCGCTCGGCCAGACCACCAGGACCGATACGTCGGTGATGGACCGCCGGGTTGATATCGTGCTGTTCAAATAGCCGGGGTCGCCGCCGTCTGTAGGTCGAAGGCCGCGGTCATCAGCGCCTTTGTGTAGGGGTGCTGCGGCGCCGTGAGGATCGCCTCGGCGCTGCCCGCCTCGACGATCTCGCCGTCCTTCATCACCAGGATTTCGTGCGCCAGCGCGCGCACGACCTTGAGGTCGTGGCTGATGAACAGATAGGTCAGCCCGTGGCGCTGCTGCAGCTCGCGCAGCAGATCGACGATCTGCGCCTGCACCGACATGTCGAGCGCTGAGGTCGGCTCGTCGAGCACCACGAATTTCGGCTTCAGCACCAGCGCGCGGGCGATCGCGACGCGCTGGCGCTGCCCGCCCGAGAATTCATGCGGGTAGCGTTCGGCGGCGGCGGTGTCCAAGCCGACCTCGACAAGCGCCTCGTCGATCCGCCGGCGGGCCTCGGCCTCGTCCTTCGCCAAATGATGGACCTTGAGCCCTTCGCCGATGATCTGCGCGATCGACAGGCGCGGTGAGAGGCTCGAATACGGGTCCTGGAAAACCACCTGCATCTCGCGGCGCAACGGCCGAAGCGCCTTTTGCCGCTCGGCGGCGATGTCGCGCCCCGAGAAACGGATGCGTCCTTCGGCATCGACAAGGCGTAAGAGCGCGAGGCCGAGCGTGGTCTTGCCCGAGCCGCTTTCGCCGACCACCCCCAGCGTCATGCCCGCGCGCAGCCGCAGCGACACGCCGTTCACCGCCTTGACGTAGCTCCGGACGCGCCGAAAGAACCCGCCGCGTACGGGGAACCACACTTTGAGCCCATCGCCCTCGACCAGTACCGGCGCCCCGGCCGGCGACGGCTCGGGGCGGCCCTTTGGCTCCGCTGCGAGCAGCCGCCGCGTGTAGGGGTGGCGCGGACTGGAGAACAATTCGTCGCCAGATGCCGCCTCGACGATCTCACCCTGCGACATCACGCAGACCTGGTCGGCCATCTTACGGACGATCGACAGGTCGTGGGTGATCAGGAGGAGTGCCATGTCGAGCCGGTCGCGCAGCTCGTGCATCAATTCCAGAATCTGCGCCTGGATCGTGACATCGAGCGCGGTTGTCGGCTCGTCGGCAATCAAGATATCGGGCTCGTTGGCGATCGCGATCGCGATCATGACGCGCTGGCGCTGGCCGCCCGAAAGCTGGTGAGGATAGGCCGAAAGCCGGCTTTCGGCCTCGCGCAAGCCCACGAGATGCAGCAATTCGAGGGTACGCCGGCGCACCATTCCTGCCGGCAGATGGTGGTGGATCAACAGCGTTTCGGCGACCTGTTTTTCGACCGTGTGCAGCGGGTTGAGCGAAGTCATCGGCTCCTGGAACACCATGCCGATGCGGTTGCCGCGAATGTTCCTGAGACGCGAATTGGGGGCCCCGATGAGTTCTTCGTTGGCGAATTTGACGCTGCTTTCCGGCGTGTGCGCGGCGGCGGGGTACGGCAGCAACTGAAGGATCGACAGGGCGGTCACCGATTTTCCCGAACCGCTTTCGCCGACCAGCGCCAGGGTCTCGCCCTTGTCGAGATCGAACGAGGCGCGCTTCACCGCCTGCACCGGCGCGGCGCCGCGCCAGCCGGTAAAGGTAACGCTGAGGTCACGGACTTCGAGAAGGCTCATTCGATAAGGCTCATCGGCGGGTTCACCCTGTCACCTTGCGCGGATCAAAGGCGTCGCGCACCGCTTCGCCGACAAAGGTAAGGAGGCTCAGCATCACCGCCAGTGTGACGAACGAGGTGATGCCAAGCCATGGCGCCTGCAGATTGGCTTTGCCTTGCGCCAAGAGCTCGCCCAGCGAGGGCGAGCCCGGCGGCAGACCAAAGCCGAGGAAGTCGAGCGAGGTCAGGGTGGTGATCGAGGCATTGAGGATGAACGGCATAAAGGTGATCGTCGCCACCGTTGCGTTGGGCAGCACGTGCCGCAGGATGATCTGCCGGTCCCCCATGCCGAGCGCCCGCGCCGCCCGGACATAATCAAAATTGCGCGCGCGCAAAAACTCGGCGCGCACCACGTCGACAAGGCTCGTCCATGAAAAGAGCAGCATCAGCCCGAGGAGCCACCAGAAATTCGGCTGTACCAGGCTCGCGAGGATGATCAGCAGATAGAGCACCGGCAAGCCCGACCACACCTCGATAAAGCGCTGAAAGCCGAGATCGACGATACCGCCGAAATAGCCCTGTGCTGCACCTGCCGCGACACCGATGATCGACGACGAGATCGTCAGCGTCAGCCCGAACAGCACCGAAATGCGGAAGCCGTAGATGAGCCGCGCCAGCACATCGCGTCCCTGGTCGTCGGTACCGAGCCAGTCCGCCGCGGAGGGCGGCGAAGGGTAAGGGCCCGGCGCGTTGGTTATCGTGTCGTAGCGGTAGGGAATGAGCGGCCAGAGTATCCAACCCTTGGCGTCGATCATCTGCTTGACGTCGGGATCGTGATAGTCGGCCTCGCTCGGGAATATCCCGCCGAACGTCGTTTCGGGATAGGAGTGGAACACCGGCATGTAGAACGCGCCGTCGTAACGGATCAAAAGCGGCCGGTCGTTGGCGACGAACTCGGCGAATAGCGTCACGACGAAGATCGCGAGGAAAATCCACAGCGACCAGAAACCGCGTTTGTTGGCGCGGAAATTGTCGAGCCGGCGCCGTGTCAGCGGCGTGATCTTGCGACCGAGAAAGGTGAGAGCCGCGGGCGGCCCCGCTTCCAGCGGCACGATCGCTCCGGCTCCCGTTGTGCTGAGCGGAGCGGGGCCGGGAAGCTGGAGGTCGGGCGGGCTCACGAGCTAAACGCTAGTGAAGGCAAAAGTGCGGGAGCGGGGCCGGGTGCCGTAGCGAGCCCGTAGGGAGCGCATTTATCTAAGACAAAGCCGATACAGTCCTTCGCTGCGACGCGGCGCGGCCCTTGCGGTCGAGATAGCGCCCGCACAGCACCTCGGCGATCTGCACCGCATTGGTTGCCGCGCCCTTGCGCAGATTGTCCGCGACCACCCACATCGCGAGCCCGTTCGGGACGGTCGGGTCTTTGCGGATGCGGCTCACGTAAACGAGGTCCTCGCCGGCGATCTCGGCCGGCGTCGCATAGCCCTCGTCGGCCCGGTGATCGACGACGCTGATGCCGGGGAAGTCGCGCAGCGCGCGGCGCGCCTGCTCCTCGGTGATCGGCCGGGCGAACTCGACATTGACCGCCTCGGCGTGGCCGATGAACACCGGCACGCGCACGCAAGTCGCCATGACGGCGATGTCGGGGCCGAGGATCTTGCGGGTCTCGACCGCCATTTTCCATTCCTCCTTGGTCGACCCGTCCTGCATGAAGACGTCGATATGCGGAATGACGTTGAACGCGATTTGCTTGGTCAGCTGCTCGGGCTTGATCGGGTCGTTGACATAGACCGAGCGGGTCTGGCTGAACAATTCGTCCATCGCCGCGCGCCCGGCGCCCGACACCGACTGGTAGGTGGCGACGACGACGCGCTTCACCTTCGCTTCGTCGTGCAGCGGCTTCAGCGCCATGACCATCTGGATCGTCGAGCAGTTCGGGTTGGCGATGATGCCCTTTTTGTCGTAGCCCTTGATCGCTTGCGGGTTCACTTCGGGGACGACGAGCGGCACGTCGGCGTCCATGCGCCAGTGCGAGGTGTTGTCGATGACGATCGCGCCGGCCTTGGCGGCGCGCGGCGAATGCACGGCCGACACCTTGGCGCCCGGCGATGAAAGCACGATGTCGATGCCCTTGAAGTCGAAATGCTCGAGGTCCTGGATGTCGAGCACCTCGTCCTCGCCAAACGAGACCTGGCGGCCGATCGAGCGCGACGAGGCGAGCGCGACAACCTCATCGCAGGGAAATTCGCGTTCGGCGAGCGTTTGCAGCATCTCGCGCCCGACATTGCCGGTCGCACCCACGACCGCTACTTTGAAGCCCATGAGTCCACGCCCTCCGGGAGCTAAGGTGCCGACGGGTAAGAGATTGCCGTGTGACTTACGCTGCCGGCCGGCGGTTTACAAGCACCCGGTCGTCGCGGTGGCGTGACAGAAATGACCTACGCCGAATTCTGGCCGCGATACCTAAAGGCCCATGCCGATCCGCGCACCCGCGCGTTGCATTATCTGGGCAGCGGCGCCGGGATCGCGCTGCTGCTCGCCTTCGCCGCCACGCGCGCCTGGCCGTTCCTCGTCGCCGCGCCGGTCGTCGGCTATGTCTGCGCCTGGTTCGGGCATGGCGTCTTTGAGCGCAACAAGCCGGAAACCTTCGGTCACCCGCTCTGGTCGCTCTACAGCGATTTTCGTATGCTGGCGCTGTTCCTCGCCGGCCGCATGTCCGGTGAAATCCGGCGGATAGAGAGGTGAGATGACGAATGCGTTTCCGCTGATCGACGAGCGCGCGGCAAGCGTCGAGATCAAAGCGGTTTTCGACGACATCAAGAAGACCCGCGACACCGACTACATCAACAATTTCTGGCGCTCGCTCGCCGGCGACCCCGCGACCTTGAAGCGCATCTGGGGCGGATTGAAGGAGGTCATGGCGCCGGGCGCGCTCGACCCGCTGACGAAGGAGATGATTTATCTCGCGGTCAGCATCACCAATGGCTGCGCCTATTGCAGCCATTCGCACGGGGTCGCCGCCAAGGGCAAAGGCATGACCGCCGAGATGTTCGCCGAGTTGATGGCGATCGTCGGCATGGCCAACCAGACCAACAAGCTGGCCGACGGCTACCGCGTGCCCGTAGACGAAAGGTTCGAAAATTTGTTCTGATAGACCCGAAGCCCAGCTGGCCCGAATGGGGAAAGGCGCCGAGGGTCGAACGCACTGGAGGAAAGTATGGCTTCACCGCAATTCGATCGCGCCGCCGAAGACCTCGGCAACGTCACCGCGCTGGAACATCTCAACGTCGAAATTCCGAACCAGGGGCTTGCCAGCGATTTCTATCTGCTGGGCATGGGGTTTACCCGCGACCCCTATCTCTTCCCCGGCACCAACAACATGTGGGTCAACATCGGCAAGAGCCAGATCCATATGCCGAGCGGTGATGCGCTGGTGTTCCGCGGCCATATCGGCATCGTCGCGCCGAACCGCGAGGAGCTCCTGCACCGTCTGCAGGGCGTCAAGAGCAACCTCAAGGACACCAAGTTTTCCTTTAAGGAAACCAACGACTACGTGCTGGCAACCTGCCCGTGGGGCAACGAGTTCCACGTCTACGAGCCCGACACCGCCCGCTTCGGCAACATCAATCTCGGCCTGCCCTTTGTTGAGTTCACCGTGCCGGAAAAGACCGCGAAGAAGATCGCCAAGTTCTATCGCAAAGTGCTTGGCGCCAAGACCAGCATGGAAAAGAACGGTCACGGCAAGGCCGCCCACATCAAATGCGGGCTCAACCAGGAGCTGATCTTCCGCGAGACCGACAAGGATATCCCCGAGTTCGACGGCCACCATTTGCAGGTCTATGTTGAGGATTTCGGCGGCCCGCACGAAAAGCTGAAAGAGCTCGACCTGGTCACCGAGGAGAGCGATCGCTGCCAGTATCGCTTCGAGGACATCGTCGATCTCGACAACGGCAAGGTCTTGTTCACGATCGAGCACGAAGTCCGCAGCATGACGCACCCGCTCTTCAACCGCCCGCTGGTCAACCGCAACCCGGCGCAGACCAACCGCAACTACATCCTGGGCGGCGACAACTGGGTCTACAACCTGCCGGATACGGTTGGCCCGAGCGGCCGCATGGCCGATCCGCTGAAGGCGCCGAAGGCCCCGACCATCGCCAAGCGCCGTGCGATGCGCGCCGCCGCGATGGCGTAGGCCGCAAAAGTCGTTCTACGATCACCCCGCCCGATCCCGGGCGGGGTTTTCTTTGCCGCATCGCCTGGAAAACGTGGCCTCTTTATGCGACGCTTCGGCAGAGATAATTGGAGGTGAGCGATGGACCAGATCGAGATCGCCGACCACGACGGTACGGTGGCTTACGTGCCGCCGCTCGAGCGCACCGCGGGACAGCCGGAGCCGATCGCCGCGCACGGCGGCATGTCCTATATGGCATTCGACAAGGGCGGCGATGCCGGAACCGCCGTCGCGCTCGAGGACGCGCTCGCCGAGATCGCCACGGGCGAGAGCCAGCGCTTGAGGGAGATGCTCGACAAGGCGCCGCCGGGCCCGGTCAAGACCAAATGGGGTCTCGGCTTCCGCAGCTACGACGAGTGCATGGAGTACATCCGCCAGTCGAACAGCATCAAGGCCCCGCCGGGCGGCGTGGCGTTGCCGCTGCCCTATACTGTCTATGAGCGGCCGAGCTATTCGATCGTGCCGTCCAACGCCATCTGGAAGGACCCGGAGCGTGCCGACACGGCGGCGATCCTGCGCACCAACGAGCAGGGCAACCGGCGGCGCGACCTGTTCTTCCCGCAAGTGCTGCGCGATGCGCGGCGCATTGGCGAATACTATCCCGGCCTGTCGCCGAGCAGCCCCCAATGCATGGACAAGCTCGGTCTGTCACTCGCGCACATCGAGTCGAAATGCGAGAACTTCTATGACGCGGCCGAGGTGGAGCGGGTGTTCTATCCGGAAATCGAGAAGCTTCTGCTCGAATTCTTCCCGGATGCGACCGATGCGTTGGTCTACAATCACGATGTCTTCGACAAGGACTACAAGGGCGACCGCACCGAAGACCAGGACGGCAAGAACCCGGGCGTCAACGCCAACTACGCCAACCTCGTCCACAACGATTTGAACGACAACAGCGGGCGCGTGCGCTGCCGTGAGCTGCTCACGAAAAACCTCCGGAACTTCGGCCGACAGCAGTACTGCACCGAGGCGGAGGCCGACGCGAAGATGTCGCGCCGGTTCATGTCGATCAACCTCGCCAAGCCGTTCGAGACAATCCAGCAGTTCCCGTTCGTGCTCTGCGCATGGCCATCCTTCGCCGACCAGCCGTACATCACCAACTACCGGATCTATGACGACCGCGTCGGTGAGACGACCCGCTTCACCTACCGCCCCAACCACGAGTGGTACTGGATTCCCCAGCAGAAGCCGACCGAGGTGTCGATGCTCAAATGCTACGACTCGGTCACTGACGGCTCGGTCTCGCGCTGGTCATTCCACACGGCGTGTATCGACCCGAATGTGCCGCTCACCGCTCCATGCCGCAGGAACGTGGTGGTCCGGTCTTACGTCTTCTTTTAGGCACCGGAAAGCAGCGGTATCGCGGCCGGCATAGCGTCCAGGCACTTATAAGAGAAGGAGGGCCGCGAGATGCTGACCGGTGCATATCGCTTTCCGGCGATGGAAAGCGTGATCTACGGGCGGCCCTTCCCCGAAGTCTTGAAGGAGGAGGTGGAGCGCGCCGACGCGCATGCCGTCTTTCTGTTGGCGAGCGGCACGCTGTCGCGCGAGACCGACATGGTGGAGCAGATCCGCGCCGCGCT
>DATJSH010000261.1:0-19054 GCA_035504235.1 Allostellaceae bacterium | reverse complement strand
CCAAGGATGCCTATGGCGCGCTCGCCTGGCTGCAGGCGCAGCCCGATATCCGGCCCGACCGGATCGCCGCGCTCGGCTGGTCGCAGGGTGGCGGGACGGTGCTGATGTCGGTCGGCGAGCCAAGCCTTGGCCGCCCCGCCGAGATGACCGCACCGGATTTTCGCGCCGCGGTCGCTTTTTACCCAGCGGCGTGCCGCGATGATCGCTGGGGGATCGGGTGGACGACGAAGATCCCGCTTTTGGTGCTCCAGGGCGCGGCGGATGTCTGGACGCCAGCGGGGCTCTGCAAGACCTTTATCGACGGCGCGATCGCGCGCGGCGCCCAGGCGCAGATCGTCATCTATCCCAGCGCCTACCATGCATTTGATGCGCCGAACGTATCGATCCGCGAATTGCCCAAATACGTCACCCGTGCCGGCGTGGTGCCGATTGTCGGTACCGACCCGGCGGCGCGCGCCGATGCGATGCAGCGCGTGCCGGCGTTTTTCGCGCGCTATCTCAAGGATTAGCCTGAGGTCGGGTTTGCGCCGGAGCCTCCGGCGGTGGGGCTGGCGTGGCCGGCGCCGCTGCTGCGGCCGGCGAAGACGGAGCCGGTGTGGCTGGCGGTGTGGCGTCGGCCGACTGCCGGCACAGGCCGGGGTCGGGTCCGGTGCCGAAATCATGCCACAGGCAGCGTGCGACCTCGATCGAGGTCAGGGTCGGGTTGGCGAGGGTTTTTTTCGCCTCGGCATTATCGAGCGGCGCGCCAACATGGAAGCCGTCGTGCAGCCCGGCGCCCTCCTTGTCAGCGTCGATCGCATAAGCCTTCAACAGAAACCGGCGGGTCTCGGCGTCGGAATTGCCGATCTCGGCGATGCCGGTCACTAGCATGCGTTTGACGTTCGGCGAATCGGGCTCGAGCAGAAAGGGCTGCGAGACCCCGATATGCTCGCCGCGCGGGAGGCCCTGGGCCGTCGCCAGCAACGACCACCCCGAATAGATCATGTCGCTGATCCCGGTCACCTTCAGCGAGCCGAGCCCGCCACGCGGCGAGGCCGTGCCGGCCGCAGTAATGGGGATCGCGGCGGGTGGCGCGCCGCCCGCGGTTGCCGTTGCATCGGCAGCCGGCGGTGATGTCGGCGCGGGCTTCTCCGCAGCCGTCATCGCCGCGGCAAAGCCCTCGCCGCTCATGGTGTACTTCATCGCCGGCTCGGCGTTGGGGCCACTGATCGGCTCCTGCCAGTTCTCGTCGTAGATGTGCATCAGATCGGCTTTGCTGGCGCCGAACTGGCGAGCGATCGTGTTGGGTTTTTCACCAACCGCCTCGGCGATTTCCTTGGGCGTCACCTTGGAGGAATAGAGAAACAGCGACAGCGCGCGCTCCCGTGCCGGCATCGAATCGAGCCATTGGTCGATTTCTTGCGATGACAGCTCCTCGGAAAGATCGGCGGCGGTTACCTTGCCCTCCGCCGTCTTGGCGTAGGGGCTGTCGTTGTGATGGCTTTTACGCGCAGCGGCGGCCTTGTCGAGGACCTTGGTGGCGGCGTCGCTGACGACCGCGATCGCCATGTCGACCCGCTTCGACGGGTCGGCTGCCTTGAGGTTCGCGCAGTCGCTGAGCAGCGCATCGAGCGCGTTCTGCACGGCATCGTCGATCACGTTGCGCTGCAGCGCGCCGCCGCGATAGCTAATCGTCCCCCGCACCGTCAGGCTGATGATGCCATAGAGCCGATCTTCTTCGTTGCTGCGCAAGGTCTGCGCGCACAGCCGGTCGATGATGTCGATCGATTCCGGGCCGATCTGCGCTCTGGCCGCAGGGCCGCCGGCGCCGATCGCCGCGGCACCGCAAATCAGCGCCGCCAGGATCGGACGCGGCCACGCGCGAAAACAATCAAACGGCATTAAAGCTCCCCCGAATGCGGGCGGACTTTCCCGCAATCGGCGCGGCGGAACAAGAACCCGCCGCGGCGACGACCTGCCGCGCCGCGGATTTGCGGCGATTCGCGCGGCTTCAGACGGCGGCGAACGGCTTGGTCATCGGCTTTGTCGCATCGCTCACCAGGCGCAAACCGAGCTCGCCGAGCCGCGTCGAACCGCTGGCGAACGCATCGAGGGTGCGCCGCGCAAAGCCGAGCTGCGCCTCTACCGCATCAACCAGGCTGCGCGCGCTGAGGAACGCGGTGACGCCATCGCCCGCCGCGGTCAGGTTCGAGCGGGCGAGACCGCTCATCTCGAGCGCCATCGCCGTCACGTCCGAGGCAATTGCCGCCTGCGATTCGCCGATCGAGGCAAGCGTCGCGCGGTAGGCGGCAAAGTACCGCTCGGCACCGTACCGCCACTCGGGCACCGGCGCGGGCAAAGCCATCCTCGCTTCCGGTGGGGGGAGTGCCGCCGGTTCGGGCGTCTCGGACGCCATCACCGCGGTTTCGGATTCCGTCTGCTGCGGCGCCGCCGCCCGCTTCGTCCTGTTCTGCTTTTCGTCGCTCATCTCAACCTCGCTGATCGCTGCGGAATTGCTGCGATGCACAACAGCCTAGGTAGGCGATAGTTGCACGAGGTCAACCGAATTTTGTGCGCCGCACAAGATACGAGCAACCGGGTGCCATCCGTTCGCCAGGATGACCGGTGCGAAGTTTTGAGGACATTGCAGCGAATGAACTCGCGTGCCGCGCGTTTCACTGTCGCCGACGCGGGTTGCCTTATGCGATGACTGGCTTTGACAGGGTTTCATCTTTTTTTTACCCTTCGCATCGCCTGATGAAGGCAGGGGGAGTGTGTGGCGTTCGCTCAGGGGGCGGGGGTTAACGTGCCGGCTCAGTCGTTGCTGCTGCGTGGTCATGGCCGCCGAGTGCGGCGGTCTGGGTTTTTGGTCGCCGTTCTGGCATTCACCATCACGGCTGTACCGCTGCCGGTCAGCGCGGCGCGGGTGGTCGCCGGGCCGGGCGGACCGATCTACGAAGCCATCGTCCTCGACGCCGATACCGGACAGGTGCTGCGCCAACTGAACCCGGATGCCGTGACCTATCCGGCCTCGCTCACCAAGATGATGACGCTGTACCTGACCTTTGAGGCGCTGAACAAAGGGGGGCTGAAGCTCGATCAGAATTTGCCGGTCTCGGTGGCAGCGGCGGCGCACGCCCCGTCGCGGCTAGGGTTGCAACCCGGCGAAGCGGTCACGGTGCGCGACCTGATCCTGGCGATCGTCACAAAATCGGCCAACGACGCCGCCGCTGTGCTGGCCGAAGGGATGGGCGGCGGCAGTGAAGCGGCCTTCGCCGAATTGATGAACCAGAAGGCGGCGCAGCTCGGCATGACCCGCACGCATTACGCCAACGCGTCGGGCCTGCCCGATCCCGAGCAGCTGACGACAGCGCGCGACGTAGCGCGGCTGGCGCTGGCGCTCTACCGTGATTTTCCACGCGAATACCGCTACTTCGCGGTGACCAAGTTCGATTTCAACGGCGAGATCGTCAATGGCCACGACCACATGCTCGGCTGGTATCCGGGAGCGGACGGCATTAAGACCGGCTATACCGAGGCGTCGGGCTTCAACCTCGCGACATCGGCGGTGCAGAACGGGCATCGTCTGATCGGCGTGATCCTCGGCGGCCGCACCGTGCATAGCCGTGACGAGTCGATGGCGCAGATGCTCGACCTTGGCTTTGGCGACATCGCCCGCCAGCCGAGTGTGCTCGTCGCGCAGAACCAGACGGCGCCGACCGCGGTCCCGGCGGTTGCCACCGCCGCGCCACCAGCGGCCCAGCCGGCGGCAGTGCCGCAACCATCGTTCGCCGCGGTCGCCATGACCTCGATGGCGCCGCCGGCGAGCCAGCCGGTTTCCGACGAGCCGCCCGCTCGCTCGGCGCCAGCAACCGTGGCCGCCGTCGCAAGCGCGGCGCTCGCACACCTGGCGCCGGTCAGCAAGGCCGAGGCCGCGCCGGCGACGCCCGATCCGCACGAGGGCTGGGCGATCCAGTTCGGCGCGTATCGCGGCGAGCCGGCCGCGGAGCGCGTTGAGCACGAAATTGCCGAATTGCCCTTTGCCAAGGGCAAGCAGTCGCAAATCCTGGCGCCGGCCGGCCGCGAGCGGCTTTACCGCGCGCGGCTCATCTACTTCACCGAGCCCGCGGCGCGCGCCGCGTGCGGCGAGCTTCACCGGCAGCACATCGGCTGCTCGGTCATGCCCGCGGCGGTCAAGGTCGCCAGCCGCTAGTTCAATCGAGCCGGACCCGCAGCCCGCTTTCCGCGAGCTCGCGCGTAATTTCGCCTTTTAGCCGCGCGAGCCCTGCATTTGTCGTCGATTCGGCGCGGGCGACGATAACCGCCTGCGTGTTTGAGGCGCGCACCAGCCACCAGCCGTCGGGGCTTTTGACGCGTACCCCGTCGATGTCGATGACATCCGCGCCGCGGCGGCGCAGCCGCTCGGCAATTTCCGCGACGATCGGGAACTTGCGGTCCTCGTCGCAGTCAATGCGCAGTTCGGGGGTGTTGAACATGACGGGCAGCCGATCGGCGATCTCGGCGAGGCTTTCGGCGCTTTGCGCGAGGATGCCGAGCAGCCGCACCGCGACATAGATCGCGTCGTCGAACCCATACCAGCGGTCGCCGAAAAAGATGTGGCCGCTCATCTCGCCGGCGAGCGGCGCCTTCAATTCGGCGAGCTTCGCCTTGATCGGCGAATGCCCGGTCGGCAGCATCACCGGCTTGCCGCCGGCGCGAGCAATCTCGGCGAACAGCACATCGCTGGCCTTGACGTCAGCGATGATCGGCGCGCCGGGATGCCGCTTCAAGACGTCGCGCGCCAGCACGATCATCAGCTGGTCGCCCCACAGGATGCGGCCCTTGGCGTCGACGACGCCAATCCGGTCGCCGTCACCGTCAAAGGCGATGCCGAGGTCGCAGCCGCGCCGCGTCACCTCCTGCTGCAGCTGAACCAGATTTTCGGGCAGGGTCGGGTCCGGGTGATGCGCCGGAAAATGCCCGTCGATCGCCGCGTTGATCAGGTGATGCGTGCCGGGCAGGCGCTGGGTCAGCCGGCTCACAATCTCGCCAGTCGCGCCGTTACCCGGGTCCCAGGCGACGCTGAGCGGCCGGCCCTCGTCATAGTCGCCTGCGAGCCGGGCGAGGTAGTCGTCCGCGATCGCGTGATCCTCGACCCGGCCGCGCGGACCCTCCGGCGCGCCAAGCGCCAGCGCGGTGCGGCCAAGCTCCTGGATCTGCTCGGCATAGAATGGCTTGCCGCCAAGCACCATCTTGAAGCCGTTATGGTCGGGCGGGTTATGCGACCCCGTGACCATCACCCCGCCATCGACGCCGAGCGTCGCCGCGGCGAAATAGAGCATCGGCGTCGGCCCGCGACCGATACGGACGACATCGGCGCCACCCGCGGCAAGCCCCTCGACCAGCGCCGCTGCGAGCTCGGGCGAGGTCAGCCGCCCGTCATAGCCGATGGCTACCCGGCGGCCGCCAGTACGGGCCAGAGTCGCGGCGAAGGCGCGACCGAGCGCCTCGGCATCGGCGGCGAATAGGGTTTTGCCGACAATGCCGCGAATGTCGTATTCGCGCAGGATCGCCGGGTTGAAACGGTGCCCCACGGTCAGTGCCCCGTGGTCAGCCGCGGTCGGTCCGGTAATTCTGCAGTATGCGGCGCAGACCGTCGCCGAGTTCGGGATGTTCCAGCCCCAGCGCGATATTGGCTTCGAGATAGCCGAGCTTGTCGCCGCAATCGAAGCGCCGGCCGGTGGCGCGGAAGCCGTGGAAATCCTGGCCTTCGGCAATCAGCGCGGCGAGCCCGTCGGTCAACTGGATTTCGTTGCCGCTGCCCGGCTCCATGTCTTCAAGGTGGCCAAACACCTCGGGCTGGATGATGTAGCGGCCGATGATCGTCAAGTTCGACGGCGCTTCGGCCGGGTTCGGCTTTTCGACGACCCCTGTCGCGCGGACCAGCTGTCCCTTGTCCTCAACGATGTCGAGCACGCCGTAGCGGTTGGTCTGCTCGCGCGGCACCTCGACGACCGCGACGATATTGCCACCGGTCTCCTCGTAGGCATCGACCATCTGCCGGAGGCAGGGCGGCTTGCAGACCATCAGATCGTCGACCAGCATCACCGCGAACGGCTCATCGCCGACCAGATGGCGCGCGCACCAGACGGCGTGACCGAGGCCCAACGGACGCTGTTGGCGCGTATAGGCGATCTGTCCTGCCTCGGGCAGCCAGGCCCGCATCTCTTCGAGCTGCTGAGTCTTGCCGCGCTCCTGGAGGGTTGCTTCCATCTCGTAAGCGACGTCGAAATGGTCTTCGAGCGCGCCCTTGCCGCGGCCGGTGACAAAATAGAATTCCTCGATGCCGGCGGCCTTGGCTTCCTCGACCGCATAGTGAATCAACGGCCGGTCGACGACAGTCAGCATCTCCTTCGGCATCGCCTTGGTGGCGGGCAGGATGCGGGTGCCGAGACCGGCGACGGGAAAGACCGCTTTGCGAATGCGCTGGTGCATGAAAACCCTGTGTCGTGACGCGCCGCCGTGGCGGCATCCCTAATAACGCAGAATCGGCCGTAACGCTTCCTTCCCCCGCGCCATGATCAGATGACAGCACTACCGTTACGTTAATGTTTCAGCAGCACATCGCGCGCCCGATTGATCTGTGTCGCGAGATAGTCGGTGCCCCCATGGTCGGGGTGGAGCTGCATCATCAGCCGGTGATGCGCCGCCTTGATCTGGGTCTCGTCGGCACCAGGCGCAAGCCCGAGGATTTCGTAGGCCTCCGCCGCCGTCATGTCGGCGTTGCCGGCAGGCGGCGGCGAACCACCGGTCGCCCCGCCGGCGAATTCGTCTCGCCATCCAAGGAAGATGCGGTCGAGATAGGCCTCGACGAGCCGCGCGCCTTCCTCGTCGGCCGCGCGGCATTCGCGCAGCAGCTCGAAGAGCTCGTCGCGTCCCAGCTCCGTAAGCCGCATCCCGGCAAAGCGGCCGGCGAGTACCGTCCCGGTCATCGTGCCGGTGTCATGATCGAGGCTCATGCGCAAATAGGGGGTGGAAACATCGGATGTCTGGCTGCCTCCACTCGCCCCGCGAAACCAGCCGAACACCGATCGCAAGCGCCGCAGATACGGAAAGGCCACCGCGAGCGGCAGCCAGATAAAGGCGAACCTCTCCGACAACAGCAGATAGAGGAAGACCAATACCGCCGCGCCGAGCCCGATCCATTTGAGCGCGCGCGCCAGCCTGGCCGGGTCGGTATTGACGAACAGATAGACGAGCAGCAACAGCCCGCCGAGGATCAGGACGCCGCCAAATAGGGCGAGCTCCGGCATCGCCTACCCCATCGTCATTCCCGCGAATGCGGGAATCCAGGGCAAGCGAGGTCACGGTCGCCCTGGATTCCCGCCTTCGCGGGGGCGACAAAGAGAAGCCCATCGAAACCCGGCGTAATACCGATCATCCCTGCAATTGCGAAATCAGCAGCCGGAAATCGCCGCCTCGTTTCGTGCTGAGATCGGCGAGGGCGCGATAGCCGCCGGCAGCGTAGACCGCGACCGCGGCGAGCAATTCCTTGAGCTTGTCGGCGCTCGCCAGGTCGAAGCTTAGATAGGCGCCGCGCGACAATTTGGCGATCTGGCGGAAGGTGGCGCTCGCCGTCGCGTCAGCGCCCTCGTGGAAGACGAAAACCGGCGTGCCGAGCAGCCCCAGCTCACCGGCGAGCCGGCATAGCCGGTCGGCGCTTTCCTCCATCGCATCGCCGACAAAGACCAGCGCATGAACCCGCTGCTTCTTGGTCTCGCCGATCGCATGCTCCAGCACCCGCTCGATCTGCGTCTCGCCGCCGATGCAAGAGACCGAGCTCATCGCCTTGTGCAGCTCGGCGGCGTTCCGCATCCAGCGGCTCGCCTTGCACTCGGCGAAGCCGCGGTAGAAGACGAGCCGCACGTCGAGCCCGCCGAGCCCCGCGGTCGCCTCGAACATCTCGCCCTGGATGCGGCAGGCGCGATCCCAGCTCGGCTCGCGGCTGGCCGTGGCGTCGAGCGCAAAGATCAGCCGCCCACGCCCTCCCGCCGGCCGCACCGCCGGCGCTCGGTTGAGATCGCGCAGGAACGCGTCGACATCGGTCGAGGATGATTTTGTCGGCAGCTTACTTTTGTCACTCACCCTGCCATCTCCAATCGTTATTACCGCGCAAGCGGGAATCCAGGGCTAGCGATTGAACGATCGCCCCTGGGCCCCCGCCTTCGGGGGGCGACGATAAAATGTGGTTACTCATGCCGGCCGCAGCCATACCGCGGTGTCGTGATACACCGCGCCGCCCTGTGGCGGGCCGGGGTCGGCGCTGGTCAACAGGTTGATCCCGACGCCTTCTTCGAAGGCCGCGTTGGGCCACACGCCCTCGGCGATCACCACACGTTTTTGTAGCCCGTCGAACGCCTTGGCGTGGACGACGACGCTGCCCTTGTCGTTGCCGATGCGGATGCGCGCGCCGTCGGCGATCCCCAGCGCCGCCAATGTCTCCGGGTGCACCAGCGCCGAGGGACGACCCTCGCGGGCAATGCCCGAAGGCGTGTTGTTGAAGCTCGTATTGAGGAACGAGCGCGACGGCGCCGGCACCATGCGGAACGGCCGGTCGGGATCGCCGTCGTCGATATTGGCGACATGGTCGGGGAACGCGGGCAGCGTCTCAACCCCAAACCCGCCCATCGGCCCCCTCATCGACGCCCAGTTGGCGCGGAAGTGGAATTTCTTGTCGATATGGCCGAACCCGTCGAGGAAATGCGCCGTCTCGAAGGACGGGTCGCAATCGAGCCAGGTTCCTTCGACAAATTTCTCGGGACCCGGCAGGTGGCTCATCCGCAAGGTCTCGGCGATGATCTCATACGCCGTCATCTTGAAGCCGCGGTGCTGCGCGCCGAGACGCTCAGCCAAGCCGCAATGCACTTCGTGGTTCGAGCGGCACTCGCCGTAAGCCGGCACAACGGCGCGGTGCAGCTGCAAAAAAGCATGCGCGCCGGCGGTGTAGATGTCGTCATGCTCGAGAAAGGTCGTCGCCGGCAGCACGATATCGGCCATCGCTGCCGTCTCGGTCATGAATTGCTCGTGTACGCAGACAAACAAATCGTCGCGCGCGAAGCCTTTGTGCACCAGCCCAGAATCCGGCGATACGACCATCGGGTTGGTGTTCTGGATCAAGAGCGCGGTCACCGGCGGCCCACCGCGCAAATCGGCCTTATTGCCGGTGAGGATCGCACCGATGCGGCATTGGTCGAGGATGCGGGTCGAATAATCGATGACATCGGACCCCTCGATGAGCCGCCGGTCAAGCCGCACCACCCCATGATTCGATTGCAGCGCCCCGCCGCCTTCGTACTGCCAGGCGCCCGTGACGATTGGCAGGCAGGTCGTGGCGAACAGGTTGACCGCGCCGTTGCGTTGCCGCGAAAAGCCGTAGCCGAGCCGGAGATAGCTGCGCTTCGTACAGCCGTAGAGCCGGGCGAAGTTCACAATCTCATCTTCGCGCAAACCGGTGATCGCCGATGCCCATTCCGGCCCGCGGGTTTCGAGATGCGCTTCGAGACCGGCCGGATCGTCGCTGTAACGGGCGAGATAAGCCCGGTCGGCGTATCCTTCCTTGAACAGTACATGCATTACCGCGCAAGCGAGCGCCCCATCGGTTCCTGGCAGCGGCGCGAGGTGCATGTCGGCGATTTCGGCCGTGCCGGTGCGATACGGATCGACCACCACCAGCTTGGCGCCGCGTTCCTTGCGCGCTTTGGCGATGTGGGTCATCACATTGACCTGGGTCGAGACCGGGTTGCCGCCCCACACCACGATCAGGTCGGATTGCGCCATCTCGCGCCCGTCGACGCCGCGCTTCTGCCCGTGGCCGACAAGCCAGCCGGCATCGGTCAGCGCATTGCAGATCGTCGAGTGCTGCCGCGAATAGCGCATCGCATGGCGCAGACGCTGCAGCCCGTCGCGCTGCACCAGCCCCATCGTGCCCGAATAGTAATGCGGCCACACCGTCTGCGAGCCGTAGCGCTGTGCGGCGCGGATAAAGCCCTCCGCGACGATGTCGAGCGCGTCATGCCACGAGATCGGCTCGAAAGCGGCGCGGCCAACACCTTTGTCACCGACCCGCCGCAGCGGCACCGACAGCCGGTCGGGATGGTATTGCCGCTCGGCGTAGCGGCCGACCTTGGCGCAGACCACACCGTCGGTGTAACCCTGCGCCTTGGCGCCGCGAATACGTCCGATACGATCGCCATCAATCCGCTCGACCTCGAGTGCGCAGGCGCTCGGGCAATCGTGCGGACAGACGCTGAAGGCAATGTCGAGCGGCAAGCGCGTGCTCCGGCGAGGATTTTGCCGCAGAATACCAGGCTAGGCCGCGCTCGGTCGATATCGGGCGGCTTCAGGAGACGGTGATGAGTTTTGCCTTGACCGAAGAACAGCTCGAAATTCGCGATGCGGTGGCGCGGCTGTGCACCCGCTTCGACGACGCCTATTGGCTCAAAAAGGACACCGACGGCGGGTTCCCGCACGAATTCCACCAGGCGATGGCCGAAGGCGGCTGGCTCGGCGTGGCGATGCCGGAGGAATTTGGCGGCAGCGGGCTCGGCATCACCGAGGCGGCGGTGGTGATGCAGGCGGTGGCGCAATCGGGCGCCGGTTTCTCGGGCGCCTCGGCCGTGCACATGAATATTTTCGGGCTGCACCCGGTCGTCGTCTTCGGCACCAAGGAACAGCAGCAGCGCTGGCTGCCGCCGCTGATCGAGGGCAAGGAAAAGGCCTGTTTCGCGGTCACCGAGCCCGATGTCGGGCTCGATACGACGCACATCAAGACGCGCGCGGTGAAGGAGGGAAACGGCTACGTCATCACCGGCCGCAAGATCTGGACCTCGACCGCGCAAGTCACCGAAAAGATGCTGATCCTGACCCGCACGACAGCTTATGAGGACGCGCCGCGGCCATCCGCCGGGATGACCCTGTTCTACACCGACCTCGACCGCGCCGCAGTCGAGGTGCGCGAGATCCCCAAGATGGGCCGGCATGCGGTCGATTCGAACATGCTGTTCATCGACGGGCTCAAGGTACCGCTGGAGGACCGCATCGGCGAGGAGGGCAAAGGCTTCCAGTACATCCTGCACGGGATGAACCCGGAACGCATCCTGATCGCCGCCGAGGCGGTGGGGCTCGGCCGGGCCGCCCTCGCCCGCGCGGCGCGTTATGCGAACGAGCGCATCGTCTTCGGCCGGCCAATCGGCCAGAACCAGGGTATCCAGCACCCGCTCGCCGAGCGCTGGGTCGAACTGGAGGCGGCCGAGCTCCTGGTGCTGCGCGCCGCCGCGGCCTATGACGCGCATGAGGATTCGACCCAGGTCGGCGCCTTCGCCAACGCCGCCAAATTTTACGCCGGCGAGGTCGGGGCTAAGGCCTGCGAGACCGCGATGCTCACGCATGGCGGCATGGGCTATGCTAAGGAATTCCACGTCGAACGCTTCTTCCGCGAAGCGCAGATCGCGCGTATCGCGCCGGTCATGGCGCAGCTGATTTTGTCCAATATCGGCGAGCGCGTGCTCGGCCTGCCGAAATCCTATTGAGGGTCGCCATGAAACAAACCGCCGCGCTCCTGCTTGCACTTGTCGCCGGCATCGCGATCGGCGCCTGGGGCATCCCATCGCTCCGCGCGCAGACGGGTGAACAGGGCGCCTATGTCGTGCTGGAAACGCATGTCACCGACCCGGCCGGCTTCACGGAATATGTCCAGCGCGAGCCGGCGGCGCTGGCCGCGTATCACGGCCGCATCCTGGCGCGAGCGTTGCCCGACGTGCGCGAAGGGGCTCCGGCGGCCGGCGTCGTGACCCTGATCGGGTTCCCCACGGCAGAAGACGCGAACCGATGGTTCAATTCGCCCGAGCAAGCGCAACTCGCGGCACTGCGCCGACGCGCCGCGACATCGCGCGTCTACGTCCTCAACGGGATACATTGAAAGGCCGAGACATGACCCTACGCGTCGCCATCGGCGGGTTCGGCGCGATCGGCAAGGTGGTGGCCGAGGCGCTCGACAAAGGTATTCCGGGCTTAAGCCTCGCCGCGGTCTCGGCGCGCGACACGGCGCGCGCCGAGCGCGCGCTTGCCGGCTTTGCCAACCCCATTCCGGTGCGGCCGCTGGGGCGGCTGTGGGAGGATGCCGATCTCGTCGTGGAGTGCGCGCCGGCCGAGCACCTGCGCCACCTCGCCGAGCCGGTGCTGGCGCATGGCCGCACACTGGTGACGCTCTCGTGCGGCGCACTCCTCGACAATTTCGACCTCGTCGACCTGGCGCGGCGCCAAGGCGGGCGCATCCTGGTGCCGACCGGCGCGCTTCTGGCGCTCGACGCGGTGCAGGCGGCGGCGGTGGGCGGCGGCATCAGATCGGTGCAGATGACCACCCGCAAGCCGCCAGGCGGCCTCGAAGGCGCGCCCTATCTGATCGAGCACCAGATTCGCGTGACCGGTCTCACCGAGGCAAAGCTTGTGTTCAGCGGCACGGCGCGCGAGGCGGCGCGCGGCTTCCCCGCCAACGTCAATGTCGCGGCGGCGTTAGCGATGGCCGGGCTCGGCCCCGATGGCACGATGATCGACATCTGGGCCGACCCCGCGGTGGATCGCAACATGCACCGCATCGAGGTCGAGGCGGACGCCGCGCGCTTCTCGTTTCAGATCGAAAACGTGCCGAGCCTCGAAAACCCCAAGACCGGCCGCATGACGCCGCTTTCGGTGATTGCGCTCCTCACCAAGCTCACCGCGCCCCTGGCGATCGGGACATAGCCGCGCGCTAGCGATTGCACTCGCTGCCGCGGATTTTACATTGGCCGGCGGTGCGCTTCTGGCAGCCTTGAATCGCGCCGAGCTCTGCCGCCGCTTTGTCGTCGCGGACCGAGGCGCCCCACGCGGTGCTTTCCTTTGGGTTGTCGGTGGTGGCGAGCGCGCCGCATTTGGCCGGCGGCACGGGGATGAGCCGGCATTTGTCGGAGCCGCAATCCTTGCGCGCCAGTCCGTTCGCGCGATCCTGCGTGGCCTCGTTCCAACTGAAGCCGTAGCGTCCCGTCGCCTGGTCGTAGGCGATCGCGCCGAACCCCGCGAAGGCCGGCGCCACGCCCGCCAGCATCGCGATCCCCGTCGCCGCCATCAACATGCCGGTCTTTCGCATTGCCGAAGCCCCTCATCGCCGGATTTTGCATTGACTGGCGGCGAAGCTATGACCAAGCCCGCGCTCGCGCAATCGGCGACAATGCTATGCTGCCGAGCGATGCGAACAAGCGACATCTTCGATCTGCTCATCATTGGCGGCGGCATCAACGGCGTTGGCATCGCGCGCGACGCGGCGGGGCGCGGGCTCAAGGTGCTGTTGTGCGACAAGGGCGACCTCGCCGGTGCAACCTCCTCGGCGTCGAGCAAAATGATCCATGGCGGGCTGCGCTACCTGGAGCATGGCGCGTTCCGCCTCGTGCGCGAATCCTTGGCCGAGCGCGAGGTGCTGCTGCGCATCGCCCCTCATCTGGTGCGGCCGATGCGCTTTGTGCTGCCGCATGGACCGGGGCTTCGGCCGCGCTGGATGCTGCGCGCCGGCTTGTTTCTTTACGACCGGCTCGGCGGTGCGCGTTCCCTGCCGGCCTCGGCGGCGATCGATCTCACTGACAGCCTGCTCGGCGCGCCCTTGCGCGACGAGTTGACGAGCGGCTTTGTCTATTCCGATTGCGTCGTCGACGACGCGCGGCTGACGATCGCCAATGCGCGCGACGCGGCGCGCCATGGCGCCGAGATCCTGACCCGCGCCGAGCTTGTCGCGGCAAGGCGCGACAGCGATTTTTGGCGAGCCACGCTGCGCGGCGCGGATGGCGGCGAGCGGGAAGCGGCCGCGCGCACCCTGGTCAATGTCGCGGGCCCGTGGGTCTCCGAGGTGCTGCGCCGCGCCGAGCTCAAGAGCCGCGCCCGGCTGCGCCTCGACAAAGGCAGCCACATCGTCGTACCGCAGCTTTACGCCCACAACCATGCCTATCTGCTGCAGAACGACGACCGGCGCGTGGTTTTCGCGATCCCTTACGAGCGCGACTACACGCTGATCGGAACCACCGAAGTCGCGGCTGTGGTGCCGCCGGCCGATGCGCCGAGCGACGGGGAGGTTGCCTATCTGTGCCGCGCGGTCGGGCGCTGGTTTAAGCACGCGCCCGAGCCGGGCGATGTGGTGTGGCGCTATTCCGGGCTGCG
Organism: Allostellaceae bacterium; assembly: GCA_035504235.1. Lineage (GTDB taxonomy): Bacteria > Pseudomonadota > Alphaproteobacteria > ATCC43930 > CGMCC-115725 > DATARH01. The sequence goes on along the minus strand of DATJSH010000261.1, from coordinate 4,837 downwards.
CCCGCTTTATGACGACGGGTCGAAAAGCGCCTCCGCGACGAGCCGCGACTACGTCTTCGAACTCGATGACGAGGGTGCGCCGGCGCTGTCAGTGTTCGGCGGCAAGCTGACGACTTATCGCCGGCTCGCCGAGGCGGCGCTGCTGCGCCTCGCGCCGTATCTTTCGGACATGGGCCCGCCTTGGACGCATCAGGCGCCGCTGCCTGACGACGACGCCCGTGTCGGCGCTGCCGCCGACAACGAATTCGCGCCGGGCCTCGGCCGCGCGGAGGTCGATTTTCTGATGCGCGAAGAATGGGCGCAAACCGCCGACGACATTTTGTGGCGGCGCACCAAGCTCGGTCTCGTGGCCACGCCCCACCAGCGGGCGGCGCTCGAAGCTTATTTGGCTAGCCGGATGGCTGAAGCCGCCGCGCCAGCAACCCGAACAACAGATCGGTGACGATCGCGAACAGCGCCACCAGCACTGCGCCCTGCAGCACATAAGGTAGCTTGTTGCCGGCCAGGCCGTCGAAGATGGGCGTGCCGAAGGTCAGCGCGCCGACCGTCGAGCCGATTGTCGCCGTGCCGATGCCGATCGTTATCGACACCCTGATACCGGCGAGGATCACCGGCGCGGCAAGCGGCAATTCGACGTCCCGCAGCAACTGATAGGGCGACAGCCCCATGCCGCGCCCCGCCTCACGCAGCGCCTCGGGCACGCTCTCGATGCCGGCGATCGCGTTTTCGAGGATCGGCAAGAGGTCGTAAAGGAATAGCGCGACGATCGTTGGCCGCGGGCCGAAACCCAGCGCCGGCACGGCTAGCGCCAGCACGGCGACGGGCGGAAACACCTGGCCGATTGTCGCCAGCATGTTGGCGATGGTGCGGAAATCGTGCCCGGCCGGCCGCGTCACGAAGATGGCCAGCGCGATTCCGACAATGGTCGCGGCAACACCAGATACGGCGACCAGCCCGAGATGCGACAGAAATAATTCGATGAAGCTCGCACGATTGAAGATCTCCGGACGAACGCCGGGAAAGGCCGCGGCGAAGAACGGGCGCAACGCGTGCATGTCCAGTAAGAGAAAGACAAACAGCAGTCCTACCCACAGCGCGGGCGTCTTCAGCGCATGCATCATTTCACCAGATCAGCCAGCGCGAGCGCGCCGATCACCGCGCCGTCATCGGTCACCGGCAACCGCTCGGCACGGCGGGCAATCATCGCCGCCAGCGCGTCGGCCAGCGTCGCGTCGGCGCGGATCGCCTCGCCCTCGGCGCTTTCGCCGCGGCGCACCCGGTCGGCGACGCGGCGCACCGACAGGAGCTTCAGCCCGATCCCCTGCACACCGATAAAGTCGCGGACGAAATCGCTCGCCGGCCGCTCGACGATGTCGAGCGGTGAACCGACCTGGACGAGCCGGCCGCGCTCCATGATCGCGATCATCGTGGCGAGGCGCAGCGCCTCCTCGATGTCGTGCGTGACAAAGACGATGGTCTTGCCGGTCGCCTGGTGGATGCGCTTCAGCTCGCCTTGCAGCGCGTTGCGGGTGATCGGGTCGACCGCGGCAAACGGCTCGTCCATCAGCAACAGGTCGGGATCGGCGGCCAAGGCTCGCGCCACGCCGACCCGCTGCTGCTCGCCGCCCGACAGCTGATGGGGATACTTGCCGCGGTAGGCTGCGGGGTCGAGGCGCAGCAGGGCCAGCAGCTCATCGACCCGCGCGCGCACACGCTCGACCGGCCAGTGCAAGAGGCGCGGCACGGTCGCGATGTTGTCCTCGACCCGCCAATGCGAAAACAGCCCCGTCGATTGGATCGTGTAGCCGATCCGTCGGCGCAGCGTCTCGGGCGCGACCTGGGTCACATCCGCGCCGCCGACGCGGATCGTGCCGGCGTCGAACGGCACGAGCCGGTTGATCATGCGCAAGGTCGTCGATTTGCCGCAGCCCGACGGCCCCAGCAGTACGCAAAACGCGCCCTCGGGCACGCTCAGCGTGAAGTCGCTGACGACCGCCCGGCCGTCATAAGATTTGCTGAGGCCCCCGATCTCAATCATCGGCTCGCTCATCGGGTCGAGCGGCGCAGGCCGTTGCTAGCCAGCCGCAGCAGGAAGTCCACGGCGAGCGCCAGGACGATCGCGGGCAGCGCGCCGAGCAGCACGAGGCTCGTCGCATCCTGCCCGAGCCCATCGAAGACAAAGGCGCCGAGCCCCCCGGCGCCGATCAGCGCCGCCACCACCGCCAGCCCGATCGCCTGCACCGTGACGATACGCAACCCCGCGAGCAATACCGGCAGCGCCAGTGGCGCCTCGACCTGCCAGAAGACTTGCCGCTTCGTCATGCCCACGCCGCGCGCCGCGTCGATCGCCGCCGGCGAGACGCTGCCGATGCCGGCAAGCGTGCTGCGCGCGACCGGCAGCAGCGCATAAAGCACCAGCGCGATGATTGCCGGCGTCGGCCCGACGCCCCCGACGCCGAGCGCGCCCAGCACCGGAAAGGCACTCGCCAGCCCCGAGAGCGGCGCGATCAGCAAGCCGAACAGCCCGATCGACGGCACCGTCTGCACCAGGTTGAGGACCGCGAAGATCGATGCTTCGGCGCGCTTCTTGCGCAGCGCCAGCAGGCCGAGCGGTACGCCGATGACAAGCGCCGGCACGATCGCGGCGGCCACCAGCTCGACGTGGCGGAGCACCGCCGCGGCAAAGGCCTCGCGCCGGGACGCGTATTCGCGCGCCAACGCGAGCGCGTCGAAGAGGCCGGCCTTGGCCATCAGCCAGAAGCATGCGACCGCCAGTACCACGACGACGAGCTGAACCGGCGCGCTCGCTTCCGCGCGGCGCAGAGAATCGATCAGCGCCAACGCGACGCAAGCGACGATCAGCCAAAACCCGGTGCCGAGCGAAATCGCCGCGGCTGGAGGCGCGGACACCGCCAGCTTGGTGGCGGCGTCGCCGGCGGCGGCGAGTGTCGCGGCAAGCGCCGCGCCCGCCACCGCGGCGGCCAGACAATGCAACGAGCGGCGCGGGGCGGCGAAGCTCAGCGCAAAGAGGCCAATGCTGGTCGCCGCAAACGCTGCCGAGCAGAGACCGCTGGCGGCGCTCCAAAGCATCACCGGGGCACCCGAAACGAGCCGATTGGGCGCCTCGGTGAGAAACCCCGTCCCCAACCCGGCCAAGACTGCCACCACCATCAGGCACGGCAGCACTTGGTTCGGTGGAGCCCATCCCACGCGCGGCGGCGTGGCGATCTCGGCGGCGCTCATTGCGTCGGCTGCCGAGACTTGAGGTAATCGGCGGCGACGTCGCGGGCGTCCTCGCCGTCGACCGCGATCCGCGCGTTGAGGTGCTGCAGCACCTCACGCGTCAAGGTCGCGAACACCCGGTCGAGCGCCGGCGCGATGCCCGGGTGGGCGTCGATCACCGCCTCGCGCGCCAGCGGCGCCGGCGCGTAGACGACCTGGGCATGCTTGTCGTCGCAAAGCGCCTCGAGGCCGAGCGCGGCGATCGCGCCGTCCGTGCCATAGGCCATCGCGGCGTTGACACCGGATATCCGCTCGGCCGCAGCGCGCAGGGTCGCCGCGGTGTTGCCGCCGGAAAGGGTCAGCAGTTGATCACCCGATAGGTGAAAGCCGTAGGCCGCCTCGAACGCCGGCAGCGCCGCGGGGCTCTCGACGAACTCGGCCGAGGCTGCGAGGCGAAATTTTCCGCCGGCTTTCAGATAGGCAGCGAGGTCGCCGACGCAGGGTTTCGGCGGGAAACCGGGCAGATCCTTGCGGATCGCGATGACCCAGGTGTTGTCGGCGGGCGCCGGCGCGAGCCAGATCAGGTGGTTCTGCGCCTTGTCGAGGGCCGCGACCTCGGCATAGCCCTTGGCGGCGTCCTTCCAGACGGGGTCGCTCTCGCGATGAAAGAAGATCGCGCCGTTGCCGGTGTATTCGGGATAAATGTCGATCTGCCCGGCGAGGATCGCGGCGCGCACGATGTTGGTGGGTCCGAGGCCGATGCGGCGTTCAACAGCAAGGCCCTGCGCCTCGATGGTCGCGGCGATCAACTGGCCGAGCAGCGCGCCCTCGGTGTCGATTTTCGAGGAGACGACAACCGGCGCCCCGGCAACGCCCTGCGTCGACGACGCCGCAAGCGCCATCAACCCGGCAAAAACCACCGTGGCAACTGCGGACAGGCGCGGCATCGCTAGCATGGAGGCACCAGTTTGGCGCAGCGCCGCGGCCGCTGTCGAGCCGTCCGCGCGGTCTGCGTGCGCCGAGCCTTAAGTCGCTGGGCCCCCCTGTCCGGCGTCGCCGCCGGCGAGCGCGCGCACCCGGCTGACCAGATCGTGCGCGCGGAACGGCTTTTCGAGGATGTCATCGGCGCCGATCAGCCGCGCGGTTTCGAGCATCTCCGCATCCATGCCCGAGATCGCGATGATCCTCACCGGGTTGTTGTCACGGCGGAGCGTGAGGATCGTCTCGATCCCCTCCTGGCCCGGCATGACGATGTCGGTAATGACAAGCTCGGGCCGCATCGCCCGGTAAAGGGCCATCGCCCGCCCGCCGTCGCTGGCGGTGAAGACCTCATGACCGTCGGCGACGAGAATGCGCGATATCGTCCGCAGCAACAGCACGTCGTCATCGATGACCAGGATCTTCATCGGCTCAGGCCGCAACGGCACCGCACGCTAACGGCAGAGGTTAACGAAGCTCTCGCCGCCGGACCGGCTTATTGTCGGGATTTTATCAATTCGCCGCCGCCGCATCACAAAGGGATCGCCAGCAGCGTGTCGATCTGGCGGCTGTCGAGCACCACCTCTTTTTGCGCGAATTTCCACGCATCGCCTTGCCGCACCAGCCGGTCGACATA
>DATJSH010000260.1:0-37750 GCA_035504235.1 Allostellaceae bacterium | reverse complement strand
GATACGGACAAGCACACGACCGTGCTGCGCCTCCTGCAACGCGCCGGGAATGAAAAGGAAAAGCAGCCCCCGGCGACGGCGCTGTTCCTCTCCTACGTCATGGACAGCCGCCATCCCGATATCTTCCGGCTGAAGAGCGGGCAGTTCTAGGTCCGCCGCTGGGTGTCGCGCCGCAGCAGGCACGGTCGCGACAGGCCTCGCCGAATGCTACGGTGGCCGTCAAAACGACGCGCCAGGAGGCATCAATGACTGTCCGATTTTCGACCCGCTGCCCCAATGCCGACTATCTCGGTTTCGAGGCTTCGCCCGAAGCCATCATCGCGGCTGCGAAGAAGGCCGAGGAGGTTGGCTTCGACGCGATCTTTGTCAACGATCACATCATCGTCGACAGCTCGGCCCGCGCGGCGCCGTGGACCAATGTCTATGATCCGCTCGTCGCGATGTCGTTCATCGCCGCTCATACGACAAGGATCGGCGTCGGGGTATCGGTGCTGATCATGCCGTACCGCAACCCGATCGGCACGGCAAAGGCGCTGGCGACGCTCGACCGGATGTCGGGCGGCCGGGTTATCGCCGGCATCGGGGTCGGCTGGAACGAGGCCGAGTTCGCCGCGCTCGGCGTGCCGTTTCATGAGCGCGGCGCGCGCACCAACGAGTATCTGCGGCTGTGGCAAGCGTGCTGGGCGCCGGGCACGGTGTCGTTCGCCGGCAAGTTCTTTTCGTTCGCCGACATGTTCGTCAGCCCCAAGCCGCTGCAGCAGCCGCATCCGCCGATCTGGATTGGCGGCTTGAGCGACGCGGCGCTGCGCCGCGCCGCGCGGTTCGCCGCGGTGTGGCAGCCCACCCCGACGCCGCTCGGCGATCTTGTGGACCGCCAGACGGTGTTGCGCCGGGCATGCGAGGCGGCCGGCCGGCCGCCGATCCCGACGCGGATGAGCTTCCGCGTCGAGTTCAGCACGATCACTGGGCACGCGCCCCCCGCCGGCCAAGAGCGGCCGGTCGGTCACGGCACCCCGGCCGAGGTCGCCGGCGACCTGCTGCGTTACCGGGAGCGCGCCGGGCTCGCCGCGTTCCAGGTCAATTTTCACGGCAACGACAATCTCGGTCAGCTGCTGCAATCGATGGAATGCTTTATGCGCGAGGTCGCGCCGCAACTGGCCTGACGCGGCCGAACGCTCTGCCGCCGGCTGGCGGTCGTCGTGAAAGCGGTGAACCGGCGCCTAGAACCGCGCGAAGACCAGCCAGCCGCGCTTGCGCGATTTCCGGGATCAGCCAATAGCGGCGGATAGGGTGCAGGCCGCAACGAGAAACTCAGGCTTTGCCGATAATCTGCCTGGGCATGGCGGCGGCTACCCGAAGCCGACGACCGCGTGCGGAACATACGGTTCCTCCAGCGAAGCGATCTCCTCGGCCGAAAGCTTGACATCGACCGAGGCGATCGCGTCGTCGAGATGATGCGGCTGGGTCGCGCCGACGATCGGCGCGGTGACGACCGGCTTCGCCAGCAGCCAGGCGAGCGCGATCTGCGCCCGCGCGACACCGCGCGCCTTCGCCACCTCGGCGACACGGTCGGCGACCTTCTTGTCGGCCTCCTCGGTTTTGCCGAACAGCCGGCCCAACGCCTCGTCGGTCTCGGTGCGCGTGCTGGTGTAGTCCCAGTCGCGGCTCAATTTGCCGCGCGCTTGCGGGCTCCACGGGATGACGCCGATCCCTTCGGCCTGGCACAGCGGCAGCATCTCGCGCTCTTCCTCGCGATAGAGCAGGTTGACGAGGTTCTGCATGCTGACGAAGCGGGTCCAGCCGTGCCGCTCGGCGATGCCGAGCGCCTGGGCGAACTTCCACGCGTGCATCGACGAGGCGCCGATATAGCGGGCTTTGCCGGCTTTAACGACGTCATGCAGCGCTTCGAGCGTTTCCTCGATTGGCGTGTTCGGGTCCCAGCGGTGGATCTGGTAGAGGTCCACGTAATCCATGCCGAGCCGGGCGAGGCTCGCGTCGATCTCGTACAGGATCGCCTTCCGTGATAGCCCGTTGCCGTTCGGACCGCGGCGCATCCGGCCATAGACCTTGGTGGCGACCACCACCTCGTCGCGCCGCGCGAAGTCGCTAATTGCCCGGCCGAGGATTTCCTCGCTATTGCCGGCCGAATAGCGATTGGCGGTGTCGAAAAAATTGATCCCGCCCTCAAGCGCCCGTTTTACGATCGCTCGGCTTTCTTGCTCGCCGATCGTCCATGAATCGTTGCCGCGGTTGCTATCGCCGAAACTCATGCAGCCAAGGCAGATGCGCGATACTTCAAGGCCGGTGCGACCGAGCCTGGTGTGTTCCATGGCCAATTCTCCCTGCCGCGCCGCATCATCGTTAGCGGGGGTTTTGCGTCGTGGCAACGAGCACCGGCGCTTCCCGATAGAGATTGGGGAACAGGCGCTTCAGATTATCGATCTTGGGCAGGTCGTTGATCGCGATGTAGGGCTGTGCAGCGTCAGGTAGTTCTGATGATACGCCTTGGCGGGGTAGAAAGCTTTATCCGGTTCGATCTTGGTGGCGATCGGCGCCGGAAGGACACGCATTCGACGCCTCACGCGCTGCGAGCTTCGTCGATCAGCCGCGCGACGACGCGGCTGAGCTCGACCGCGCGGAACGGCTTCGCGATGACCGGAAATTCGGCGCTGCCCGGATCGTCCAACCCGGCGTATCCGGTAGCCAGCAGCACAGGCAGGCCGGGGCGCAATTTTTGCGCCTCCCGCGCCAGCATGACGCCGGTCAGATCGCCGGGCATCACGAGATCGGTGAACAGCAGGTCGATCGTCGCGTCGTGACGCAGCACTTCCAGCGCCTCTCCACCGTTTCGCGCGACGAGCGCCTCGTAGCCAAGACCCTGAATGATTTCCACCGAGACCTCGCGGACCGCGTCGTCGTCTTCGACAATGAGGATCGTGCCCGAGCCGCGCTGCTCCTCTTCGCCCGAAGAACCCGTTGGCTCATTGATCGGCTCTCCGCCAACGGGAAAATACAGCGTCACGCTGGTCCCTTGATCGACCGAGCTCTGAATGCGCAGATCGCCTCCCGATTGCTTGGCGAAGCCATACACCATCGACAGGCCAAGCCCCGATCCTTTGCCGATTCCCTTTGTCGTGTAAAAGGGTTCGAGCGCCTGCTCCATCACTTCCGGCCGCATGCCGCTGCCGGTATCCTCGACGGCGAGGGTCACATAATCGCCTGCCGGCAAGGCGACATCGGCAGGCAGATCCGCCGCCTGAAGCCACCGGGTCGTCAACATCAGCCGGCCGCCACGGGGCATGGCGTCGCGCGCATTCATCACGAGGTTCATGATCGCCGCCTCGAACTGTGCCGGGTCGACGGCGCAGATCGGAAGCTCGGGTGCGGCATCGATGACGACGGCGATGGTTTCACCCATCGCGCGACGGACGAGAACCTCGATCTCTCTCAGCAGGTCGTTGAGGTTTGCCGCCACCGGACGCAAAGCCTGGCGCCTGGCGAAAGACAACAGCTGTTGCGTCAGCTGCGCACCGCGGTCGATCGAACGCAGCGCGGTTCCGGCCAGGCGCGTCACGCGCGCATCGGTCCCGTCCCGGCGGATCATGTCGAGGCAGCCCATGGCTGCGGTTAGCAGATTGTTGAAATCGTGGGCGACGCCTCCCGTCAGCTGGGCCACTGTCTCCAGCTTCGCCAGATGTTCGAGGCGACGGCGCTCGGTTGTCTCGCGCAGGATGCAGATCGCGCCGATGTTCGATCCGTCCTTGCCGTAGAGCGGCATGAAATCGGCGTCGTAAACAATCTCGACGCCGCGCCGGGTGGAGAAGAAATGGTAGTCGCGCATTTCGGCGCGCTGCCCGGCGAGGGCTGCGCGCCAGGCGCGGCCGACGGGATGATCGACAAAACCGGGAAAGACCTCGAACACCGTGCGCCCCAGCACGTCGCCGCGAGGATGGCCATTGATCCTTTCCATGGCCGTATTCCAGATGAGGTGCCGCAGCGCCTCATCGACCACGACGATGCCCTCCGAGGTGTTCTCGATGATCAGCTCGAAGAGCAGCCTCTCCTGCCGCAGCCGTTCCTCGACCGCGTCATGCTCGGTGACGTCGCGGGCCGTCGCCATGATGTGGTAGTCGCCGTTGAGTTGTTCCGGCACCCGGACAAACATCACGTCGATCGAACGGGTCTCGCCCGCGAGGGTGCGGCGCGCCCGGTAGCGTTGGTTTTCGCCGGTGCGAATGCACTCCCGCATGAGGCTGAGAGGTAGCTGGGCTTGCTCCACACCCAAGATTTCTTCGACCGTGCGGCCGACGACCTCGTCGTAACCGCGCCCATAGGCGCGCTCGGTCGCGAGATTAAGGTCGACATACACGAACCGGCCATCCGGCATGGCGCGAAACAGCGTCAGCCAGTCCGGCGAGTTGTCGAAAATCGCCTGCATCTGGGCCCGGCTCGCGCCGAGCTGGCGGTTTCTTCGCTCGGCAAGGACCCGCAGCCGCTCGTTGACTTCGCGCAACCGGGCTTCGCTTTCGGTCAGCGCGGCCGCGCCGGCTTCTTCGGCTTTTCGACGCCGCGTGCTATCGATCGTGATGCCGTGCGCGCGCACGGGCACGCCTTTTTTGTCCGCTTCGGTTTTGCCGAGGAAGACGACCCAGTGCGGCTCGCCCGGCCTCGCCAACCGAGCCTCGACCCGAAGCGGTCCCGCACGCTCGGCAAATCCGGCGAACGCTCGCGCGACCGCCTCCCGCTCGGTCTCGTGGATCGCCGCCAATAGGCGGGCGTATGAATTTTCGATATTTCCGGCGTCGAGGCCGATATTGCGGAACATTTGCCCGGACCAGCGCATTTGGCCCGTCGTTAAATCCCAATCCCACACACCGATCTCCCCGGCCTCCAACGCGGCCAGGGTCTCGGACTGCGACAAACCGTTCTCGTCCATGGCTCCCGCTGACGAGGAAAGAGCACGTCCTCTTGTAGCGGCTTCCCAGGGTGAAGCGCGCGCGTCGACAACGAGATATCAGCCACGAGAGAATGCGCGTCAAATAGGAAAAATCGCTCACGGACCATTGCGGTTGAAACAGGCCGCCGGCTCACCAGCCATTCAGACTGCCGCCTCGCGCTGAGCACTGAACTTGCCGCTGCGCTCAGCCGCGGATGAACCCGCACGCGATTTGAACGTTAGTGACCCGCAGCAACTTTGCGGAGGAACCAATGAAGCGAATTTTGACGGCCACCGCTATTGTCCTGGCTACGGCCGGGCTTGCCGCGGCCCAGACGATGCCAGCGCCCATCATGTCCTCGGCCCCCACCGGCAAGACGGTGACGAAGTACTACAAGCAAAGCGTATATGACCCGGCCAAGGATAAGATCGGCAGCGTCGACGATGTGATCGTCAACGACAACGGACAGGTAACCGGCTTTATCGTCGGCGTGGGCGGCTTTCTCGGAGCCGGCGAGAAGGACGTCGCCGTACCTTTCGCCGCAATCCATGCGGAGATGAAAGACGGCGACTGGTATCTCACCCTGAATACGACCAAGGACGCTCTGAAGTCGGCTCCCGGCTTTACTTTCGACAAAGGCAAGGAAGCTTGGGTGCCGGCAAAATCATAAGCGGCTAAGCGAGCGCTTTTAGCGCCCGCCACTTGCCATGAGAATGAGGCCGTTCGCGCATTGATCGAACGGCCTCAATGGCTTTAGAGGTGAATAAATTGCGGCTGCGCCGCTTCCGCCGTCGCTAGAATGACGGAATGCGCGAGCTCCTCGCTCCGGACGAACCGTCCCCCGTCCGCATCCTGCGGCCTGAGAGCGCGGCGGCCTTTGTGCTCGCCGCCGACCACGCGGGACGGCTGATTCCCCGAGCGCTCGGCACGCTCGGCCTCGACGACGTCGAGCGGAACCGCCACATCGCCTGGGATATCGGCATCGCCGCGGTGACCGAGGCGCTCGCCGCGCTCCTCGACGCGACCGCGATCCTCCAGGCCTATTCGCGGCTGGTCATCGACTGCAACCGCGCTCCCGGCCATCCGACCTCGATCCCGGCCATCAGCGAAACCACCGTCATTCCCGGCAATGAAAACCTCACCGACGAAGACCGCGGCATTCGCCGGCGGGCGATCTTCGACCCGTACCACGCCGCGCTCACCCGGCTGCTCGACGAGCGCAAAGCCGCCGGCCGCCGCACCGTGCTCGTCGCGATGCACAGTTTCACCCCGCTCTTCAAGGGCGTTTCCCGCGCCGTCGAGGTCGGCGTGCTCTATCACCACGAGACGCGGCTCTCGCGGCTGATGCTCGAGCTGCTGCGCGCCGAGGGCGGCCTCGTCGTCGGCGCCAACGAGCCCTACGCGATCACCGACGACAGCGACTATACCGTGCCGGTGCATGGCGAAGGCCGCGGTCTGGAGCATGTCGAGATCGAAATCCGCCAGGATCTGATCGCCGACGCCGCCGGCCAGACGGCTTGGGCCGAGCGTATGGCGCGGCTGCTCGAGGAAGCCGATGCGCGGCTGCGCTAGATCGTGCTCATCCCCGTCGGGTGCTTGCGCAGGAAGTCGAAATCGCAACCCTTGTCGGCCTGCAGCACCTGATTGCGGTAGAGCCGCGCATAGCCGCGCTCCGGTACGGGCGGCGGCGCTGCGGGACGGCGCGCCAGTTCGTCGGGCGGCACTAGCAGGTCGATCCGCCGTTCCTTGACCGACAGCCGCATGCGGTCGCCGTTCCTGACCTTGGCGAGCGGTCCCCCTGAGGCCGCGTCCGGTGTCACATGCAAGACAATCGAGCCATAGGCGGTGCCGCTCATCCGCGCGTCGGAGATGCGCACCATGTCCTTGACCCCGGCGCGCGCCAGTTTCTGCGGGATCGGCAGATACCCCGCCTCGGGCATGCCCGACGGGGACAGCGGCCCGGCGTTCTGCAGCACCAGGAAATCGTCTTGGGTCACGTCGAGCCCGGGGTCGTCGATCCGCGCCGACAAATCCTCCAACGAATTGAACACGACCGCCCTGCCCTCTTTCTCGAAAAGCTTCGGGTCGGCCGCCGAGCGCTTGAAGATCGCACCCTTTGGGGCCAGCGAGCCGAACAGCGCGACCAGCCCGCCATAGGGCAGCAGCGGATCATTGAGCGGCTTCACCACTTCGCGGTCGACCGGGCCGCCCGGCTGCGCCAGCCGCTCGCCCAGCGTCTCGCCCGCCACTGTCAGGCAATCGAGATGCAACAGCGGCTGCAATTCGCGCAGCACCGCGCCGATGCCGCCCGCGGCGAACAAATCCTCCATGTAATGCGGGCCGGTCGGCTTCAAATCGACCAGCACCGGCGTCTCGTCGCTGATCCGGTTGAGCCGGTTGAGGTCGATGTCGATCCCGGCCCGCCCGGCGACCGCGGTCAGGTGCAAGACGGCATTGGTCGAGCCGCCGATCGCCATCAGCACGCGCAGCGCGTTCTCGACCGATTTCTCGGTGACGATCTTGTCCGGGGTCAGCTTTTTCGCCGCCAGCATCATCGCCGCGCGGCCGGTCGCCTCGGCGGCGCGCAGCCGGTCGGCATGCACCGCGGGGATCGCCGCGCTGCCGGGGAGGATCATGCCGAGGGCCTCGCTGATCGAGGCCATGGTCGACGCCGTTCCCATCACCGCGCAGGTGCCGGCGGTGGTCGCGAGGTTGCCCTCGACTTCGTTGATCATGGCGTTGTCGATCTCGCCGGCGCGGTATTTCGCCCAGAACCGCCGGCAGTCGGTGCAGGCGCCCAGCCGCTCGCCGTGCCAGCGGGATGTCATCATCGGTCCCGCGACAAGGTTGATCGCCGGCCGGTTGGCCGAGATCGCGCCCATCAGCTGGGCCGGCACCGTCTTGTCGCACCCCCCCACCAGCACCACCGCGTCCATCGGCTGGGCGCGGATCATCTCCTCCGTGTCGATCGCCATCAGATTGCGGAACATCAGGCTCGTCGGCGACAGAAACACCTCGCCCAAAGAGATCGTCGGAAACACCAGCGGCAGCCCGCCCGCGGCCAGGACGCCACGCTTCACCGCCTCGATCAGCTCGGGGAAATGGCGGTGGCAATTGTTGAAGCCGGAATGCGTGTCGGCGATGCCGATCACTGGGCGCGACAGCATGTCGAGCGAATAGCCCATCGAGCGCGCAAAAGATCGCCGCAGGTACAGTGCGAAATCGGGATCGCCGTAATTGGTCAGCCCGACGCTCAGCCCATGCTTGCCGTCGCCCATCTTGTCCCTCGTTTCGCGGTCCCGGTGCAGCTTGACCCGCGCAAAGGGCACGGCGCAAGCCCGCTTTCTGTATCATATAAGTCACGGTGCCACATTTTCGTCACGATATGCTTCCAACCCCTCTTGATCAAAAGCCAAATTCCGGTGACAATTTGAGGTCACCCGTTTGTATGCGTCTGTGCATTGATTTTCGCTCCGTTGGCGATTACATTGAGCGGACGGGAATTCCTGCAACTTTTTGGCGTTGGCAGGGAATACCACGTGGCTCGCGGCGCCGACATCGGCTCGGGGCAAGGCAGATATGGGTGAATACCATGGCAAAACCGAAGAGAGGGCGTTCGACCGGAGCGATCGATGACTTCGTTGGCAGTCGCATCCGCGAACGTCGCATCATGCTTGGCCTGACGCAGCAGCAACTCGCCGAGATGATCGGCGTGACCTACCAGCAGGCCCACAAATACGAGCGCGGCATCAACCGCGTCTCTGCCGGACGGCTGTACGAGATTGCTCGCGTGCTTAACGCGTCGATCACCTACTTCTACGAAGGCCTCGGCGAGGAAGCGCCGCGGCCGGTGGCGCCGCACCAGCGCATGCTCTTGGAGATCGCGCGCAATTTCGCCGAGATCCAGAACGAGAAGCACCAGGAGGCGGTCAGCCAGCTGGCTCGCGTTCTCGCGGGTCGCTGATACCGCCGCCAACGGTCGGGCACGTCCCGGCCCGCACCTTTAGTGAAACGGCCGACGGTTCTCCGTCGGCCGTTTTCGTTTGCGCCGGTCGGCTTGCGCCCGTCGGTGCGTGCCGTCAGGCGAAGGACGTTGTATTCGACCTGCAGGATTTCGTTGGACGCGACCCTGACGGCTGCGCCATGGAGAATGCGCGATTGCCTCCAAGCTTGTATAACCATTGCGTGTAATTCGGGAGAACTTCGTGCCCCACCGCGTTGGTCGCGCCGTGTCTTCGTGGTTGAGGTCGCTGATCGATCTCGGCACGGCCGGCTACAGCGAGACGCAGCGCCGCCGGCTCAACGCGCTCAACGCCACCGCGGCGCTGATCGCGGTCTCCTCCGCCACATACGCGCTATCCTATGCCCTGAGCGACGGCTGGGCCTATCGCTGGGTCATCGCGATCAACCTCGCCCTGGTGGCGATGGCGGCAACGGTACCGATGGCGCACCGCGTCAATGAGGTGCTGGGCGGGCTGATCATCTTGGTGGCCGAGGTGCCGGCGCTGTTCGGGCTGGTCGCCCTGCTCGGGCGCGATTCCGGTATTCAGCTCAACCTGGTGATCGCCGCGGCCGCGGCATTCTTCATCACCAGCCGTTTACTGCTGGGGATCGTCGCGGTGATTTCGTGCTTTGCCGCGCATGTCGCCGCATGGTTCCTGTTTCCCGTGGGCATCGTGCCGGCGCAACCGGGTTTTCTGGCGCAGCTTTACGTCGGCTCGGCGGTCAACGCGTTCGGTTTGATCGCCGCGCTCACCTATTTCTCGTTCCGTCTCGCCGAGCGGGCCGAGGCGGCGGCGGACGCCGCCAACCACGCGAAAAGCGCCTTCCTCGCGGCGATGAGCCATGAAATCCGCACGCCGATGAACGGGGTTCTGGGAATGCTCGAACTGCTCGGCCTGTCGCAGCTCGACAGCGAGCAGCGGCACCGCCTGCAAGTCGCCCGCGATTCGAGTCATTCGCTGCTCCATGTCGTCAATCAGATCCTCGATTTTTCGAAGATCGAGGCAGGCGCGATCGAACTGAACCCGGAGCCCGCCTCGATTGCCGCCATTCTCGACGAAGTGCACGAGCTTTATGCCGGCGCGGCCAGCAGCAAGAACCTGTTGTTGACGGTGTCGGTCGATCCGCGGATCAGCCCGGCGGTCAGCGTCGATCCGCTGCGGCTGCGCCAGGTTCTCAACAACTTTATCAGCAACGCGCTGAAGTTCACCGCCGACGGCTCGGTGGCGGTGGGCGCCGCGCTCGACGCGCGCAGCGACGACATCGAAATTATCGCCTTCACGGTAACCGACACCGGCATCGGCATTTCGCCGGAAAGCCAGAAAAAGCTGTTCCAGCCCTTTGTCCAGGCGGAGAGCGACACGACCCGCCGGTTTGGCGGCACCGGGCTGGGACTGGCGATCTGCCGCCAGCTTGCCGAGCTGATGGGAGGCATTATAACTATCGATAGTGATATCGGCCGCGGCACGACGTTGCGGCTGACCGTGCCGCTGCCGATCGCCGACCCGAACCAGATCAGAAGCATCGCGGAGGCGGGGCCGGTCACCGCGGCGTTGCTCGGCGCGCGGCCCGCGGCGCCCGACATCGAAGCCGCGGCCGCCGAGGGCAATTTGATCCTGGTGATCGACGATCATTCGACCAATCGGATGATTATGGCCAGCCAATTGAAGCTGCTCGGCTACACCTGTGAGACGGCCGCCGACGGCAGGCAGGGCTTCGAGGCTTGGCAATCGCGCCGCTTCGGACTGGTCTTCACCGATTGCCACATGCCCGAGATGGACGGTTACGAGCTGACCGCCGCGATCCGCCGGGTGGAGGGCGATGGCGGACGCGCTCGGACCCCGATCGTCGCCTGCACCGCAAATGCCATGGAGGGCGAGGCGGAAACATGCCTCGCCGCGGGGATGGACGATTACCTTTCCAAGCCGATCGAGTTGCGTGGGCTGCTGACCGTGCTCAATCGCTGGCTGCCGCTGGCCGCGCCGGCGCCGGCGCAAACGCAACCGGCCGCGACGTCCGCGGCTCCTGAGGTCGCCACCGCCGCAGACGACAGCGAACCGCCGCTCGATCGCGACAAGCTGGCCGAGTTGTCCGGCGGCGATGAGCGGCTCGAGCGCGAGATTCTTGCCGATTTCCGCCAGGCGGCCGACACCGATGCGGCCGAGCTCACGGCGGCGATCGACAGCGCGGACCAGGAGCAGATCACGCGTGCCGCGCACCGCCTGAAGGGCGCGAGCGGCATGATTGGCGCGCTTCCGCTCGCCGCGATCTGCAGCCGGATCGAAACCGCCAGCCGCGCCGGCGACGCCGCGGCGGTCGCGGCGGAAATCGCGCCGTTGCAGCGCGAAGTCGAAAGATTGGCAGCATTCCTGGATCGGTTCGCGTCCGTGTTGGATTCGGTTGGGGGCCCGTCATGAAAGCCAGCGAGCTTTGCTTCCTCGTCGCCGAGGACCACGATTTCCAGCGCCGCACGCTGATCGGCATGCTGAGCCGGCTCGGTGCCAAGCAGGTCCTCGACGCGGCGGACGGCAGATCGGCGCTCGAGCTGTTCCGCGCCGCCGAGATGCCGGTCGACATCATCATCAGCGATCTCGACATGCCGGGCATGGACGGCATGGAGCTGATCCGCCACATCGGCGAGACCGGCGTCCCGGTCTCGATCATCCTGTCGAGCGCGATCGAGCACACTGTGCTGTCCTCGGTCCAGACCATGACCAGGGCTTATGGCATCGCCCTCTTGGCGGCGATCGAAAAGCCAATGACGTTGCAGAAGCTCGAAGCGGCGATCGAGCGCTATCAGCCGCCGCCGCCGCGCTCCGACCGGCCGCGCGCACCGAGCTCGCCGTTCTCGCTCGACGAGGTCGGGCGCGGGCTGCAGAACGGCGAGTTCGAGCCGTTCTTTCAGCCGAAGATCGACCTCGGGACGGGGCGCGTCGAAGGCGCCGAGGCGCTGGCGCGCTGGCGGCATCCGGAAAAAGGCGTCGTTGCCCCTTATGCGTTTATCGGCGTGATGGAAGATGGCGGGCTGATCGACGAGCTGACCTGGGTCATGCTGCAACGCTCGGCGCGGCAGCAGCACCAATGGGTGGAGCGCGGGATGCAATTGGCGATCTCGGTCAATTTGTCGCTGAAATCGCTGGTCGACACCGAGATTGCCGACCGGATCACCCAGATCGTGCGGGCCGAGGATGTCGACCCGCACGCGATCATCCTCGAAGTCACCGAAAGCGCGGCGATGACTCAGGTGCCGCAGGCGCTGGAAAACCTGGCGCGGCTGCGGATCCGCGGCTTTCAGCTCTCGATCGACGATTACGGCACCGGCTACTCGTCGATGCAGCAATTGACCCGCGTCGCCTTCACCGAGCTGAAGATCGACCAATCCTTTGTGATGAACGCGCTTGACGAGGAGTCCTGCCGCGTCATCCTCGAATCGAGCATCGACATGGCGCGCAAGCTCAAAATCAAATCGGTCGCCGAGGGCGCCGAGACGCGCGGGCATTGGGACTTGTTGCGCCAGCTCGGCTGCGACATCGTCCAGGGCTATTTCGTCGCGCGGCCGATGGCGGCTGCGGACTTCGAAGCCTGGGCCGCGCAGTGGACGCCGCCGGTGTAGCGGTGCGTATCCCTCCACTTGTCGTCCCGGCGAAGGCCGGGACCCACCCATAACCGTCTCGGGCTCTGAAAAGTAGGTACGACTTCCGTCGGGACGACAGAACACCGTGGCGTAGATATAACCGGCGGCAGAACAACGGAGAGAATTCTATGCCCCACACCGTCGGCCGCGCCATCGTCGACAGCCTCGAAGCGCATGATATCGATATCGTCTATTGCGTGCCGGGCGAGAGCTATCTCGGCTTCACTAACGCGATGGCCGATAACAACCGCATGCTGCTCATCGTCTGTCGCCACGAAGGGGGCGCGGCGTTCATGGCCGCGGCCGACGGGCGGATGCGCGGCGGGCGCGCCGGGGTGCTGGTGGTGTCGCGCGGCCCCGGCCTATCGAACGCGATGATCGGCCTCCACACCGCCTGGCACGACGCGACCCCGCTGGTCGTGTTGATCGGCCAGGTCGAGCGCTGGGAAGCCGGGCGCATGGCGTTGCAAGAGCAGAATTACAGCCGGCTGCTCTCCGACGTCAGCAAGCTCGTCATCGAGGTCAACGACCCCAATCTTGCCTCGGAGGCGATGGCCCGCGCCTTCCATGTCGCCGAAAGCGGCACCCCGGGCCCGGTCGCGGTCATCGTCCCCGAAGACGTGTTCGACGCCGAGACCGACGCTCCGCCCGCCAAGCCGCGTCCGGCGGCGCTCGCCGGCCCGCGCGCCGAGGACCTCGATCGCCTCGCCGAGATGCTGGCCAAGGCCGAACGGCCGATCGTCTGGGTCGGCGGCGCGGTGCGTCCGGCCGATGTCGCCGATGTCGCGCGGCTCGCCGAAAGCTGGGTGCTGCCGGTGATGCCGACGCATCGCCGGCCGCATCTGTTCGACCCCGCGCACCCGAATTACGGCGGCTATGCCAGCGGCCGCCCGCCGCGCGAGGTGATGGCGGCGTGGAACCAGACCGACCTGCTTGTCGCGCTCGGCGAGCGGCTGACCGTGAGTACCTCGCAGGGTTTCTCCTTTCCGCGGGCGCCCGACCCGCAAATGCCCCTCGTCCATGTCTGGCCGGGCCCCGAGGAGGTCGGCAAAACCTTTCGCCCCGATCTCGGCATGGCCTGCGAGCCGGCCGCCGTCGTCAGCGCGCTCTTGGCGAAAGGCGCGCCCGCCGGCGCCGACAAGCGCCAGCCCTGGGTCGAGCGGTTGCACGCGCTGCACCACAAGATCGCCAAGCCGGAATGGCAGCCGACCACTGACGGCGTCAATTTCTCCGCGGTCATCGCCGCGATCGGCCGCCACCTCGCCGACGACGCGACCGTCACCACCGACGCCGGCAATTTCTCGTCCTTCGTGCAGCGCTTTCTGCCGATCAAGCCGGGGCAGATGTATTTGAATTCGGTGGTCGGCGCGATGGGCGCGGGGATGCCGATGGCGGTCGCCGCCGCGCTGCGCCGCCCCGACACCCAGGTCATCGGGTTCGCCGGCGACGGCGGCGCGCTGATGACCGGCAACGAGCTGGCGACCGCGCGGCAATACGGCGTCAACCCGGTCTTTGTCGTCTCCGACAATGGCTGCTACGGCACGATCACCCAGCACCACGACATCCGCTATCCCGGCCGCCCCTATCAGGCGGCGACGCAGCTCACCAACCCCGATTTCGCGCTGTGGGCCACCGCGTTTGGCGCCAAGGGCTACACGATCCGCGAGGAAAGCGAGGTCGAGGACACGATCGCCGAGGCGCTCTCGGTGAAGCACCAGCCGGTCGTCGTGCACGTGCATTCGTCGCTGGAACAGATCAGCGCCTGGCGCCGGCGGAGCTAGCTCTGCGAAATTTCGACGAGACATAGCTTGGCGCGGCGGCGATAGTTGCCGTCACGGCTCTGGGAGGAACCCCCCGATGATCACCAAATTCGACAGCTCCTATTACGGCACCGCCGATATGGAGAAGCTCGGCTACAAGGGCACGCCGATCAACGACCGCTCCTACTCGCGCGAGCAGCTGGCGAAGGCGATGCACAAGGTCGTGTCCTATGCCAAGTGCATGGACGAGCGCGGCTACAACACGATGTGGATGGCCGAGCACCATTTCCAGCCGGAAGGCACCGAGCTGATCCCGAACCTGCTGATGATGGCGATGCACCTCTGCGGGGTGACCAAGAACCTCAGATTCGGCTGCGGCTTTAACGTGACGCCGATGTGGCACCCGCTGCGCCTCGCCGAGGATTACGCGATGTGCGACATCCTCACCGGCGGCCGGGTGATCTTTGGCGTCGCGCGCGGCTACCACACCCGCGAGGTGGAGACCTTTGGTTCGCCGCTGATGGACCAGGCGGCCAACCGCGAGATCTTCGAGGAGGCCTGCGACGTCATCTTCAAGTCGTTCGAGGGCAAGCCCTTCAGCCACAAGGGCAAGTACTACACAATCCCGCCGGAGGTGCCCTATCGCGGTTACACCCTCAAGGAAATCACGTTGGTCCCGGCGCCCGACCACTACCCGGTCGAATGCTGGCAGCCTATCCAGAGCGGTTCCGACCGCGCCTTCGATTTCATGGCCAAGCACGGGATTTCCGGCGTGATTGGCGGCGGCTCGGCCGAGGGCGGCGCGGTCGATCGCCACATGGAAGGCTTTCGTCAGGCCTATGCCCGCCGCGGCGTCGAGCTCCAGCCGGGCGAGAAGCTGGCGCTCGGCTACCAGTTCCACATCGCGTCGAGCCGCGAGCAGGCGATCAAGGAGGCCGCGCCGAACTACGAGGAAAACATGAAGATGTTCGGCGAACTGCGCCTGGTGCGGGCGCTGAGCGACGAGCAGATCGCGGCGATGCGCGACCCGGCCCTCGCCGGCACGGTCAAGCTGCCGTCGATCGAGGACGCGGTAAAGGCCGGCGGCTTCCTCGCCGGCACGGCCGCCGACATCATCGAACAGCTGAAGGCGGTCGAGGCGCGCTATCCCGGCCTCGACCGGGTCATCTGCGCCACGCCGCTCGGGACGCCGCTCGATGTGCAGCTCGAAGACCTCGACCGCTTCGCCAAGGAGGTCATCCCGGCGTTCAAGACCAACAAGATGGCCGCCGCCGCGCAGTAGCTCTCGACTTATCCCTCTCCCCGTTTGCGGGGAGAGGGTGCCGAGACGCGAAGCGGCGAGCCGGGGAGGGGCGGCCGCCGCACCATTACAAAGGAAGCACCCCATGCCCTATGGCGGCAATGACTGGCTGGCGCTGACGCAAGAGGACATAATCGAACCCGACCTGCCGATCTGCGATCCGCATCATCATTTCTGGGATTTCCGCACCGGCCGCATCCCCTATCAGCGCTACCTGCTGCCCGAGCTGATCGCCGATGTCGATCAGGGCCACAATGTCCGCTCGACCGTCTTTATCGAGGCGCGGGCGATGTACCGCGCCGACGGCCCCAATGAGATGCGCCCGGTCGGCGAGGTCGAGTTCGTCCAGGGTCTCGCCGCCGCCAGCGCCAGCGGCCTTTATGGCAAAACCCGCGCCGCCGCCACCATCATCGGCCACGCCGATCTGAAGCTAGGGCCTCGCGTCGCGCCGGTGCTGGAGGCGCTGCAGGCCGCCAGCCCCAACCGCTTCAAGGGCATCCGCCACATCGTGACCTGGGACCGCGACCCGCATGTCGAGAGCCGCGAGGTCGAGGGCGTCCTGTCGACCGACGCGTTCCGCGCCGGCGCCAAGGCGCTGGGCCGCATGGGCCTGTCGCTCGACACGATCTGCTGCTGGCCGCAGCTGCCCGAGATGGTCGCCTTCGCTCGCGCCGTGCCCGAGCTGACGATCATCATGAACCATCTCGGCGGCCTCAACCGCACCGGCCGCTTTGCCGGCAAGGACGGCGAGGTGATGCCGGCGTGGCGCACCGGCATGGCCGAGCTGGCGACATGCCCCAACGTGCTCTTGAAGCTCGGCGGCCACGGCATGCCGCGCTTTGGCTTCGACTGGCATCTGCGCGATAAGCCGGTCGGCTCCGAGGAGCTCGCCGCGCAGATCGCGCCGTTGATGAGCTATTGCATCGAGCAGTTCGGTCCCGAGCGCTGCATGTTCGAAAGCAACTTCCCGGTCGACAAGGTGTCGTTCTCGCACCCGGTGCTCTACAACGCCTTTAAGCGCTTCTCGGGGGGCTATTCCCCCGTCGAGCGCGCTGCCCTCTTCCATGACACCGCCGTCAGGGCGTACCGCGTCCCAGCTTAAAGACATACATCCACTTCCCTTGGCCGGACTTGATCCCGCCATCCACGGATAGCGGCGGGCTATTCATAGACCGCCGGGTCAAGCCCGGGGCAGGGAGACGAAGTTGCGCGCCGTTAAAAAATCGCAATTTGCGATCTTGAATATGAGAACAAAGAGCGTACATGAGTCACCATGTTCCGACGGCTCGTCTCCATCCTCTCGCGTTTTTGGCGCCGGCATTTACCCGCCCGCGCCGCCGCGCGAGATGACGTTGAGGAGCGCCTGTTGGCCGCCATCGACCGCTTTGAGCGCGCGTTTCAATGCAGAGGGGAGCTCGGCCGGGTCCTCGACCCGCTCGCCATAGCCACCCGCGGCGGCGCAGATCGTCTCGAAGGCCGGCAGGTCGTCGAGATCGATGAACGGCGGCTTGTTGCTCTTCGCCGCCTCGCCGTCACCATACATGCCGAGCGTCGCGCGGCGCACCGCGCCCCACATCGCGTTGTTGATGACGATGAACAGCACCGGCAGCTTATGCATCTGCGCCGCGTGATGCACCGCGACCGGGTTCGCGAAGATGTACGACCCGTCGCCGAGGATCGCGACGACTTGGGCGCCGGGCTTCGCCAGTTTGACCCCGAGCGCCGCGCCGGCGCCCCAGCCGAGTCCCGCCGCCGGGCTCGACCCGAGAAAGCTCCCCGGCTGGGTCGACAGGCAATGTTGCGGCAGCAGCGTATATTCGTTGACCAGAATCGAACTATCGGCGCGCGCCTCGCTAAGGCACTGGCTGATCCACACCGGCGAAAGCGGGCGCAGGCTCGTAGCCTCTTCGCGCGCCTTGCGCCAGGCGGCCTGTTGCGCTTCGCGCTGCGCGGCGATGCGTGTCCGCCGCGCGTCGATATCGGCCGGCGATGCCTCGCGCGCGAGCCGCCCGGTAAGCTGGTTGAGCACCTGCCGCGCCGCCCCGGTGACGGCGAGGTCGCAGGTAAACCCGCGGATCGGGTAGCGGCTGAACAGCGGATCGATGCCGATATGGATGATTGTGCAGTCCGGTTTCGGCGCTTTGCGGCTCGGCACCCACGGCACGTCGCAATCGATGACGAGGATCGCGTCGGCCGCCTCGAGATAGGGCGTCGGGTCGTAGCCGAGATGGCAGGGGTGATCGCCCGGCAGCGACAGATAACGATGCCGGTGCTCGATCGCGGGAACCGCGAATTTTTCCGCGAACGCGCGCAGCGCATCGACCGCCGCGGGGTCGCGGCCCGCGTCGGCGGTGATGATGAGCGGGTTTTTGGCGTGGCGCAGGATGTCGGCGGCCGCCTCGATCGTTGCCTCGTCGGCGGCGGGCGGCGAGGCTGCCGCGTGACGCGACGGGCTGTCGCAGGAAAACCCCGCCAGCTTCTCCGCCAGCACCTCGCGCGGCAGCGACAGGTAGACCGGGCCTTGCGGCGCGCTGGTGGCGACCGACAAGGCGCGGTCGACCACGGTTTCGAGCTGCGCGCCATTGCGCAGCTCGTAATCCCATTTCACCATCTCGCGCAGCATGCCGGCCTGATCGAACATTTCCTGCGCCCAATGGATATAGGTGTCGCGCGCGCCGTGCAGCCCCTCCTCGGTCAGCGGCGAGCGGCCGGCGGTAAAGAGGATCGGCACATTCTCGCGCGCGGCGTTGAAGACGCCGCAGATCGCGTTGGCGGTGCCGACGCTGACATGCACCATCACCGCCGGCACCTTGCCCGACGTGACCGCGTAGCCATGCGCCATCGAGATCGCGACGTTCTCGTGTGTCGCGATCAGCGGCTTCGGCGCCGGCAGCCCCGAATGCATGGCCCTGGCATAAGCCTCGACGATCGGCGCGAAATCGGTGCCGGCATTGGCGAAGAGGTATTCGACCCCGCGCTCCGCCAGCAGCGCCAGATACGCCTCGGCGACGCTCTCGGCCGGGATGTGCTTGCGAGCCATGACAACTCCCTTGTCGCAACGAGCTAATGTACCCCGCCCACGGACGGGGAGCGAGGCGGTGACCGAACGCAGCGCAAAAGAGAAGATGCTGGCCGGCGAGCTCTACCAATCGACCGGGCCTGAGCTGACCGGCGAGCGGCGCGCCGCGCAGCGCCTTCTGGCGCTGTACAACGCCACCGACGCCGAGGATCAGGCCGGGCGCCTCAGGCTGCTGCGGCAGTTGTTCGGCGCGGTGGGCGACAACCCCGATATCCTGCCGCGCTTTCATTGCGACTACGGCTATAACATCCGCGTCGGGCGCAATTGCTTCATCAGCTACAACTGCGTCTTCCTCGATTGCGCGACGATCGAGATCGGCGACGATTTGCAGATGGCGCCGGCGGTGCAGCTCTACACCGCCTATCACCCGCTCGACCGCGCCACCCGCACCGCCGGCTGGGAAGCGGCAAAGCCGATCCGCATCGGCGACGGCGTGTGGATCGGCGGCGGCGCGATCGTGCTCCCCGGCGTCACCATCGGCGATGGCTGCGTCGTCGGCGCCGGCAGCGCCGTGACGCGCGACCTGCCGGCCGGCACGCTCGCCGTCGGCAACCCGGCGCGGATCGTGCGCTCGCTCGACTGAGCGCGCGCTATCCTCGGGCGAGAGGCTGACGCGGCCTTTGCAAAAATGAAAGGCACGGCAGCTGGGGGAGGCTGCCGTGCCTTCTCTCGTCGCCCGTCGTGGGGGGAGGGGAGGGCGGGCGACGCGGGGGACCGGGTCGGATGTTCGCGTTTCGCGATAGCCAATGAAATCGGCGTGCCAATCCGGCTGGTCGCCCGACGTCGACAAATTATCGTTCAAATTCCGAGCGTTGCCCTCGACACCCCAAGCTCGGCGCCGAGCCTCGGACACAATCTCCGGCGGGCTGCGTTGCAGAATGCGATGGACTTTGCGCGATTATGGTTAAGCGATCGACATCGCGGCCCGGAAAAAAGATGGGCGGCCTCGGGGCCGCCCATCCATTCACCCATGCCGGACGCTGTTAGCGGACGGCAACCGGCTCGTACTGGTCGAACGATTGGAAGCAGTCCTGACGCAGCCCCTGTTCGAAGCGGATCGGGCCGCATTCCTTGCGTTCGCGATAGGCCCGGAAGCCGGGGCTGGTTTCGAGCAACCGGTCATAATGCGCGCTTTGAATGACGTTCTGCTGCGGGCTCTCGACCGGCCCGTTATAATGAAACGCCATCTGGGCATGCGCCGGGCCGTAGGCCAGGAGGCCCACGACAGCAGCGGCGCCGAGTAAACGAACAGGCTTGAACATTGACCGTCTCCTTCGTCGGCTTGCCATGTGACGCACGACGCGCTTTCGCGGTCGGGTTGATCAACGGTAAGGAACGCCATGCAAAACGATTCGTTCCGCGCAATGCAGGCGGAGGAACGGCTGCCGAAACGGCGACGTTACCTGGGCATGTCCGATACGCCGCTGCGCCTTTCCGTTCCGGCTCGCACCGGTAAGGCCCAGCGCAGCGTGCGACGGCGGCGCTGGCACGAACGATTGGCCCACGTGTGGCGGTCGATCGGGCGCGACAATGTCTCGATCATGGCGGCCGGCATCGCCTACTACGCGATGCTGTCGATCTTCCCGGGCATGTCGGCGCTGGTGCTGACCTATGGGCTCGTCGCCGACCCGCTGACGATCGCCCACCATGTGAGCGCGCTGAAAGGCGTGCTGCCGAACGAGGCGTTGACGCTGTTGTCCGACCAGCTCAACGCGCTGGTCAGCGCACCTTCCGAAAAGCTTGGCATCGGCCTCATTGTCAGCGTGCTGATCGCGGTGTGGAGCGCGACCAGCGGAACGAGCGCGATGATGAACGCGCTGACCATCGCCTATGACGGCAAGGAAGAGCGCGGATTGCTGCATTTTTACGGGCTGTCTATCGCCCTGACCGTGAGCGGTGTGATCTTCGTGCTGATCGCGCTGGTGTTGATCGCCGGCGTTCCCGCCGCGGTGACGCGGCTGTCGCTGCCCCCACTCTGGCGGGACATCCTGCCGTCGATCCGCTTCCCGATGCTGGCCGTGTTGGCCTTTCTCGGCCTCGGGGCGCTTTACCGCCTGGCGCCGCACCGCGAGCGGCCGGCATGGGATTTTCTCCGCCCCGGCACGATCGCGGCGAGCCTCCTATGGCTCGCCAGCTCGGCGGCGTTCTCGTTCTACGCGGCGCATTTCGGTTCCTACGACCGGACCTACGGCTCGCTCGGCGCGGTCGCGATCATGCTGGTGTGGCTTTACGTCAGCGCCTATATCGTGCTGGTCGGGGCGGAGCTGAACGGCGAGAGCCTGCACGGCGATACCGCCTAGCGTGGAACCAATCGCCAAAACCCGTGTTGATGCAGTGTGGCGGAGTGTGTCCGAGGCTTGACGCAACGGTTGATATCGCGCTCGCGCGCTTCAGCCGGTTCGCATGGCTCGGCGCCGCATCCGCCGGCTGCGGCTAGATCGGAAAGACAGAAGGGGTTGGGGCACCGTGCAACGAAAATTCCTCGTCGTCGACGACAATCATGAGCTTTGCCAGACCGTCGCCGACATGCTGAACTCGACCGGCGCGCAAATCGTCACGGCGTTCGATGGCGCTGACGCGATCGGCGTCATCGAGCGTGGCCCGCTCGATCTGGCCATTATCGATGTTCTGCTCGCGGGTGCGGTGTCGAGCGACATCGTGGTGCAGTTGGCGAAACTGAAGCAATGCCCGGTCATTACGATGAGCGGCACGCTCGCCTCCGACCGCAAGGGGCGCGACCTCGGGACGCCGCATCTCGTCAAGCCGTTCGGCATCGATCAGCTCGTCGGCATGGTGGAGACGACGCTGGCCCGGCGCGGCTCTCAGGCCGTGCTGCTCTGAACCGGGCTCACGAGACCAGATAGCCGATGATGAAGAGAATGATGACGAGGGCGATCGAGATGCCGAGGACATAGCGCCCTACGCCTTCTTTTGAGGCGGCGCGGGCGTCGGTCGGCGATTTGACGATGCGTGGGGCCATAAAAGGATCGTCTGTTCGAGGGTCGGTCTTGAATTAACGAGTTTTTCCGGCCGATCGATCCTTCACCCCGCGGCGATTTGGCCACCACCCGCGGCGCGGGCCCGGTCGAGCGTCTCGCGCAGCGCCGTCGACAGGGTCGCCAGGCGATAGGGTTTGCGCAGCACCGCGAGAGTATCGTCGATCAATTCCTGCTGCGGCGCGTATCCCGTGGTCAGCAGCACCGGGATGTGCGGATAGGCGCTGCGCACGCGCCGCGCCAGCGCGACGCCGTTCATCGTTCCCGGCATCACGATATCGCTGAACACGAGTCGGATGTCGTCTTCCGCCGCCAGGTGCGCCAGCGCCGCTTCGGCATTTTCCGCCACGATCACACCGTAGCCGAGCTCTTCGAGGTAGGCGGCGGTGACCTCTTGCACCTCGTGATTGTCCTCGACCAGCAGGATGCGCTCGTTGCCGCCCTTGCGCTCCTCTTCGCGCTGCGGCTCGGCGGCGGTAACGACCGTACCGATCGCCCGCGGCAGGTAGATCGTGACCGTGGTGCCGCCGGGCGAGCCGTTGGCCGGGTTACTGACGACACGCACCGTGCCGTTCGACTGCCGCGCGAGACCGTAGACCTGGGACAGGCCGAGCCCTGTGCCTTTGTCCGGTCCCTTGGTGGTGAAGAACGGCTCGAACACCCGCGGCAGCACATCGGGGTCGATCCCTGTCCCGGTGTCGCTGATCCGCAGCTCGACGAAGTCGCCGGTCAGGTCGTCGAGCGCGTCGTCGGGCGACAGGCGCACATTGCCGCTGGCGATGCGGATCGTGCCGCCGTCCGGCATCGCATCGCGCGCGTTGACGACAACATTGACGAGGGCGAGTTCGAGTTCGGGCACATCGACCATGACCGGCCAGACCGGCTTTGGCAGGTCGAAAATCAGCTCGACATTCTTTCCGGCGGAACTGCTGAGTACGTCGCGTGATGCGGCGAGACGTTCGCGCAGGTCGATGACGATCGGGTTCAGCGACTGGCGGCGCGAGAAGGTCAAGAGGCGCCGCGTCAAGGTTTCACCGCGCGAGGCGGCGTGCTCGATCGCCTCCACCGCGCGCAGCGAAGGCGGATCGACCAGCCGCCGCTTGACCAGCTGGGTGTTGGCGCCGACCACCATCAAGAGGTTGTTGAAGTCGTGCGCGATCGCGCCGGTGAGCTGCCCGAGCATTTCAAGTTTTTGCGACTGCCCGAGGCGCTCCTGGACCCGACGCAGGCTTTCCTGCGCGTGGCGGCGCTCGGTGATGTCGCGCGTCACCTTGGCAAAACCGATAAGCGTGCCCTGGGCGTCGCGGATCGCGCTCAGCGTCACGCTGGCCCAGAAGCGCGAGCCGTCCTTGCGCACGCGCCAGCCTTCCGCCTGGAACGGCGTGCCGCCCGCCGCTTGGGCCAGCGCCCGTTCCGGGATGCCGGCGGCGCGATCCTCCGGCGTGTAAAACTCAGAGAAATGCCGGCCGACGATCTCGTCAGCGCTGTAGCCCTTGATCCGCTGGGCGCCGCTATTCCAGCTCGACACGATGCCATGCGGATCGAGCATGTAGATCGCATAGTCGACCACAGCGTCGACCAGCATGCGAAAATGCAGCTCGCTTTCGCGCAGCGCCTCGGCGGACTCGCGATGCGCGGTGATGTTGCGCCCGATGACGTAGATGAGCCCGTTATCGTCGGTCGACATCGTCCAGGAAATCCAGCGCCACGACCCGTCCTTGTGGCGAAAGCGGTTTTCCATGTGCACCGTCGGCGCACCGGCCGCGAGGCGCGCGCGGCCGGCCTCGGAATAGGCCGCGTCGTCGGGGTGGCGCAGCTCGCTGACATGCAGCTGCCTGATCTCGTCCTCGGTCCAGCCGAGCAGCGCGGTCCAAGCCGGATTGACGATGGTGAAATAGCCATCGAAGTTGGAAACCCCGAGCAAGTCTTCCGAGACCTGCCAGATCCGGTCGCGTTCCTGCGTGCGCTGGCTCACCTCGGACGACAGCGAACGGTTGCGCGAGCGCAACGCCGCCTGGGTGCGGTGCTGCCCGGTGGTCTCGATTGCGACGATCAGCACGCCGCCGATCCCGGTGGGCGCCGTCGGATCCGGGATCGGGCTGCCGCTGATGGTGAACCAGGCCTCCTCGAGGCGGCCGCCGTGACGGCGCAATCGCCACAGATGGTCCTGCGCGAAGTAGCCGGGACGCTCGCCGCGCAGAATGGATTCAGAGATCGGGCGGACTTCGTCCAGGACCTCCGGCCAGACTTCGGCCAGCGGTTTGCCCAGCGCCGCCGGGTGCTTGTCGCCGAGGATGTCGCCATAGGCGTCGTTGTAGATGTGGATGAGGTCGGGGCCCCAGCGGACCGCCATCGGAAAGCCCGAAGCGAGGATCATCCCCACGCTCTGCTTCAAGGCATCGGGCCAATCCGCCATATCGCCAAGCGGGGTGGAACGCCAGTCGGTCTGGCGCAACAGCTCGCCAGCTTTCCCGACCCGCTCGAATTCGAGCAGCCAATCGGCGCTCATTCACCCACCCCAGTCACACTCGATCATCGTCACGTTATTATCACGTTTCCCCAACCCGCGTATCCGCGGGCCTATGATCGCTATTGGTTGTCCTGCGGCAACGCCCCCGCCCGCGCCTCTAGGCGTGTGCGTGGGCCGCGTTGCGCTTGCGCGTCGCGGCGGCTTTTTTGGCGGAGGCGGAGCGCGCCGCGGCCGAGCGCGAAGCCGATGCCGTACCGCCGATCCGGCCGCCCTTGCGCGAGGAGGCATGGTTCTCCGCGTGGCCGCGGCCGGAGCCCGACTTCTTGCCGCCGCCGCTCTCCTTGTTCACGGTGGCCCAGGCGCGCCGTTCGGCCTCCTTCTCGGAGACGCCGCGCTTTTCATATCCCTCGGCGATATGGTCGGCCTTGCGTTCCTGCTTGTCGGTGTATTTCGACTTGTCGCCTCGCGGCATGGTAACCCTCCCGCACAAACTCTACTCCGTGACGCTAACTTCGGGGGTGCCGCCGCGGTTCCGTCAGCTTTTCTTGCCCTCCACCGCTTTGCCGGGGTCGCGCTCGTCGAGAACCTTGGCGATTAGCTGGTATTTGACCCGTGCGTTCATCATGTCGCGAAAGAAAGTCACCAGGTCGTTCCACGGGTCGTTGACCTTGGTAAGGCCCGAGATGAAGGCGACGACAGTGCCGACTTCGGTCTTCCCGTCCATCACGAACCAGCCCCCGACAAAGAGGATGCCGACGGTGCCGAAATGATAGAGCAGGTTGATCAGAAAGTTCATCGCGTATTTGCGCCAGTAGATCTGGATGTTGAGCGCATAGACGAGGTGGACGCGCTGTTTGTAGGAGCGTTCTTCGCGCTCCAGCACGCCCTCGGCGGTCTCCGCGACGATATCGGCGGAGAGCCGCCGCATGACCTGGATGCGCGCCTCGGTGCGGCGGTTGATCGCCCTCTGCACCAGCGGCACAAAGGCGCATTGCGGCACGAACAGCACCAGCGCCACAGCCGCCATCCACGGCTGCAGGTAGATCAGATAGACAAAGACGCTGATCAGCACTCCGCCATGCAGCACCGGCTCGGATACGCTGGTCGCGACGAACAGCCCTACCGGGTCGGCTTCGCTCAAAATGATCGAGATGCCAACGCCTTCCTTGGCGGTGGTGTCCGGCTCTGGGTGGCGTAGCGCCGCGCCGAAAGTCTCGAGCCGCAGGCGCCGGCTCGTCGCCTCGCCGACACAGTTGCGGTAGAAGTTCCAGGCGAGCTTCGCCAGCCCCTGAACCAGCACGGTCACGACATAGATGCCGCACAGAAGCCCCAGCAGCGCGAACGCTTTCTTGCCGATCGCGTCGTTGACGATGCGCCGCTGCAATTCGAGCGGCACCAGATCGAGCAGAAAGATGAAGACCGAGAGCAGCGCGAGGAGGATCTGCGCCCGTCCGCTGGTCGCCCAGATATAACCGTAGAGGCCCCTCGACGCGAACTCGCCGGGCGAGGGTCCCGGCGCCGTCATGGGCTGCGCCGCCGCGGAAACGCGGCGGCGGGTGCGCTTGGCGGCAGGGCGGCGCGTGGCGCCGGCTGTCTTTGTCGCGGCCATCTCAGTGCAACGGCCAGAACAGCATGATGAGCGGCACGCCCAGCGCCACCACCATGACCGAGAGCGGCAGGCCCAGCTTCCAGTAATCGCCAAAGCGGTAGCCGCCCAGGCCCATCACCAGCGTGTTCGACTGGTGGCCGATCGGCGACAGGAAATCGGAGCCCGCGCCGAACGCCACTGCCAGCAGGAAGGGGTCGATCTTGCAGCCGATCTGTTGCGCGAGGCTCGCCGCGATCGGCCCCATCACCAGCACCGCCGCCGCGTGATGCAGAATGGGGGTCACCAGCATCGTCGCCGCCATTATCGCGGCGAGCACCGCAAATGCCGGCAGATGCTCCACATGCGTCGCCAGTGCGGTGGCGATCAGCTTCGCGGTGCCGTTCTGTTGTACCGCCTCGCCGATCGGGATCAGCGCACCGATCAGGATGAGGATCGGCCACTCCGCCGCCCCGTAGGCTTCCTTCAAGGTGACGAGGCCGAGCAGCACCACCGCTACCGCCGCGCCGACAAAGGCGATTGGCACCGGCACCCACTCGAACCCGGCGAGGCAGACGGCGATGGCGAGGATCGCCAGCGGCAGGACGATCCGGCGCTTGCGGCCGAGATTGAGCGTCCGCTCGGCGAGCGGCAGACAGCCCAACGCAATAAGGATATCGGCGAGCTGGCCGGTATGGCCCTGTAGCACGACCGCATCGCCGAGCTTGAAGCGGGCGTTCTGCAAACGGGTGCTGCGCAACGTGCCGCGCCGGCCGATCGCCAGCACGTTGACGCCGTAGCGCTCGCGCAGGTGCAAAGCGGCCGTCGAGCGGCCGATCATCTCCGACCCGGCGGCGATCACCGCTTCGACCGTGCTCAGCGGGCGCTCATCGGGCGGCGGGCGTTCCGCCCGTGTCGGCGCGTCGCGTTTGCGGCTCTCCCGGACCTGCGCGTCATCGGCGGCCGCCGCCATGGCCTTCGCAGCCGCTGGTTCGGGCGGCTTCTCGCTGCCGATCAGTTCGAGGTTGCCGTCACGGGCAAACTCTTCGAGCGTCTGCGGGTCGGCTTCGACGACCAGCACGTCGTCGGCGTAAAGCTTCCACCTTCGGGTCGGGATTTGACGCCGCCCGCCGTCGCGGATCAGCGCGGCGATGCCGACCGCGCCGCCGCGCAGTTTTTCGACCTCGCCGACCGTGCGGCCGACAAAGGGCGATTTCGCGGTGACGCGCAGCTCGCTGGTGTAATCCTCGATCGTAAAGTTCATCCCGCTTGCCGCGCCCCGCCGCTGCGGCAGCAGCCGCCAGCCCACAGCGAGGAACATCACGCCGACCAGCGTCAGTCCCGCCCCGACCGGGGTGAAGTCGAACATCTGAAACGGCTGGCCGGTCAGTTGCCGCCGCACCGCGGACGCCAGAAGGTTGGGCGAGGTGCCGATCAAGGTCATCGAGCCGCCGAGCAGCGAGGCGAAGCTGAGCGGCATCAGGAATTCCGACGGCGAGCGCTTGTTGCGCCGCGAGACCTGGATCGCCGCCGAGATGAAGATCGCCAGCGCGCCGACATTCTTCATGAAAGCCGACAGCACCGCGACGCAGGCGACCAGCACCCCGACCTGCAAATCCCGCGTTCGCATCATCCGGTCGAGCCGGCGCAGCAGGACTTCCACCGCGCCCGACTGACCGATCGCGACGCTGACGATCAGCGCCGCGGCGATGAGCGGCAGTACGGGGTTGGCGAAGCCATTGAACGCCTTGTCGGCGGGCACGACGCCCATCGCGACGGCGCCGAGCAGCGCCAGCAGCGCCACCATGTCGTAGCGCAGCCTGTCCCAAAGGAACAGCACCATCAGACCGAACAGAATGACGAGGGTAAGGATCTGGTCGCGGCTCAAGTGTCAACCTTGCCGCCGCGCTCCGCGATTGCCGCGGCTCGGCTCGACGCATCGTTGGGCATGCGCTGTTTATCCCCACAGGCCATTGGCATTGGGCGAACAGGCGCCCATCCCCTGTCGTTCCGCAGCGGCGCCTCGCCCAGCCGCCGAGGCATTTCGTTAGCGCCGCCGTGCGCCGAATCGCGTTAAGCTTTGCCGCATGCCGGATTCGTTCGCCAGCGCCGCAGCGCCAAGACCCGACCGCCGCGCCTGGCCGCTTGTCGGCCTTTACGGCGTGCTCGGCCTCGCCAACATCGCATCCTGGCTGTGGGCGTGGACGCTGTTCGCCGACCGGCCCGCGCTGCTCGGCACGGCATTCCTCGCCTGGGTCTTCGGCCTGCGCCACGCGGTCGACGCCGATCATATCGCGGCAATCGACAATGCCGTGCGCAAACTCATTCAAGACCAGAAACCGGCGCTGTCGGTCGGGTTTTTCTTCTCCCTCGGGCATTCGACAGTGGTGGTGCTGGCCGCCGCGGCGATCGCCGCGAGCGCGGGCGCGCTGCACCCCTGGCTCGACTCGCTCAAGCTGATCGGCGGCACGGTCGGCACCGCGATCTCCGCCGCGTTCCTCTTGGTCATCGCGCTGGTCAATCTGGTGATCTTCCGCGACGCCTGGCGCGGCTATCGCCGCGTCGCGGCAGGCGGCGCGCTCGACGCGGCGGTGCTTGACGAGATGCTCGCCGGACGCGGGCTCCTGAACCGGCTGTTCCGCCCGCTGTTCCGCATCGTGCGGCGCGGCTGGCACCTCTATCCCTTGGGCTTTCTGTTCGGGCTCGGCTTTGACACGGCGACCGAGATCGGCCTTCTCGGCATCGCCGCGACGCAATCGGCGCAGGGCCTCTCGCCGTGGCAGACCATGGTGTTCCCGGCGCTCTTCACCGCCGGGATGGCGCTCATCGACACCAGCGACAGCGTGCTGATGGTCGGCGCCTATGGCTGGGCGTTTGTCGAGCCGCTGCGCAAGCTTTGGTATAACCTCGCGATCACCGGCGCCTCGGTAGCGGTCGCCCTCTTGATCGGCGGCGTCGAGGCGCTCGGCCTTATCGCCGACCGGCTGGCGCCGAGCGGCCGGTTCTGGGAGGCGGTCGCCAGTCTCAACGACAATATGAGCAGCTTCGGTTTCGCCGTGATCGCGATCTTCACGCTCGCCTGGGGCGGGTCGGCGCTGCTCTTCCGCTGGCGGGGCGCGCGAGCCTCCGGCTAATCCGGCCTCACCCCGCCCACCTCGGCGATGATCTCGAACGAGCGCTTGCGCTTCTCGTGGTCGAAGATGTTGGCGGTGACCATCAGCTCGTCGGCGCCGGTGCGCCGGGCGAAATCCTCGAGCCCGCGCCGCACCGTCTCCGGCCCGCCGACCACCGCCGCGCCGAGCGCATCGTCGATCACCGCGCGCTGGTAGGGGTCGAGCGAAGCCTCGAAATCCGCGACCGGCGGCGGCACGCGGCCGGGCGTCCCGGTGCGGTTGTTGAGCGTCGATTGCTGCAACGACGAAAAGAGGAACCGGGCTTCCGCGTCGCTTTCGGCGGCGACGCAGGTGACGCCGAGCATGAGGCGCGGCGTCGGGCCCCCGTGCGTCGGGTCGTAGCGCTCGCGGTAGATCGCGATCGCCTCCATCATCGCCGCCGGCGCGAAATGCGAGGCGAACGCGAACGGCAGCCCCAAGATCGCCGCGAGCTGCGCGCCAAAAAGGCTCGACCCCAAAATCCAGATCGGTACGTCGAGCCCGGCGCCCGGCACCGCCTGCAGCCGCTGGCCGGGCTGGGCCGGCTGGAAATAATTCATCAGCTCGACGACATCGCGCGGGAACTGATCGTCGCCCGCGAGCAGATTGCGGCGCATCGCGCGCATCGTCAGCTGGTCCGACCCCGGCGCACGGCCGAGCCCCAGCTCGACCCGGCCGGGATGCAGCGCCGCCAGCGTGCCGAACTGCTCGGCCACCATGATCGGCGCGTGGTTGGGCAGCATGATCCCGCCGGCGCCGATCGTGATGCTTTTGGTGCCGGCGGCGATATGCGCCAGCGCCACTGCGGTCGCCGCGCTGGCGATGCCGGGCAGGTTGTGGTGCTCCGCCATCCAGTAGCGGCGATAGCCGAGCGCCTCGACATGCCGCGCCAGGTCGAGCGAGTTCTTCAGCGACTGGCCGGCATCGCCGCCTTCGACGATCGGCGACAGGTCGAGGATCGAGATCGGAACCATCCGGGTATCCTAGTGCCGAGCCCGCCGGCGCGGAATCACCCTTTCATCTCCTTGGCCGGACTTGATCCGGCCATCCACGAATAAGGGCGGGCTATTCGTGGACCCGCGGGTCGAGCCCAGGGGAGGCGAGAAACAAGGGCCTATTTCGGGTCGGGCCAGCGCGCGTCGCGGGCGACGTAATCCGCCATGCGGATCGCGGTCGCGAGCTCGGCCGGGGTCGCCATCGGCGGCTTGGCGCCGCCCTTCAGGCCGGCGAGCGCGGCGCGCACCGCATGGACGCACGCGGCGAGGATATCCTGCGGGTAGACGACAATCTTAATCCCGATTCGTTCCAGCTCCGCGTCAGCCGGCATGAAGTGCTTGCCGGCGGGCGAGGTCACGGCCAGCGCCGGCTTGCCGTCGGCGGCGTCGATCCCGGCGCGCATCTCGTCTTCCGATTGCGGCGAATCGAGGAAGAGGATGTCGGCACCCTCGGCGGTGAATGCCCGGATCCGCGCCAGCGCCTCGTCAAAGCCGCGCGAGGTGCGCGCATCGGTGCGGGCCAGCAAGAGGATGCCCTCCTCGCGGCAGGCTTCGACCGCGGCCCGGCACCTGAGGATCGCCGGCTCACGCTCGACGACAAGCTTGGCGCCGCCATGGCCGAGCGGGCGCGGCCAGATCTTGTCCTCGATCAGCACCGCCGCGGCGCCGCGCCGGGCATAGGCGCGGATCGTCTTCTGCACGGCGAGCGCGTTGCCGTGGCCGGTGTCGCCGTCGGCGAGCCATAGCACCCCCGGCGCGGCGGCGATGCACATCTCGACCGTATCGGCCATCTCGGCGAAGGTCACCATGTCCTGGTCGGGCATCGCCAGGCGCAGCGCCGAGATGCTGGAGCCGGAAACGAAACCGGTCGCGAACCCGGCTTCCCCGATCAGGTGCGCGCTCAGGCCATCGCCGCAGCCCGGCATGACCTGCAACCGCGGCTCGTCGAGCAGCGCTTTCAACCGGGCAGCGTGTGGCAGCATGGCCGGGTCCTTTCGTTTGGCTCGTGCGGACTATAAAGCGCAGGCGACAAAAAAGTCGCCTTTTCCGGATTGCCGCCTCTTGAATGTTCCTGATACGTTCCTTATCTGCTGCCGTGACGCAAGGTGCTGTGCGCCCGGTGTCGCCACGCGAGTGGCTTGTTGTTTGAAAGTCCGAAACCGGAGCTTGGACGGGCGAGCGGAGCGTCAGCGCAGCAAAGACCAATAAACAGCACGGTGCCGTCGGGGCAAACCAACAACAATAAGCATGTCCCCGAAAACCACGCCCTGCAGCGCGCTCTGAACCAGCCCGACAAACCGGGATTAGGCAGTGAATAAGGATTGCGGCCGGCACGTCGCTGCGCTTTGTCATTCCCGCGCAAGCGGGAACCCATGAGCACGGGCTTCAGCCCATCTGGCTCCGTCAGTGTTCATGGGTTCCGGGTTCTGGACGGAGCTTATCCTCGGGCCGGCCAAGGCCGGACCCGGGGGCCAGCCCCGGAATGACGATGGTGCGGGGCGGCGCCGGCGGCTGGCCTAAAGCGGCAAGCGCTCGTCGATCCAGGCTTGCGCCTGCGCGAGCACGCGCTCGACCACTTCGGGTCCGCGCGCCAACCCGTCGGCGCAGAGGAAATGCACCTCGCTGATGCCGATCGTCTCGAACACCGCGCGCAGGTAATCGGTGAGGAAGTCGGGCTGGTAGCCGCCGCTCATGTATCCGCCATGCGACGTGACGATAAAGACCGGCCGGTCGCGCAGCATCCCGATCTTGCCTTCCGGCGTCGAGCGGAAGGTGCGCCTGATGCGCACGATATGGTCGATCCACGACTTCAAGGTCGAGGGCACCGAGAAATTGTTCATCGGCGTGCCGATCACCACGAAATCGCTGGCTTCGAGCTCGCCGATCAGTGTTTCCGACAGCGCGAAGCGCGGGTCGCTGCCGTCGACCGTCGGGGTGAGGATCGCTTCGTAAAGATCGAAATCGGGGTGCGGCGGCGGATCGGCGGCAAGGTCGCGGGCGATCACCTCGGCGCGCGGATGCAGCGCGACGAGACGCGCTGTCACATCGCGGGCGATGCGGCGGCTGAACGAATTGGGGCGCGGGCTTGTCAGGATTTGCAGGATCGTGGTCATCGGGCGATCGGCCGGCTGAAACGCAGGGCGCGGGCAAGCAGACCCTGGCGGTAATAAAAGCGATGCGCCAGCACATTATCGAGCGCGGTGTCGAGTACCAGCCGCTCGATGCCCAGCTTGCGCGCTTCCGCGGCGACCGCGTCGAGCAATGTGCCGCCGGTCGACAGGTACCGGACTCATCTTCTTCAGGAGACCAGTTCGCCTCGCTTGGTTTATCGTGCGCAAGGGTAGCCACAAAGGGAATGCCCGATGGCACGGCTCGACGGTAAGGTCGCGTTCATCACCGGCGCCGGCACCGGCATCGGCCGCGCCACCGCGATCCTGTTGGCGCGCGAGGGAGCGCGGGTCGTCATCGCCGATATCGACACGGCGTCGGGCGAGGAAAGCGCGCATCTCGCCGGCAACGGCGCGATCGCGATCCGCACCGACGTCACCGACGAAGCCAGCCTCACGGCCGCGCTCGGCACGGCAATCGACAAATTCGGCCGGCTCGATGTGCTCCACAACAACGCCGGCGGCTCGACCGCCGCCGACAATACCGCGGTCGAAGCGCCGCTCGACGAGTTCTGGCGGGCCATCAAGCTCGACCTTTACGGCACGTTTCTCGGCTGCCGGCTCGGCATTCCCGAGCTGATCAAGGCGGGCGGCGGCTCGGTCATCAATATGAGCTCGAATGTCGCGCTGATGGGTGTGCCGGGACGCGATTGCTACACCGCCGCGAAAGGCGGCATCGCCGCGATCACCCGCTCGCTCGCGGTCGCTTACGCGCCGCAAAAGGTGCGGGTCAACGCCATCGCCCCGTCGGCGACGATGACCGCGCGAGTGCGCCGGCTGGTTGCCGGAAACGCGGCGTTGACCAAGCTCGCCGACTCGCACCTGCTCGGGCTAATCGAGCCCGAGGACATCGCCGGCATGGCGCTTTACCTCGCCAGCGACGAAAGCCGCATGGTCACCGGCCAGGTGCTGCCGGTCGATAGCGGCGTGACGATTTCCTAAACCCGAGGGCAAAACTCAAGGAACCGTCCGATGAGCATCAACAGCATCAGCAGCCCCCACGTGCCCGATCCGCCGCCCGGCACATGGTCGAATTGCCTGGTGGTGGACGGCATCGCCTATTTCGCTGGTGCGACCGCGCCCGGCGCCGGCCCCGACGAATACGCTCAGGCCAAGGGCATCTTCACCAAGATCACGCACCTCGTCGAGGCCGCCGGCGGCAGCATGGCCGACATCGTCAAGGTGGTGATCTATGTCACCGACATCAAAAACCGCGAGGGGGTGTGGCGGGCTCGCCGCGAATTCTTTACCGGCAATTTCCCGGTCTCGACCTTGGTGCAGATCGCGGCGCTGGCGACCCCCGAGACCAAGGTCGAGATCGACGCCATCGCGCATATCGGCGCGAGCCGGCGTTAAACCCGCATGGTGAACATCCTCGCCATCCAGCGCATCGCCGCGGCCGACAAGGCCCGGATCGAGGCGGTCGACCCGGCGGTGCGGCTGATCGAAGCCGGCGGCTGGTTCGACGGCGAGATCCGCGAGACCTGGCCGGCCTTCACGACGCAGCGCTATGTCGGCCGCAACGCCAATGGTGAGGGGACGCGCGAGGATCGCGACAGGCTGCTTGGCGAGGCCGAGATCGTCCTTGCCGGGTTTCCCTTCCCGCTCGATCTGCGCGCCCGCGCTCCCAGGCTCCGATGGTTTCACCAGCGGCCCGCCGGGGCGAGCAATCTCCTGATCGGCGATCTGTGGGGCAGCGACGTCATCGCCACCACCTCGCGCGGCACGGCGAACTCGCTGCCGATCGCCGAATATGCGGTCGCCGCGATCCTTTATTTCGCCAAGGGCCTCAACCGCGCCGCGGTCGACCATGCGCAAGGCCGGTTCGACCATCGCGCCTATCGCTCGGTCCTCATTGAGGGCAAAACCGCGTGCGTCGTCGGTGCCGGGGGCATCGGCCGCGAGGTGGGACGGCTGTGCGCGGCGCTCGGCCTGCGCGTCGTCGGCACGCGGCGCAACCCCGGCGGCGCGTTGCCGCCCGGCTTCAGCGAGATCGGCCGCGCCGGCGAACTCGACCGGCTGCTGTCGGGGAGCGACATTGTCGCGATCTGCTGCCAGTGGACGCCGGAGACGACAAAGCTGTTCAACGCGCAACGCTTCGCCGCGATGAAGCCCGGCGGCATCCTCGTCAATGTCGCGCGCGGCGAGATCGTCGACGAAGATGCGCTCGCCGACGCGGTCGAGAGCAGTCATCTGCGCGGCGCGGCGCTCGATGTCTATGTCGGCGAGTTCGAGCGCCCGCCGCCGGCGCGGCTGTGGTCGAACCCCAACGTGCTCATCACCCCGCACACGTCGAGCATCAGCGATGCCGACGATCGCCACGGCGCGATCGATTTGTTCTGCGAAAACCTGCGCGCCTATCTCGACGGCCGGCCGCTCAAGAACGTCATCGACTGGGACGCGGGCTACTGACGCCAATGTATCCGGGATTTGCCGGACACTTGGTTGGCGTCAAATGGGCCCCGGCCTTCGCCGGGGCCGCAGGTTTTCAAAGTCGCTGCGTTCGCTGGAAAACCTGGCTGGCTGGGGCGGGAGGATTCGAACCTCCGTATGCCGGAATCAAAATCCTTTTTTAGCGGGCTCATAGCGTCTCATGGTGCCCACAACATCTGATTTTTTGATTGAATTACAATCAGCTCGTGATACATAGCGGCTCACTGCAAATCATCACAGCGCAACCTCTCGCGGTGCCAAATCGGTGCCACAGACACTCACCGAACTTGCGATCCGGGCGGCCAAGCCGCTGGAAAAAGGGGCTGCCACCTTGTGGGATGCCTCGCTTCGGAATTTCGGATGCAGGATCAATCGGGGCGGCGCCAAATCGTTCATCGTCCTACTCGGCAGCGGCAGGCGGAAAACGATTGGCCGCTTCCCGATCATTTCGCTTGCCGAGGCGCGAGCCGAGGCAAAACGAGTCCTCGCCGAAAAGACACTCGGCATGGACAAGCCTCCGACAATCGCGCTTGGCGAGGCGTTAGGGCTTTTCCTCGCCGATGCGCAAAAGCGCAACAAGGTACGCACGGTAAATGACTACACGCGGCTTCTGCAGAGGCATCTTGCTAAGCTTGCGAAGGTTTCGGT
The DNA here is from genome assembly GCA_035504235.1 of Allostellaceae bacterium. Classification (GTDB taxonomy): domain Bacteria; phylum Pseudomonadota; class Alphaproteobacteria; order ATCC43930; family CGMCC-115725; genus DATARH01. Next base: position 2,591 of record DATJSH010000260.1, on the reverse strand, counting down.
CGGCGACGTCGCCACGCGCAACATCGTGCACATTCTCGACAGGCTGAGGGACACCCCGTCCGAGGCCGCGCACTTTCTCGCCGCAACCAGAATTTTTTTCAATTGGTGCATACGCCGGACCTATGTCTCGGCGAACCCCTGCGCAAAGCTCACGGCGGCCAAATCGCCGCCGCGCGAGCGCGTGCTCAGCGATGCCGAGCTTGCCCAAGTCTACCGATGCGCTACCACCTACCCCTTCCCTTTCGGAGCTGTTGTACGGCTCCTTATTCTCACCGGACAGCGACGCGGCGAGATTGGCTTGCTCCGCTGGGATTGGATCGACGAGCAGAAACACTCGATCACGTTCCCTGGGGAATTTACAAAGAACAGACGTTCGCACACGTTCCCCTACGGGCAGATGGTTGCCGACATCCTGGCCGCCCTCCCGCGAACAAGCAGCTATGTGTTTCCGCCGGCGCATGAACACCTAAAGGGAGCAGGCGTAACGGCCGTCAACGGGTGGAGCAATTTGAAGCGCGCGTTCGATCGTTCGCTCAACGATGTTGCCCCCTGGACGCTTCACGATCTGCGCCGGACGTTCGCGACAAATCTCGCCGCCCTTGCCGTGCGGCTGGAGGTCACGGAAAAGCTGCTCAATCACGTTTCAGGTAGCTTTGGCGGCATTGTCGGCATCTATCAGCGACACACCTTTCAGGACGAAATGCGCGCGGCTATCGAGGCGTGGGAAACGAAACTTGCGCAGATCATTGCGCGCGACTGACCCAGCGATTTGGGGATAACCGGCGAGAGGTGCGACGAGCCGCGTTATCATCAGCGGGATGGGAGACGACCAGCCGCGACAGGCCGCGGCAAGCAGCGACACCGACTATACCCTCTCGATCGATGACGCCGCCGCACTCTACGAACGCGCCGGGCTCCCCCGCACGCTTCGCTCGATCCAGCGCTATTGCGCCAAAGGGCATCTCGACGCGCGTCGCATCGAGACCGCCTACGGCGAAAAATATTTGATCTCACCCGCGTCGGTGATCCGGCACATCGCGTATATCGAGGAGGTGCGACAAGTCACGGCCAGCCGCGACGAGCCGCGACACGTCGCGACAATCGACCATGAGGAAACACGCGACGCGACGCAGCGGCGACAACCGCCGACCGGTCGCGACGAGCCGCGACAAGACGCGGCAAACGACGCGATGCTGTCGCGGTATGTCGCGCACGTGGAAGAGGAGAACGAATTCCTGCGCGGCCAGGTCCGCACCAAGGACGAGCAGATCAAAGAACTGACCGAGCGCTCGCGCGAGACCAACCACTTGATCGCGGGCTTCCAAAAAATGTTCACGCCGTTGTTGGGACGGCGCGGCACATCATCCGATCACGAGGACGACACCATCGAAGACAGGGGATAACCGCGCTCGGCCCATCGACTGCCGCGCTACAATGCGCTCATGGATTTCCCGACAGATCGCCACATCGCCGATGTCCTGAAAGAGCGCAACATCGAACTGGCGACAAACGATCCGATCGTCCGCGGCGGCTTTACCCAAGTGCCGAATTTCATCCTGCGCAGCGGCTCCCTCAGCCTCGGCGCCAAAGTCACCTACGCGATGTTCCTGCATTACGGCTGGCACAACAATTTTTGCTTTCCGGGGCAGGAGCGCCTCGCGGAGGACATGGGGATGAGCCAGTCGCGGGTGAGCGAATTCATCAAGGAGCTGTCGGTTGCGCAGCTGATCGAGATCAAGCGCCGCGGCATGGGCAAGACCAACATCTATAAAATCAAGTTCGTAGTGCAGAAGGCGCCGAAGAATGCGAAGCGTCCGATATCCTGATATCGGCCGGCCGATATCAGGATATCGACCTACCGGCATCATGACTTCGGCCCGTCGATAACCTCTATAATAATACTCAGGTATAGATACTCAGATATAAAAATACCCAGTGTTGGGATGCATTTTCTTTTAAAAAGGGTGACGGCAATCCGGCGCCCGGTGGCGCCGTAAACGGCGATCGGGCTTGTGGGCAACCCCGCCTTATGCCCCGCCTTTAGGGTAAGGCGGGGTAACGAGCTCGAAAATGGCTTTGTGTCGGGTCGCGCGCGTCGGGCTACCCGCCCGACTCCGAGCGAATTTCGGCACCCGTCTGGGGACGGTGCCAACTTCAGCCGCTTTTCGAGTGGATGCTGGAGCATCCTCGAAAAGCGTCCTTGCCCTGCGCTCCTCCACTGACGTGTCGAGCTGGGGAACACGCTCGGAGTCGGGCGGGTAGCCGACAGGATCGACAGGTATGGCAGGGGGCGCAGGGCCGTGACAGAAAGCAGCGCCGACGCGCGCGGCCCTGTGACAAGGCGGTAGTTAGGTATTGCCCTGGGGTTTCTCGACAGCCGCCAGATAGCCCATGATCCGGGCCCATAACTGTCCTGTACGACACCGGCCTCTGGCTCAATTCGGCCGGGATCGTTGTTCTCGATGCTGCCGACACGTTCGCTCATCCTCTTGCATTGAGCCCTCCGATCTCTCAACTGTGCTATATTGTTTTCTTCTTCCGCTCTCCGATCAGGCATCTGAAAGAATTCAGATGTCCGTAGTAGGGCGGAG
>DATJSH010000259.1:0-5181 GCA_035504235.1 Allostellaceae bacterium | reverse complement strand
AGGGCATCGCCGGCGGCGCGCCCGGAACGTCAGCCGCCTTTATCGCGATGGGCCATCTCTATTGCGACTCGGTCGAGGCATTTCAGGCGGCATTCGCCCCGCATATGCAAGAAATCATGGGCGACATTCCCAACTACACCGATATCGAGCCGACGCTGCAAATCAGCGACGTCAAGCTCTAGGAGGAGAAGGCCATGGACGGCTTGATGGTAAACAGTGGCGCCAACTTGACCCGTACGCTCGCCGATCGCGCGGTCGCGATCACCTATGAGGCGCTCCCCGACGAGGTGTGCGAGCTCGCCCGGCAATGCATCCTCGATTATCTCGGCGTCGGACTGGCCGGCGCCGATGACGAATTGGCGCGCATCCTGCTCGACGAGCTCACCGAGGCGGGCGGCAAAGCGCAGGCCGGGGTGATCGGCCACGCCGCGCGCCTGCCGGCGCTGTCCGCGGCGCTGGTCAACGGCGCGACCGCCCACGCGCTCGACTACGACGACGTCAATCTGGCGATGCCGGGACACCCATCGGTCGCCATCCTGCCGGCGCTGCTCGCGCTCGCCGAGGAACGGCAGGCGAGCGGCAAGGCGGTGATCGCCGCCTTCGTCGCCGGGTATGAGACCTGCTGCCGGATCGGCATGGCCTTGCGCCCCGGCCATTACACACGCGGCTTCCACGCAACCGGCACGGTTGGCGCGTTCGGTGCCGCGGCGGCCTGTGCGCATCTCCTCGGGCTCGACGCCGAGGCGACGGCCCGCGCGCTCGGCATTGCCGGCACCCAGTCGGCCGGCCTCAAGTCGCAATTCGGCACGATGTGCAAGCCGTTCCACGCCGGCAAGGCGGCGCAGAATGGACTGCTCGCCGCCCGGCTCGCCGCCCGCGGCTTTTCCAGCCGGCCCGACCTCGTCGAATGCGAGCAGGGCTTTGCCGCCACCCATGCGCCGGAGTTCCTCCCCGAAAAGGCGCTCGCCGACCCGAAGCGCGGCTTCCATATCTTCAACAACCTCTTCAAGTACCACGCCGCCTGCTACATGACGCACGCGCCAATCGAATGCGGACGGCAGCTGCGTGAGCGGGGCGTGACGCCGGGCGATATCGCGGCGATCCGCCTGAAGGCGCATCAAGCGATCGACAAGGTCTGCAACATCCTTGCGCCCGCCGACGGGCTCGAGGCGAAATTCAGCCTGCGCCAAACGGTAGCGATGGCATTGTCGGGGGTCGATACGGCGAGCCTCGGTGCCTACAGCGTCGCCACCGCCACCGATCCAGGGCTGATGGCCTTGCGCGAACGGGTGAATTTCGATTTCCGCGAAGACATGCCCGAAGCCGGCGCGGAGATCGACGTCGCGCTCAAGGACGGCCGCACGCTCAGCGCCAGTTTCGATGCCGGTATTCCGATGGCCGACATCGCCGCGCAAGGCCGCCGCCTCGCCGAAAAGTTCGACGCGCTCGCCGCGCCGGTCGTCGGCGACTCCCGGGCGCGCGAGCTGCGCGCGACCATCGTAGGTCTCGACGCCGTCCGCGATGTCGGCGCGCTGATGAAACTGGCGACGAAGTAGCGCGCCATTGCGCTTCGCCACGACCGTCATGCCGGCGAAGGCCGGTCTCCACGCTTCCACCGCCAGCGATGCTGAAAGGCGGGTCCTGGCCTCCGCCGGGACGACGTGAGATGGAGGACGCGGTCGTCGACAGGATCATCGCGTATCTCGCGCGAGTGACGATAGGCGATGTGCCGGCAGAGGCGCGCGACGCGGCGAGGACCTTCATTGCCGATGCGCTCGCCGTCGGCATCGCCGGTGCCCGGGCGCCGTGGCGGCGCGAAGTGCTCGACATGGCGACCGGCGGACCCGCCGAAACGACCGTCTGGGGCAGCGGCGAGCGCATCTCCTTCGCAGCCGCCGCCATGGTCAATGCCTTTCAGGTGCATTCGCAGGAATTCGACCCCGTTCACGAAGCGGCGGTGGTGCATCCGCTGGCCGCGGTGCTCGCCGCGGCGCTCGGCTGGGCGGAGACCTATGGCGGTGTTTCGGGCGAGGCATTGCTGCGCGCCACGATTGCCGGGGCGGATGTCGCGGCGACGCTGGGGCTTTGCTCGCGCGCGCCGATGCGGTTTTTCCGCCCGGCGAATTGCAGCGGCTTTGGCGCGGCGGCGGCGCTGGCGGTGCTCGCAGGCCTCGACGAAGCGCGAACGCGTGACGCGCTCGGTATCTACTACGGCGAATGTGCCGGCACGATGCAGGCGCATCTCGAAGCCTCGCCGCAATTGGCGATGCAGATGGGCTTTGCGGCAAGAAACGCTATCGCTGCGGTCGAGCTGGCGCGGCGCGGCATGTCCGGCCCGCGCGCCCCGATCTCGGGGCCGTACGGCTATTTCGCGCTATTCGATGGCGCGGCCGACCCGACGCCATTCGACGAGCTTGGCCGCGCCTGGCGGGTCTGCGAGCTGTCTCACAAGCCCTTTCCGTCGGGCCGCGCCACGCATGGCGGCATCGACGGGCTGCGGCGCCTCATCGCGGCGCACAGATTCACCGCCGCCCGCGTGAGAGCCGGGCGCTTTCTTGTTCCGCCGCTGACCCATCGCCTGGTCGGCCGCCGTCCCGAGCCGCGGATGAGCGTTGCTCATGCGCGGCTATGTCTCGCGTATTGCGGCGCGGCGACCTTGCTGCGAGGAACGCTTGGTCTTGACGATTTCAACGCCGGTACGCTTGCCGACCCGGAAACGCTCGCCCTCGCCGCGCGGCTGACCGTGATCGCCGACGCCAATCCCGAACCCAACGCGCTCCACCCGGTCCGGGTGGAACTCGACCTCGACGATGGCCGTACCGTTGCCTGCGATGTCGCCGATGTGCTCGGGAGCCCGGCGCTCCCGCTAGCGCCGGAAGCGGTGCGCGCCAAATTCGCGGCGTGCGGCGCCCCCGAGCGGTTGTGGGATGCGGTGATGAGGCTCGATACGCCGGAGGACGCCGCCCAACTGGCGCGTCTCGCCGGCGGGTGATCCGCGCTTAAGCCATCAGGAGGGACGGATGATGATGCCGCTGGATATTGCCTCCTACATCGTTCCGGCCGTCATCGTCATCATCGCGTTGATCTTGCTGCGCAGCGTCCGCGTCGCCAACCAGTACGAGCGCGGCGTCATCTTCCGCCTCGGCAAATACAACCGTACCGCTGGGCCGGGTCTCTATCTCGTATGGCCGATCGTCGAGTGGCAGGTCCGTCTCGACATGCGCGTGGTGACGACCGATGTGGCCGCACAGGAGGGCATCACCCGCGACAACGTTCCGGTCAAGGTCAATGCCGTCATCTGGTACCGCATCGTCGACCCCGCCCGTGCGGTCATCCAGGTGCGCGACGTGGCCACCACAGTCGTCCAGGTCGCGGTGACGACGCTGCGCTCCGCGCTCGGGCAATACACGCTCGACGACATCCTGAAAGCGCAAGAGACCATCACCGAGACGATGCAGAAAACGATCGACGACGTGACCGAGCCATGGGGCGTCAAGGTCGAGCGCGTGCAGATGAAGAACGTCGAAATCCCGCCGACCATGCAGCGCGCGATGGCGCAGGAGGCCGAGGCGCTCAGGGAAAAACGCGCCCGGCTGATCAAGGCCGAGGCTGAACTCGACGCCGCCGGGCAGCTGCGTCAGGCCGCGGAGGTCATCATGCAGAACCCGGCCGGTCTCGAACTTCGGCGCATGCAGATGATCACCGAGGTCGGCGCCGAGCAGAACTCGATGACCGTGATCATGGTGCCGGCCGAGTTTATCGACGCCGCCCGCGGCATTGCCGGTTTGGCGAAGAACCCAGGCTGAAGCGAACTATTCACGTGTTCCATGCGTAGGATGCGGTGGAACGCGACGCGAGAATAGTGGACAATCCAGTTCAATCGCTCTGCGCCGCGGGATTCATCGCCGAACAATAAGACGTATCTTCCAGGGGAGATCGACCATGATCAGAAGCCGATCCATTTTCATCGCCGCCTTGCTCGCCCTCGCCGCCTGTTCGTCACCGCCGCCGCCGCCCCCCGCCCCGCCGCCTGCGCCGCCGCCGCCCATTCCCGGCCCGCAGACCATGTCGGAGCGCACCTTGCTGACGATGGCGAGCGATTCGACCTTCGCTTCCGGCAGCTATACGCTGACCCGCGCCGGGCGCGCCAAGCTCAACGACCTCCTTCCGCAGCTGCAGAGCGGGATGGGTCCGAACGACAAGGTGGTCGTCTACGGCTATACCGACGACAAACCGGTCGGCAAAGCGCTGAAGGCCAAGGGGATCGAAGACAATCTCGACCTCTCCTCCAAGCGTGCGGCCGCCGTGGTTCGCTATCTGACCTCGAAGGGCATCAACCCGGCGGTCATCTCGGCCAAGGGCCGTGGCGACACGCATCCGGTCGCCCCGAATGACAATGCCAAGGACCGCGCGCAGAACCGCCGCATCGAGGTCGTTGTCGAGCAGCCGCAGGGCTAAGGGCTCCGGCTAACCGAGGTCAAAGCGAGGCGGCTTGCCGCCTCGCTCTCGCCTGTCCGCTCAGTAGCTGCGCGGCATGCCCAGCACGTGCTGGCCGATATAGGCCAGGATCAGGTTGGTCGAGATCGGGGCGGTCTGGTAGATGCGCACTTCGCGCCACTTGCGCTCGATATCGTATTCCTTGGCGAAGGCGAAGCCGCCGAAGGTCTGGAATGTCGCGTCGGCGGCGTGCCAGGTCGCTTCGCTCGCAAGCAGCTTCGCCATGTTGGCGTCGGCGCCGCAATCCTTGCCGGCATCGAAGAGGGCCGCGGCACGGCGGCAGATCATGTCGGCCGCCTCGAGTTCGGCAAAGGCGCGCGCCAGGGGAAACTGCACCCCCTGGTTCTGGCCGATCGGCCGGTCGAAGACGATCCGCTCCTTGGCATATTCGACACCCTTGTTGAGCAGCCAGCGGCCGTCGCCGATGCATTCCTGCGCGACGAGGATGCGCTCGGCGTTCATGCCGTCGAGGATATAGCGAAACCCCTTCCCTTCCTCGCCGATCAGGCTGTCGGCCGGGATTTTGAGATTGTCGAAAAACACTTCGGTGGTGTTGTGGTTGATCATCGCCTCGATCGGGCGGATTTCGAGTCCCTTGCCGAGGTTCTCCTTGAGGTCGACGAGAAACACCGACAGCCCGTCGGTGCGGCGCTTGACCTCCTCGACCGGCGTGGTGCGGGCGAG
>DATJSH010000258.1:0-27149 GCA_035504235.1 Allostellaceae bacterium | reverse complement strand
CCGCCGCCGTGCAGTGCACCCCACATCACGAATTTCCACGCCGCGCCGTGCCAGATGCCGCCCAGCAGCATGGTGATCATCAGGTTGCGGTAGGTGTTGAGGCGTCCGTGCCGGTTGCCGCCGAGCGGCTTGTAGAGGTAGTCGCGCAGCCAGAACGACAAGGACATGTGCCAGCGTTGCCAAAACTCTCGCAGGCGCAGCGAGCGGTAAGGCTGGTTGAAGTTGCGCGGAAAGCGGAAGCCGCACAGTGCCGCCAGGGCGATCGCGATATCCGTGTAGGCGCTGAAGTCGCAATAGATCTGCACGGCGTAGGCATAGGCCGCGAGCAGCAAGTCGGGACCACCATACTGGTCGGGCGCGCCGAAGACCGGGTCGACAAGGCCGGTCGCTAGGTAATTGGCGATGATGACTTTCTTGAACATGCCGCCAAGGATCAGGAGCAGGGCCGCCGCGATCGGGATCGGCTCGTCGGCGGGTCGTTCGAGCTGCGGCAGGAAATAGGCGGCGCGCACGATCGGGCCGGCGACGAGCTGCGGGAAAAACGACATGTAAAGGGCCATGTCGAGCGGCGCCCGGCACATCCTGACATCGCCGCGATAGACATCGGTGATGTAGGAAATGCCGTGGAACGTGAAGAACGAGATGCCGACCGGCAGCAACACCTCGAAAAACGGCAGCTCGTGTTGCAGGCCCAGCATCCGGGCCAGCTGGTTGGCCGACAGCACGAGGAAGTCGAGGTATTTGAAGACGCCGAGAATGAAGAGATGCAGCGCGACGCCCATCGTCAGCACCGTGCGGCGGTATCGCGCATCGTCGCTCGCGCCGATCAGCAAGCCGGCGACGTAACTGATCGCCGTGCTGCCGGCGAGCAGGAAGCAGAAGCGCCAGTCCCACGCCGCGTAGAAAATATAGCTGGCGGCGACCAGCATTGCCTTTTTGGCGGCGAAATGCCGTTCGAGGACGACCAGGGCCGCCGCCACAACAAGAAAGAACAGGAGGAAATCGAGCGTCGGGAACAGCATCGCGCGCGGCGTCGTGACGGGGCTGGCCGGGCGGTTCTATCGGGCGATGCGGCGGCCCGCAAGCCACGCGGCAGCGCTCGGCGCCAGGCTTGCCCATGGCGACAGCGAGTCGCATGCCGAAGATGTGTGAGAAATGAATTTGCATCCGCGCCCATCTGACCGCAATATCTAAGACGCGGCCAAGGTTTTGGGGGCCGGGGGACAGGTCGCCGTGCGGAAAATTGCTTGGGTGAAAGTGATCGGGCGCTGCGTCCGATTGGTGAATACTGCTGCGCTTTTGGTTTTGCTTTGCGCCGCCGGCGTGGCGCGTGCTGACGATGACGCGGGCGTTCAGCACATTGTCGTGTTTGGCGACAGTCAGGCTCAAGGCCTGGCCGGCGGCTTGCAGCGCGTGCTGATCGACGATTCGCGCTACAAGGTGGTGAATCGAACCCGTCCGGGTGCGGCGCTGGTCCATTCGTCGAGCGAATGGCTCGGACCGGTCCAGACCTTTGTCGACAAGGACAAGGCTGACATCGCGGTGGTCATGTTCGGCGCCAACGATCGGCTCGATTTGCGTGACGAGGACGGCAGATATATCCATTTCCGCACCGACGATTGGCGCGACGAATACGCGAAACGGGTCGACAAGATACTCACCTTGCTGACCGGCGCCGGCCTCAAGGTCATCTGGTGCGGCAATCCGATCGCACGCAATCCGCAATATTCAGCCGATATGAGCTACATCAATGACATCATGGCCGATGAGGTGACGCATTTTGGCGGCTCGTTTCTGCCGCTGTGGACCGTGATTGCCGACAGTCAGGGCCAGTTCACCGCCTACGGCTCCGACCGCAACGGACAGACCGAGCGGCTGCGCAACGATGACGGCATCCATTTCACGCCGGCGGGCTACGAGCTGATCGCCGAGCGCGTCATCAGCGTGTTGCCCTCGCTCCAGGCGAATGAACACTGAGCCGCGAGGAAGCCTCAACCGCGTCGCTTGGGCCTCGCTGACAATACTTGCCATCGGCACTATTTTGTCGCTGGAAGCCTGTTTCGGCTCGAAGGAAGCGCCGCCGCAAGCGGAGCCGCAGCATCTCGCTTCGCCCGAAGCGCTGGCGCCATTCTTTGCGGCGCTCGACGACAGGACCATGCGTCAGCCGGTGCGAATCCTGCAGATCGGCGACAGCCACACGGCGAGCGATTCGCTGAGCGGGCGGATGCGCGAGCGGTTCCAGGCGCGATTCGGCGCGGCGGGGCGCGGCTGGCTGCCGGCCGGGGTGCCTTACAAATATTACCGGCCGCAGCTGGTCGGCGTCAGCGAGGACAATTGGCGTCATGTAAAGCCGAACGACCATGCCGGGGTGGCGCTCGGCCTCGATGCGGTCGCCGCCGAAAGCGAGCCGCAAGACGCGGTCATGACGATCGAGAGCACCGAGCCGGAGGGCTTCGACCGGTTCGCCGTCGAATACCTGACGCAGCCGGACGGTTCGGCGTTTACCGTCTCGGCCGACGGCGGCGCCCCGGTCCGCATATCGACCGCGTCTTCGGTGACGGCGGTCACGCGCTTCGACCTGCCGCTCGACCGCCCGGCGCACCGGGTCGAGCTGCGCGCCGCAGGACGGCCGCCGGTGGCGCTGCTCGGCTGGGACGTCGAGCGCCAGACGCCGGGTGTCATCTACGAAAACCACGGCACCATCGGCGCGACGGTCGGCATTCTCGAACAGATCACGCCGGAAGCGGTGTCGTTCGAGATGGCCGAGCGCCGGCCGGCGCTGCTGATCGTCGCTTTCGGCACCAACGAGGGCTTTGACGATCGTCTCGATCTTGAGGGTTACGGCGCACGTTTCGCCAGCGCGATCCGGGCTTTGCGCCGCGCCGCCGGCGGCGTTCCGGTTCTCGTGCTCGGTCCGCCCGACGGCAACCGTCATGACCGCGCCTGCACCGCCGCGCCTTGCGGCAGCAGCGACCCTTGCGCCTGGGACGCGCCGGCAAAACTCTCACCGGTGCGCGACATCGAGCGCCGCGTCGCGGCGCAAAACGGGTGGGCTTACTGGGATTGGTTTGGCGCGATGGGGGGCGTGTGCAGCATCGACCGGATGAGCCAGGCGAACCCGCCGCTCGCCATGCCCGATCATGTGCATCTCAGCAGCGCGGGCTACCAGGTAATGGCCGACCTCTTGTTCAGCGATCTGATGCGCGCTTATGAGACATGGAAGGCGCAGCCGCGCACCAGCTGACGATTTCGGGGAAGCACATGGCAGCGATCCGTCCACGCACCAATATGCCGGAGCATTTCGGCATCCGCATCGTCAGCGCCGACAAGGACAAGGTGATCGGCGAGATCGACGCGGACGAGCGCCACCTCAATAATCGCGGCATCGTCCACGGCGGCGCCTATATGGCGTTTGCCGACGATATCGGCGGCACCACCGCCGGGCTCAACATCCCGCCCGAAAGCACCACCACGACAGTCGAATCGAAAAGCAATTTCTTTCGCGCCACCCCGCCGGGCCGCCTGACCGCAGTCAGCGTGCCGCTCCATGTCGGACGACGGACAATCGTTGTGCAGACCTCGATCTACGGTCCCGACGGCAAGCTCGCCGCGCTGGTGTCGCAGACCCAGCTCGTGATTCCGCGAGCACCCAAGGGATGAGCCTCGATCCGCGTCTCTTTGCCGTCCGCGAAGACCTCGCGGACCTCACGTTGCGCGCCCGCTTCCGCGCGACGCGCTATGCCGAGGGGCGGCCGGCGCGGGTCGCGGTCGGGCTCTTGCCGGTGCTGCGCGCGCCGCAGCCGGAAGCGGCGCTCGACACGTTCTTTCACTACGGCGAGGCGGTGCGCATCTTCGACGAAGCGGGCGGCTATGCGTGGTGCCAATCGGCGCGCGATTCCTACGTTGGCTACGTCGACGCGGCCGCGCTCAGCACGGGGGAGGGGCCGAAACCGACGCATCATATCGCCTCGCTCGGCGCCTACCGTTATGCCGAGGCGGATCTGCGCTCGCCGGCGATCGATTTCCTGCCGCGGCACGCACCGGTCATGGTGGCGCAAACGGGCCTCGAGTGTCGCGGCACGCCCTATGTTTGGCTTGATGGCGGCGGGTTTCTGCCCGAACGCTGCCTGTCGGCCGAACCGCCGCGTTCGCCCGACCTCGCCGCGGCGGCTTCGCTCTATCTCGGCAGCCCGTACCTCTGGGGCGGACGCAGCTTTCTCGGCATCGACTGCTCCGGGCTGGTGCAGGAGGCGTTTCGCGATCTGGGCGTCGCCGTGCCGCGCGACACCGACATGCAGTGCGACACGATCGGCACGCCAGTCGTCGTTTTGCGGCCCACCGATCTTTACCGCAACGACCTGATCTACATCCCCGGTCATGTGATGGTCTGCGCCGGCATGGGCAACGTGATCCATGCCTCCGGCGACGACATGACGGTGCGCCAGGACAATCTCGCCGATCTGATGCGGCGCTGGGGCTACGGCTTTGGCGACCTCAAGGTGCGCCGGCCGCGTTAGCCGCCAGGCGGGTGCTCCCTGATCCAATGCCGGGCAATGTCCTCGCGCCGGCAGATCCACACCCGGTCCTTCGCCTGGATGTATTCGATAAAGCGCATCAGCGCCTTGGCGCGCGGCGGATGGCCGACGATCCGCATATGCAGGCCGATCGACATCATGCGCGGCCGCTCGGCACCCTCGTCGTACAGCACGTCGAATGCGTCGCGGAGATAGGCGAAGAAATCCTCGCCCGGTCCGAACACGCCCCGGCCGAACTTCACGTCGTTGGTCGAGAGCGTGTAGGGCACCATAAGCAACTTCTTGCCGCCCTCGGTCGTCCAGTAGGGCAGTTCGTCGTTGTAGGCGTCGCTGCTGTAGAGAAAACCCTCGGTCTCGGCGAAGATACGGCGGGTGTTCTCCGACGGCGCATAGCGGCAATACCAGCCAAGCGTCGGCTTGCCGGTGGTTTTTTTGATCAGCGCGACCGCGGCGGCGATCTGGCGCCGCTCCTCGGCTTCGTCGAGCTCGAAGTGCTTGATCCAGCGATAGCCGTGGCCGCAGATGTCCCAGTCGGTCGCGGCGATGGCTTCGGCCGCCGGCGGGTTGGCCTCGAGCGCCTTGGCGCAGGCGAACAGGGTCACCGGGATTTGGTACTTCGTAAAAATACGATGGAGCCGCCACCAGCCGACCCGCGAGCCGAACTCGAACATGCTCTCGGCACCGAGATCGCGCCGCCCTGCCATGCCGGGGTCGACGCTGGCGCTTTCGGTGAGCCCGCCTTCGCTAAAGCCGTCAACGTCCCAGGACGGCTCCGATCCTTCCTCGAAATTGATGACGAAATTGACCGCTATGCGCGCGCCGCCCGGCCAGTTGGCATGCGGTGGCGTCGGGCCATAGCCGACGAAGTCGCGAGTCATAGCATCTCCGGCGGTTCGGGATACCAACGTCTCTCAAGAATCTGGTCGAGCGAATAAGGGCAAGCCTCAGGAAAATGCTGCGCCGCTTCTGTCTCACTAAATTCCTGCAGGCTCAGATCAGCTTGGTATCGCGCGTCGTCGTAAAGCTCGGTTAGATGGGTGTCGATGTCACGTCGGAGCGTCGCGCTGAGCTTGTCGCCGAGGATACGACGCGCGTCGTTGATTGACCGCATCCAGCCAAGGCGCGGTTGCTGTGCCGGTGAATATTGCAGCTTGAGAAAATGCTCGATGATCCGGTGTATCTGGCTGCGTACCGCGTCGCGCTCGCTTCTGCCCAAGGTTTCGATCTCCTCGGCAACGTTCTCGCGGTCGAAGCGATTGTCGGCGACCGCCATCTCGCGCAGCACCGCGGCTTGGTGCTGGGTCCAGGCGTAGAAATCGTCGTCATAGTCTGGTCCCTTGGCGGGGCCTTTGCGGGGCAGATCGTCGGGCATGGGTCGGCGCCTCTAAGCTCGCGGCATCATACGCCGAATTCGCTGATCAGGCTGCGGCCGATCGCGGCGAGCGGCTCGTAGTCGGCGATCTCGTTGTAGATTTGCGCCGAGACGCGCAGCCTCACGTTGCCGCCAATCGTCATGACGCCGGGCTGATATGGTGTGCCTCGGGCAGGTGCCGGGCGATCCGCCGCGCGGCGGTGCGATCTGCGGCTTCGACCCCGGGCAACCGTATCGCGGCCATGGCGGCGAAGCCCGGGCCGAGATGATGCGAGATCGACACGGGATGCAGCGCCGCCTGCCGCTCGGGCGTGCACCAGATGATCGCCGCGCCGCGCGCCGCGAAGGCCCATTTATGCAGGTTCCCGACATACCAACCGACGCCCCCGCGCGGGCACGTCGAGCGGGAGCTGGCCCCGCTTGCCGCGCGAGCGGCAGATATAGCTGATGATGCGCGAAACGCGATTGCGGGAAAAGCCCTTGCCGGATCGCGGCTTTGCCAATAAAGCGAGGCGCCTTTTTCCCTCATGTCCGGAGATCGACGATGCCAAGCTTCCCAAGCGCCGCGAGCCTCAAAGCCCTTACGCAATGGGATACGCCGACGATCTGCAACGCGCTCGAGCTGACCAACCCCGATCGCCGCGCTTATGGCTTCACGCGGCGACCGGCGGTGGCATGCTTCCCGGAGATGAAGCCGATCGTCGCCTTCGCCCGCACCGCGCTGATCCGCTCGCGCGAGCCCAATGCGCTCGACCGTGAGAGCGCCGCAAAGATGCGCATCGGCTATTACGAGCACATCGCCGAGCAGCCGATGCCGTCGCTCGCGGTGCTGCAGGACATCGACGCCCCCGATACCGGGTTCGGCGCGTTCTGGGGCGAGGTGCAGACGCACGTCCATGCCGGGCTCGGCTGTGCCGGGGTCATCACTGACGGTTCGGTGCGCGACATCGACGCGATGGCGCCCAATTTCATGGTGCTCGCCGGCTCGATCATGCCGAGCCACGCGCATGTACACCTGGTCGAATTCGGCGGCACGGTCAGCGTCTTCGGGATGCTGGTGTCGGCCAACGACATCATCCATTGCGACCGCCACGGCGCGGTCGTCGTGCCCTATGACGCGGTCGAGAAGATCCCGGCAGCGGTCGATTTGCTGACCCGGCGCGAAAAGGTGGTGATCGAGGCGTCGAAACGGCCGGGCTTCTCGATCGACGATCTGCGCAAGGCTTTTGCCGAGCAGAGCGAGATTCACTAGCCGTTGCCAGGCCTCCGTCAGGCTCAGCCGCGAAATCTCCGCGTTGTTGGCGCCCGGAAACCGCTGCTGACGGGCGGAATGGGGAAGATCGATATCGCCTGAGTCATGTGTCAAGCGATATAAGTTCCGTTTTGTTCTTGCCAGGGTCATGCGCGATTCACTCGATCGTGCAGCTCGCCTGGAGCACCTTGTAATGGCTAGACCTCCACCTGGCCGCCGAGCTCGACGACCCGGTTGACCGGGATGCGGAAAAACTCGGTCGCGTCGAGCGCCAGTTCGGACAGCAGCACGAAAAGCCGCTTGAACGGGATCGACCAGCGCGTTCGCCGGCTCGGCACGATCTTCTCGTGGCCGACGAAGAACGACGTATCCATCAGGTTGAAGCGGAAGCCGCCGACGCGGCACAGCGCCAGCGCGCGCGGGATGTCCGGTTCCTCGGCAAAGCCGTAGCGGACGCGGATGGTGTGGAAATTCTGGTCATAATGGCGAATTTCGAGCCGGTCCGCCTCGGGCAGGCGCGGCACGTCGGCGGTCTGCACCGTCATCAGCACGGTGCGCTCATGCAGCACCTTGTTGTGCTTCATGTTGTGCAGGAGCGCGGCGGGCACCGCGTTGACCTGGGCGGTCATGTAGATGGCGGTGCCGGGCACCCGCGCCGGGCGGTCGGGGCGCAGGCTGGCGATTAGCATGTCGAGCGGCATGCCGCCGGTGGCGCGCTGCCGGGCGAGCTTCGAGCGGCCCCATATCCAGGTCATCATCACCGCATAGAGCGAGAAGGCAATGACCAGCGGATACCAGCCGCCGTCGGCGACCTTGAGCAGATTGGCGCTGAAGAACGAGATGTCGACTGTCAGAAACAACAGAAAGATCGGAATGAGTCGCCAGAGCGGCCAGCGCGCACCCCGCCGCAGATGCGTAAAGGCGAGCACCGTCGTCACGGTCATCGTCCCGGTCACGGCGATCCCGTAGGCCGAGCCAAGCGCGTCCGACGAGCGAAAGCCGAGCACCGTTGCCGCCACTGCGACGAGCAGCATGTTGTTGACTGCCGGCACGTAAACCTGGCCCATCTCGCGATCGGAGGTATGGCGCACGTTCATCCGTGGCAGGAAGCCGAGTTGCACCGCCTGATGGGTCAATGAGAACGCGCCGGAGATGACTGCCTGCGAGGCGATCACCGTCGCGGTCGAGGCAAGCACGACAAGCGGCAGCACGGCCCAGGCCGGTGCAAGCAGGTAGAACGGGTTCTGCACCGCCTCGGGGTGGGCAAGGAGCAGCGACCCCTGGCCGAAGTAATTGAGCAGCAGCGCCGGAAACACAAAGCGCAGCCAGGCGCGACGGATGGGGCCGCGGCCGAAATGCCCCATATCGGCATAAAGCGCCTCGGCGCCGGTCACCGCCAGCACCACCGCGCCGAGCAGGATGAACCCGGCGACCGGGTCTTCGCGCAACAGGTTGATGCCGTAAAGCGGATTGAGCGCCCACATGATCATCGGGTGGCGGACGATCTCGCGCAGGCCCAAGAGGCCGATGACCGTGAACCAGACGATGATGATCGGGCCGAACAGCCGGCCGACCCGGCCGGTGCCGCGTCGCTGCGCAACAAAGAGCACGAGCAGCAGCGCCAGGGTCAGCGGGATGACGTAAGGGACGAGCGCGGGGGTCTTGACCTCAAGTCCCTCGACCGCGCTCAGCACCGAGATCGCCGGGGTCAGCACGCCGTCGCCGTAGAACAGCGCGGCGCCGAAGAGGCCCGCCCACAGCACCCAGCGGTTGCGGCCGGTGATCGTCGCGCGCAGCGCCAGCACCATCAGCGCAAGGATGCCGCCCTCACCGCGATTGTCGGCGCGCATCAGCACGATCACGTATTTGAGCGTGACCACGATCGTCAGCGTCCAGACGATCAGCGACAGCACACCGAAGACGCGGGGCCCGGTGACCGAGGCGACACCGTCGAAGCATTGCTTGACGGTGTAGAGCGGCGAGGTGCCGATATCGCCATAGACGACGCCGAGCGCGGCGATCGCCAAGCCCTGCCGCGCCCCCGCATGCGCTTCGCTTGTCGCCGCTGGCGACGCCGGCGTCGTTGCAGGCGGATTTTCGGCTAGATCGTTCACCTAAGGCCGCGGTCCCGATCGGATGTCATCGTGGCCGAGAACAACGCCAATGATGAACCGATCCGCATATGCACGCCGCTCCCCCACGAAGAGCCGATAGGCGCCTGCGCGCGCCGAGCGCGCCGTTTACTCCACCTACAATCCTTGTGCCAGGATCATTTATCGTTAGCCGGTAATCGCCCTGCGACGGCGCGGAGATAGGCAAAGCCAAGTTTCCCCGCGAAATGCCCTCTCCGGCCGAGTGCCGAAAGCGGCGCCGACGGCGTGCTTGCCTACTCCAACCCCACCCGCCCGCCGAGCTTGTCAATGAGGGGCGAGGGGACCATCCTTCGCTGCGGTGCGAGAACAAGGCGATCGGGAGGCGACATGGCGACCGTGCAGATTTTCCCGGCGGCGCTCGGCAACTCGGCCGATAAATGGAAAGAACTCCTCGATTCGCTGACCACGAATAACCAGCAGGCCCAGGTGTCCATGGCGACCCCAGCCGATCACAGCGCAGGCCTGTCACTCCTCAACGCGCCCTTTGCAAACGAGGCGCTAAAATCTCTGTCCACAGCGCCGCAACTCGATCTGCACCTTAATTTCGGGTCGGGCGTGGCGCAGTTTTACGACGTTCAGAAGCTGCTCGATCTTGCAAAATCCGCTCAGCAGAAAGCCGCCGCCCCTGCGCCGGCGCCGCCTCTTCAGCAGCCGAAAATCACCGTGAGCCAGGGCTTGCAAGGGGGTGCTGCGATCGGCGGCCTGGGCGGGCTTGGTCTTGCGTTCTTTATGGAGGGGCTGAAATCCACCGCTGCGGCGACGGGCAATCCGGCGTTTCTCGGCGTCGGCATAGTCATCATGGGGATGGCGTTGGGCGCCGCGAGCGGCGCGCTGATCGCAAACGGCACCCCTCTTACGGTTACCGTCCCCAAGCTGTGCTCGGTCGAAGTCAATGGGCAGGGGTCGAAAAGCAGCTAGCTTGAGCGGCCCGCCGACCCAAGCCGACGCGGTCCGCGCCTTCGAGCATGCCGGCAGACGGAAGGTTGCGGCGCGTTATCGGGTGACCCTTGCGGCGATCCTCGGACGGGGGACAAAGCCACGATGATTCCCGCCTCCCATCTCGACACGGATGTGCTGATTGTTGGGGCGGGCGGCGCGGGCATGTACGCAGCCATCGCCGCGGCGCGCGATGGCGCCGCGCGAGTGCTGCTCATCGATAAAAGCCTCGTCGGCCGCGGCGGGGCGACGGTCATGGCGCAAATGACGGTTGCGGCGGCGCTCGCCGAGGAAAGCGATGATGACTGGCGGCTGCACCTCGCCGACACGCTCGACGCCGGACGCGGTCTCTGCGATGAGCCCCTCGCCGCCGCGCTATGCGAGGAAGCACCGATCCGCATCCGCGAGATGGGCGAATGGCAGGTCGGCTGGGCGCGACGCGACAGCGGCCGCATCGCGCAGGTGGCCGCGCCCGGCCATTCGCGGCCACGCTGCTGCTATGTCGATTTTCTCAATACCGGGCCGGCAGTGGCCGCGACCTTGCGCCGCCAGGTCGCCCGGGTCGATGCGATCCGCCGTCTCAGCAACCTCACCGTCACCGATCTCGTCGTCAATGACGGTGCGGTGGTCGGCGCCGTCGCGCTCGACAGCGCGCGCGGCGAGCCGGTGACGATCGCGGCCGGCGCGACGATCATTGCGACCGGCGGACTCACCCGCATCTACCGGCGCAACAGCGCGTCGGCCAATATGGGAGGCGACGGCTATGCGCTGGCGCTCAAGGCGGGGGCGCCGCTCGTCGACATGGAGTTCGTGCAGTTCTTCCCGATCGGCCATCTCGCGCCGCGCCTCGTCGGCATGGACCCGATCATGTGGGATCCGTTCCGCTACAAGCTCGGCGGCCGGCTGCTCGACGGCGCGGGTCGCGAGTTCCTGGCCCGCTACGGCAGCGACGAGACCGATGCCTACACCACGCCGCGCGACATCGCGAGCCACGCGATCACCAAGGAGGTGGCCGCCGGGCGCGGCTCGCCGCATGGCGGGGTCTATCTGTCATTCGAGCACATCCCGCCGGCCGAGCTGCGGGCGGCCTTCGGCCCGGTCATCGAGCGGCTCGCCAAGAATGGGATTGATCTCGCGCGCGCGCCGATCGAGGTGTCGCCGATCGCGCATTACCACATGGGCGGGATCGTCGTTGACCAGCGCATGGCCTCGCCAGTGCCGGGGCTCTACGCCGCCGGCGAGGCGGTCGGCGGCGCCAACGGCGCCAACCGCCTCTCCGGCAATGCGATTCCCGAAGCGCTGGTGTTCGGCGCGCGGGCCGGACGTGCCGCGGCGGCCGCAAAGCCGGCGGCTGGCTGGCGCGACAGTGCCGCGGCCGAGGCGGTCGGGCAAGTCCGCGAGCTGGCCGACGGGCGAGGGGGCGACGTCCCGGCCTCGGTGCTGCTCGAGGAGCTGCGGGCGCTGATGGGGGACGATGTCGGGCCGCTGCGCAGCGCCGCCGGCCTCGAACGCGCGCTCGGCCGGCTGGGCGAGATGCAGGCAGCGCTCGGTCGGGTCGACGTCGCGCCCGGCCGCGTCTGCAATGCAAGCCTTGCCGATTGGTTCGAGTTGCGCGCCAGCCTTGTCGCGGCCGAGGCGGTAACCCGCGCCGCGCTCAGCCGCGGCGAAAGCCGCGGCGCTCATCAGCGCGAGGATTTTCCCGACAGCGATCCAGCCTTTGCCCTGAGCCAGCGCGTCGTTTGTGATGCCGGCGGCATGATTGCCGCAAGCCTGGGCCGATGAAGACCGCGCGGCTCAGGGTGCGGCGCGGCGGTGAGGGCGATGCGCCCCGCTACGATGAATTCGCCGTGCCATTCGAAGATGGCGCGACGGTGCTCGACGCACTGGTCTGGGTCCGGATACATCGCGATCCCTCGCTTGCGGTGCGCTATAGCTGCATCAACGCCAATGTCTGCAAGGAGTGCACGATCGCGGTCGACGGCAAAGTGGTCTATGCATGCATGACGCGCCTTGTCGACAATCGAACGATGGTGCTCGACCCCTTGCCCCGAAAGCTGCGGTTGCGCGATCTTGTGACGGAGACGCGGCCACCACGCGAGCGGCTCGGCTAAATCCGCGTTAAGTTGGCGGCTGGACTAGGTTTTCGCACTGAGCCCGTGCTATTTACCGGCACAACCAGAATGGAACGGGGGCGATGATGGCGAAGACGGCGATGACGTGGCTGCAGGACCAGATCGAGGCGATCCGCCGCGAGGCCTACGAGGCCGGCTATGCCGCGGCGATGCAGGCGATCCGTGATTTCGCTGTGCGCCCATCGCCCGCATCACCGACCGTCGCGCGTACACGAGGCCAGCGCAAGGCGCCTGCCGCAAAGCCTGCGGCGCGGCGCGGTCGCCGTCCGGCGATCCGGGCTGCCACCGGCGGCAAGCGGCCGCGGCGCGGCAGCAATGCCATGCTCATCGCCGAAGTGCTGAAAGCGATGCCGTCGCGCACCGCGCGTCCCGCCGAGATCCGCAAAGCGCTGCAAAGCGACAAGGGCGTGGCGATGGCCTTCACCTCGATCCGCCATGCGCTCGGCCAGCTGGCGGCCCGCAACGAGGTTGTCGCTTCGGTCGACGGCAAGACCTGGCGCTATACCGGCGCGGCCTGATCCGCGTCCGGCATCGGGATCGCCGCGCGCGCCAGCGCGTCGGCGCGCTCGTTCTCGGGGTGGCCGGCATGGCCCTTGACCCAGAGCCATTCGATCTCGTGGGGTTGTGCGGCCGCGTCGAGCCGCTGCCATAGGTCGATATTCTTGACCGGCTTCTTGTCGGCGGTGCGCCAGTTGCGCGCTTTCCAACCCCTGAGCCATTGCGTGATCCCGTCGCGCAGATATTGGCTGTCGGTATAGAGCCGCACGCGGCAGGGCCGCTTCAGCGTCTCGAGCGCGACGATCGCGGCGGTCATTTCCATACGGTTGTTGGTGGTTTGCGCCTCGCCGCCGCTCAACTCCTTCTCGGTGCCGCGATAGCGCAGGATCGCGCCCCAGCCGCCGCGGCCCGGATTGCCGCTGCAGGCGCCGTCGGTAAAGACGTCGACGGCCGGGGGCGGCCGGTTCTCAGACGTCGATGCCATATGCGGCGGCGTCGGCAATGCCGCGGTGGAAGCGCAGCTTCTTCAGGTATTCGAGCGGATCTTTCGGGCGCACCAACGCGCCATCGGTTTGGTTCAGCCAATCGTAAAGCCGGGTCAGCAGAAAGCGCAGCGCGCTGCCCTGGGCGAGCAGCGGCAGGGCGGCGATCTCCTCCGGCGACAGGGGCCGCTCGGCGCGGTAATTGCCGACGAGGAGGCGCGCCTTGGTGACGTTGAAATCGCCGTGCGGCTCAAAGCACCAGGCATTGATGCAGACCGCCAGATCGTAGGCGAAGGCGTCGGTGCAGGCGAAATAGAAGTCGATCAGCCCCGAGAGCTCGCGGTCGCGGAAGAACACGTTGTCGGGAAACAGATCGGCATGGATGACCCCGCTCGGCAGGTCGCGCGGCCAAGCGGCTTCGAGCGCTTCCAGCTCGTCGTGCAGCTCGGCTGCGAGGCCCGGCTGCACCTCGTCGGCGTGCGAGGCGCACGCGACGTAGAGCCGGTGCCACCCGGCGAGGCCGAGATCGTTCGGTCGGGTCATCGCGAACGATTCGCCGGCGCGGTGCAGCCGGGCCAACGCACTGCCGAGCCCGGCGCAGTGATAAGGCGCGATGCGCCGCGGCCACATGCCATTGAGAAAGGTGACGATCGCGGCGGGCCGGCCGCACAGCTCGCGCAGCGCGGCGCCGTCCTTCGCCCGCACCGGCGTCGGACAGGCGACGCCCTGATGCGCGAGATGGTCCATCAGCGCGATGAAGAACGGCAGATCGCCCGGCGACACGCGCTTTTCGTAGAGCGTCAGGATGAACGCGCCCTGCTCGGTGCCGAGCAGGTAGTTCGAATTCTCGACCCCTTCGGCGATGCCCTTGCAAGACAGCACCGCGCCGATGTCGTAGGCCGCGATAAAGGCGCGCAGCTCGTCGTCGCCGATTTCCGTATAGACCGCCATCTGCGCTATTGCCGCTCCCTGCGACCCTCGACCCGGCTTGTTTGTCGGACAAGGCTCGCATAAAGTCGCGCCGGCCCTAATCGACCAATGACAAGGGGGTCCGCGCGGTTGGCGCGGACAGTAGCAAGGGCCACGGTGGGGAAGAAAGATGGACGCTCCGATCCCAGCGCAAAAGGCGCCCTACGGCGTCGCCGTCGAAGCCGGCAAGCGCTATTTCTGGTGCGCCTGCGGCCGCAGCAAAGGACAGCCTTTTTGCGACGGCTCGCATAAGGGCACCAGCATTACGCCGCTGATGTACACCGCGGAAAAAGCCGGAGAGGTCTGGTTCTGCGGGTGCAAGGCCACCGGCAAGGCGCCGATGTGCGACGGAACCCATAACCGCCTCTAGGCCGAGTCCGATTTTGCGCTCAGGACGGTCCTACGCCGCTGCGGCGCTTGTCGCGGTCTTTGCCGGTGCACTTCTGGCAAGCTGTAGCTGGGTCCCGTTTATCGGCAAAAAAAAGGAAGAAAAGCCGATAAATCCGGCCTGCCCGATCACCGTGATCCTGCACCCGCTCGCCAATACCGCGGTGTTCAACCCGACCGCGCCACCGGGCGATTTGAAGCCGCTTAACGTCGCCTGGTACGGCATTTACAGCGACATCCAGGCGACTTGCACGATGAGCGGCAGCACGCTGCACGCCTCGCTCGATAACGTCATCGTCGCCGAGCGCGGGCCGGCGGCGCGTGGCAACGATGTCGACTTGAACTATTTTGTCGCGCTGACCGGCGCCGATCAGTCGGTCCTCGGCAAGAAATCGTTTTCGGTGCACATCACCGTGCCCGACAAGGAAAAGCGCGCCGGCGTCAACGACCATGTCGAGGTCGCGTTCTCAACCGGCGGACAACCGCTCTCTAACCTCAACATCACCGTCGGCTTTCAGGAAAGCCCGCAGGCGATCGAGTTCTACAAGAATTTCCGCGGCCGCTAGAGCACGATCCTTTTCAGATGGGATCGCGCTCCCAGGCTGGCTTCCGCCATCGAGCGATGCTAAACAGGCTGTGCCGAATGCACGCCCGCAGGAGAGGTCGCGCGTCACCGGGTAAAATCCGGTGAGGGGCGGCGCCGAAGGAGCAACCGCCCCGGAAACTCTCAGGCAAAAGGACTGCAGGCGTTAGGGCACTCTGGAAAGCAGCGGCCGGGCCCGGATGAGACAAAGGGGGCCCCGCCGCTCACCGAAGGAGTAAGCCGGAACCGGTGCCGCTGGCGCCCCCGGTGAATCTCTCAGGGGAAGCGACAGAGGGGGCATCTCTTGACAGGCGCCATGCGGCTGTCGCGGTGGAGGTGCGCCCGTGGATTCGGACAAGTCGGTAGAGTTGCGGCGCACGCCGCTTCACGCGCTGCATGTCGAACGCGGCGCCAAGATGGTGCCGTTCGCCGGCTACGAGATGCCGGTGCAATACCCGAGCGGGATCATCGCCGAGCATCTCCATACGCGTGCCCAGGCCGGGCTGTTCGACGTGTCGCATATGGGCCAGGTGGCGCTGCACGGCGTGGCCGCCGCGATGTTCGAAACGCTGGTGCCCGGCGATATCGCTGGGCTCGCCGAAGGGCAGATGCGCTACACGCTGCTGCTCAATGACGAGGGCGGCATCATCGACGACCTGATGGCGCTCCGTGACGCCGGTGGCGCGTTGCGCCTCGTTGTCAACGCCGCGACCAAGGAAGGCGATGTCGCGCACCTGAACGAGCGCCTCGGCCCCAAGGCCCAGATCCGTCTGTGCGACGAGCTGGCGCTGTTGGCTTTGCAGGGGCCGGCGGCAGCCGCGGTGCTGGCGCGCATCGTCGGCCCGCGCGTTGCGACGATGCCGTTTCTCTCGGGCGTCCGGTTCCGCGACTTGTACGTTACCCGCTCGGGCTATACCGGCGAGGACGGATTCGAAATTTCCGTCCCTGCAGACCGCGCCGCGGAGCTCGCCGGGCGCCTGCTCGCCGAGCCGGAGGTGCTGCCGATCGGCCTCGGCGCGCGCGATACGCTGCGCCTTGAGGCCGGGCTTTGCCTATACGGTCACGATATCGATGCGACCACCACGCCGGTCGCCGCGGGGCTCGCCTGGACCATCGCCAAGCGCCGCCGCGAATCCATTTCCCAGAGGGGCGGCTTCCCCGGCGCCCGCCGCATCCTGCGCGAATTGGCCGACGGGCCGCCACGCCGCCGTGTCGGCATTCGCCCCGACGGCCGCGCGCCGGCGCGCGAAGGCAGCGCCATCGTCGATCCGGCCGGCAATCTGATCGGCGAGGTGACGAGCGGCGGGTTCGGCCCGTCGCTCAGCGCGCCGATCGCGATGGGCTATGTCGCCCGCCGCTATTCCGACCCCGGCACGGCCCTCGCCGTCGTGGTGCGCGATGTCGCGCGGCCCGCCCGGGTATCGCCCTTGCCGTTTGTCCCGACCCGCTACTACCGCGGCCCATAGGAGTCTCCACATGCCGACGCTGCGCTTCACCAAAGATCATGAATGGGTTCGCCTCGACGGCGACACCGCGGTGATCGGCATCACCGATTATGCGCAGCAGCAGCTCGGCGACATCGTCTATGTCGAGTTGCCGGAGCCGGGCAGCCGGGTCGAGGCCGGCAAGGAGGCCGCCGTGGTCGAATCGGCCAAGGCGGCAAGCGAGGTCTATTCCCCGGTCTCGGGCGAGGTCGTCGCGGTCAACGAGGTGATCGCCGGCGATCCGGCCAAGGTGAACGCCGATCCGATGGGCGATGGCTGGTTTCTCTCGGTCAAGCTCGACGATCCCAAGGCGTTCGATGCGCTGATGGATGAGCCCGAATACCAGAAATTCGTCGCGGAGCAGGGTTGATGCGCTATCTGCCTCTCACCCCCGCCGACCGCACCGAGATGCTCGTGGCGATCGGCGCCGGGTCGATCGATGATCTTTTCGCCGACGTGCCGCCGACGGCGCGGCGCGCGGGGCTTGTCGACCTGCCGCTGGCGCAAGGCGAGATCGAGGTCGAGCGCGCGCTGTCGCGGATGGCGGCGAAAAATGTCGCCGCGGGCTCGGTGCCGTTTTTTATCGGCGGTGGCGCCTATCGCCATCACGTGCCCGCGGCGGTCGACCACCTGATCCAGCGCGGCGAATTCCTGACCTCGTATACACCGTACCAGCCGGAAATCAGTCAGGGCACGCTGCAAGCGCTGTTCGAGTTCCAGACCCAAGTCGCTCTCTTGACCGGGATGGAGGTTGCCAATGCCTCGATGTATGACGGCGCTACCGCCTGCGCCGAGGCGGTGGCGATGGCGCACCGCATAACCCGGCGAGCCAAGGCCGTGCTGTCGGGTGGGTTGCACCCGCACTATCGTGAGGTCTGCCAGACTTACGCGCAATTCTCCGGGCTCGAAGTGCAGACGCTGGATCCCACGCCAGGCAGGATCGAAAACATAACTATCGATAGTGATACCGCGTGCGTCGTTGTGCAGAATCCGGATTTCTTCGGCGAACTGCGCGATTGGAGCGCGCTGGCGGCGCGCTGCCGCCAGCAGGGGGCGCTGCTTGTCGTCGCGGTGACCGAAATCGTATCACTCGGCGCGGTAAATCCGCCGGGCGAAATGGGCGCCGACATTGTTGCCGCGGAGGGGCAAGGGATCGGCAATGCGCTCAATTTCGGCGGCCCCTATGTCGGGCTCTTCGCCGCGCGCGAACAGCATGTGCGGCAAATGCCCGGCCGGCTTGCCGGGCAGACCATCGACGCCGACGGCAGACGCGGCTGGGTGCTCACCCTGTCAACCCGCGAGCAGCATATCCGCCGCGAAAAGGCGACGAGCAACATCTGCACGAATTCGGGGCTCTGCGCGCTCGCCTTCGCGATCCATCTCGCACTGCTCGGCGAAACCGGGCTGAGGCAACTGGCCCGGCTCAACCATGCGACGGCATGCAACCTTGCCGACCGGCTGACCGCGGTGCCGGGGGCGCAGCTCGTCAACGACAACTTCTTCAACGAATTCTGTCTTCGGCTGCCGATCCCGGCGGCGGCGGCGGTCGCGGCGCTCGCCGAAAAGGGCGTGCTCGGCGGTGTCGCGGCCAGCCGCTTCTATCCCGAGCGCGACGACCTTACCAATTTGCTGCTGGTCGCCGCGACCGAGACGGTCACGAAAGAAGATATCGATGATTATGCTGCGGCGCTCGGGGAGGTGCTGCGATGACCGGCTGGAGCCAGGCCCTGAGCGCGCACCCGGCAATGCCGGAAGAAACCCAGACGCTCACCGGCAATCGCGGGTTACAGCTCGAAGAATTGCTGATTTTCGAGCAGAATTCGCCAGGTCATTGCGGGGTCGATTTGCCCGAGCCCCCAGCGCATAAGAGCCGACTCGGTGGCCTCGAACGCCGGGTGCCGATCGGCCTCCCCGGGCTCAGCGAGCCGCAGGTGGTGCGCCATTTCACCCGTCTGTCGCAAAAGAACTACGCGATCGACAGCGGCATCTATCCGCTCGGCTCGTGCACCATGAAGCACAACCCGCGGCTCAACGAGAAGATGGCGCGGCTGCCTGGCATTGCCGATCTCCACCCGCTGCAGCCGCTATCGACCATCCAGGGTGCGCTCGAACTGATCGACACGCTGACGCACTGGCTGAAGACCTTGACCGGCATGCCGGCGGTAGCGCTGTCGCCCGCGGCGGGAGCGCACGGCGAGTTGTGCGGCATGATGACGATCCGCGCCGCGCTGGAGGCGCACGGCGATCCAAGGCAGCGCATCCTCGTGCCGGAATCGGCGCACGGCACCAATCCGGCGACAGCGGCGATCTGCGGCTATGCGATCGACCCGATCCCCAACAATCCGCGCGGACGGGTCGATCTCACGGCGCTCAAGGCGAAGCTCGGCGCCGATGTCGCGGCGCTGATGCTGACCAACCCGAATACCTGTGGCCTGTTCGAGGACGAGATCCTGGAAATTGCCGCTGCGGTACACGAAGCCGGCGGCTTCTTCTATTGCGACGGCGCCAATTTCAACGCCATCGTCGGCCGGGTCCGCCCGGCCGATCTCGGCATCGATGCGCTGCACCTCAACCTGCACAAGACCTTTTCTACCCCGCATGGCGGCGGCGGACCGGGCAGCGGCCCGGTGGCGCTCGCGGCCGAGCTGGCGCCGTTCGCGCCGCTGCCCTGGATTACGCATGGCAGCAAGGGGCTCGAAATTGTCGAACGGGCTAACGGGTCGGCGGCGCAGACAATCGGCCGGCTCAAGGGGTTTCACGGCCAGATGGGCATGTTCGTGCGCGCCTTGAGCTACATGATGAGCCATGGCGCCGACGGACTCAGGCAGGTCGCCGAGGACGCCGTGCTCAACGCCAATTACCTGCGGGTTCGTCTGGGGCAAGCTACCGGGGGCGCGCTCAGCCAGTCCTATCCGGGCAGCTGCATGCACGAGGTGCTGTTCGACGACCGTTTTCTCAAGGACACCGGCGTCACCACGCTCGACTTCGCCAAGGCGCTGATCGACGAAGGCTTTCATCCGATGACGATGTATTTCCCGCTTGTGGTCCATGGTGCGCTGTTGATCGAGCCGACCGAGACCGAGAGCAAGGCCTCGCTTGACCAGTTTGCCGACACAGTCAACGGCCTGGCGACGCGCGCCAAAGCGGGTGACATCGCGGGGTTTCAGGCGGCGCCGAATCTCACCCCGCGCCGCCGGCTCGACGAAACCGCGGCCGCGCGCAAGCCGGTGCTGCGTTGGCGGCCCGAAATGTCGCAACAGAAAGCGGCAGAATAACAAAATTATTTTGTTATTTTTGTTTTATTGACATGATGAGTACGCGAAATTAGATAGCTGGCCGTGTCTGCCGGCCGACTTGTGCCGGTCATCATTGCAGACCATGCTTGCCGCGCACTGCTGTGCGAAGCATGTTGCCGGCGAGACTCACGCAACGGAGGACCCCATGTCGCTGCGCATCAACGACGAAGCCCCGAACTTCACCATCGAGACTACGCAAGGCCGGATCAATTTCCACGACTGGATCGGCGACGGCTGGGCGATCCTGTTCTCGCACCCGAAGGATTTCACCCCCGTTTGCACCACCGAGCTCGGCTATATGGCCGGGCTGAAGCCGGAATTCGACAAGCGCGGCTGCAAGATCATCGGCCTCAGCGTCGATCCGGTCAGCGACCACACGCGCTGGCAGAAGGACATCGAGGAGACGCAGGGCCACGCGGTTACTTATCCGCTGATCGGCGACAGCGAGCTGACCGTCGCCAAGCTCTACGACATGCTCCCGGCCGAGTCCGGCAGCAGCTCGCAGGGCCGCACGGCGGCGACCAACGCGACGGTGCGCTCGGTCTTCGTCATCGGTCCCGACAAGAAGGTGAAGGCAATGCTCACCTATCCGATGTCGACCGGCCGCAATTTCGACGAGGTGTTGCGCATTCTCGACTCGGTGCAGCTGACGTCGCGCCACACGGTCGCGACACCGGTCAACTGGAAACCGGGCGACGATGTCATCGTCGCGCCCGCCGTATCGAGCGACGAGGCAAAGCAGAAATACCCGTCCGGCTTCCGCGAGGTGAAGCCCTATCTGCGTTATGTCCACCAGCCGCGGTAAGCGGCCTGATGGCGCGGGATCTCCGGTCATCCCCGGAGTTGATCCGGGGGCCGGGGATGCCGCATGGCGGCGGTCACTTCGGCATCAGATACGACGGCGTCGTCGTCACGGGCGGCGTCTCGTTCGGCAACACGCCGCGCCGGCCGGGTTCATTGACCGCGCCGGGGGCGCCAGAATTGGTGCCCGGGGCGGCGGTGCCCGGGGTAGCTCCGGTGCCGAGTGCCGGCAGCGCCGCGAGGTGCGGCGTGTCGCTCGGCGGGATACCCGCGGTTTTGGCGATCGCCTCGATCTGCGCATCGGTCAGCTTGATACCGTAGAACTTGTCGTAGAAGTCGGCCATCAGGCTGCGTAAATCGTCCTGCGAATCGCCCGGATAGAAGATTTGCGACAGCCAGTAGAGGCCGATCAGCCGGTTGACGCCCGCCGGGTCGTCAATCCAGCCAAACGGCTCGGACGGTTCGAGGAAAATCTTGTGGTTGCGCACCGCCGCGAGGCTGCTTCCGGCGGGACTGCGCGCTGCCGTCGCGTAAAAGCTGCGGTCTTCGACGATAATGATGTCTGGGTTCCATTCGTGCAGCTGCTGCGGCGTGACGGTCGGCGGCGCGCCGGGAGCGAGGGCGCTCGCGACATTGATCGCGCCGGCGGCATCGATCGCCGCCGCCGCGTCCGAGCCGGGAACGGCGGTTTGCAGCCCGCTCGGGCCGCGCGCGTAATAGACGCGCGGCCGTTGCGTCGCCGGCTGGATCAGCAGCCGCCCGCGCAGCGCGTTGATCGCGTGCTCCGCCGAGCCGGCGAGATCGTCGCCGCGGTCGGCGACACCAAGCACCCGGCCGATCGTGCGCAGCATCGTCGGCGTGCGGTCGATGCTGTTGTCGATGAGCAGGTAGGGAACGCCTGTCGCCTGCGTGGTCTGGTCGGCGAAGGCGACCCGCTCCGGCGTTACCGGCCCGGCATCGATGATCAAATCGGGATGCAGCCGCATCACCGTCGCAGCGGCGGCGGGTCCGGCCAGCGGGCCAACGATCGGCACTCGCGCAGACCGCTGCTTCGGCCCCTGCACCAAACCGTAATTGAACGCGGCCAGCTTGTCCGGCGCCAGCACGTAGATCAGCACTTCAGCCGATAGATTGGCGGGCATCACACGCCGGACGTGATCGGGGATGACGACGATTCGGCCGGCAGAGTCGGTGAATTCGCCGGCTGCGGCAGCGGGCAAAGCGCCGAGAACACAAAGCGTAAACACCGCGGCAATCGCGGCATGCAAACGAAGCGACATCGGCGCCCTCAACACAAACCGGAGGTTGGAGCGACTATAGCGGCCGGGGGTTGTGTGGCAAGCGCGCGGACATCGGCGATCGCCGCGACAGGTGGCGACGCCAATCCTGTGTTAGTGTGCGGTGGCCGACCACGCGGATTCGATATGAATTTATCCGGCGCCACGGTTTTGACATTCGGTGACATCGCGCGCGATCGCTTCGCGCATTGCCGGCCCGCGCGAATCTCACCCGCCGCCCGGGCAAGGGGCGATCGATGCTGATCGTCACCGGCGGCGGGGGCTTTATCGGCTCCGTGCTGGCCTGGGCGCTCAACGAGACGGGACGCGCCGACATCGTCCTCGTCGACCATTTCGGCAGCGACGACAAATGGCGCAACATCGCTAAGCGCGATTTCTTCGAGATCGTGACGATCGAGGGGGTGCCCACCTGGCTTGAGCGCCACGGCGGCGAGGTCGAGGCCGTGTTCCACCTCGGCGCCAATTCCTCGACCACCGAGCGCGACGCCGACTACATCATCGACACCAACCTCAACGCGTCGGTTGCGCTGTGGCGCTGGTGCGCGGCGCAAGGCAAGCCGTTGATCTATGCCTCGTCGGCCGCGACCTACGGCGACGGCACCGAAGGCTTTGACGACGCCGGCGGGTTATCTGAGTTCAAGCGCCTGAAACCGATGAACCTTTACGGCTGGTCGAAGCATGCTTTTGACCTGTGGGCGCTGCGCGAAGCGGCCAAGGGGCACGCGCCGCCGCTGTGGATCGGCCTCAAATTCTTCAACGTGTTCGGCCCCAACGAGTACCACAAAGCGGAGATGACGAGCCTCGTCGCCAAGAACTACGCGAAGATCGCGGCGGGCGAGACGATCCGACTCTTTAAGTCGCATCGGCCAGGTATCGCCGACGGCGACCAGAAGCGCGACTTTGTCTACGTCAAGGACTGCGTCGCCGCGGTGCTGTGGTTGTGGCGACACGCCAAGGAGAGCGGCATCTACAATATCGGCACCGGCGCGGCGCGTAGCTTTGGCGAGCTGATGGTGGCGACGGGCGCCGCGTGTGGCGTCGCGCCGAAGATTGAGTACGTCGACACGCCACCCGAAATCCGCTCGAACTACCAGTACCTGACCGAAGCGAAGCTCACCCGTCTCCGCGCCGCGGGTTACAACGCGCCGTTCACGCCGCTCGAAGAGGCGGTCGCGGATTTTGTGCGCGGGCATCTGTCGAAGCCCGATCCTTATCTTTGAGGGAGGCAAGCGATGAGCCAGCATCCGCATTGGGTCGGCACGTGGACCGCGGCGCCGGCACCCGCCGAGGGCGTGGCGCTGGCGAACGTCACGCTGCGCATGACGCCGCGCGTCAGCATCGGCGGCAGCACCGTGCGGGTGCGCATCTCCAACGCCTATGGCGTGCATCCGCTGCGGATCGGCGCCGCGCGCATCGCGCTGCGCGGCGAGGCGGCGACGATCGTGCCCGGCTCGGACCGGGTGCTGACCTTTGGTGGCGATGCGCGGGCGACGATCGCCGCCGGTGCGGTATTGGTCAGCGATCCCGTGGCGCTCGACGTGAAGCCGCTCGCCGATCTCGCGGTCAGTTTTCACCTGCCGCAGGATCTGCCGGCGGCATTCGGCATCACCGGCCGCTATGCGCGTCAGACGAATTACATCTCGCCGGTCGGCGATTTCACGGGCGAGACGGCGATGCCGGTCGGCCGGCTGACCGACGACTGGTATTTCCTCTGCGGCGTCGACGTCGTCGCACCGAAGGAGACGCCGGGGGTCGTCGCGGTCGGCGATTCGTTGACCGACGCCAACATCTCGACGCATGACGGCCATCATTCATGGCCGTCGCAGCTGGCGCGGCGGCTGGCGGCCAAGGACAGCCAACAGGGTGGCCGGCCAGTCGCGGTGATGAACCAGGGGCTCGGCGGCAACCGCATCCTGCACGATTTGCGCGGCGACAGCGGTTTGAAGCGTCTCGACCGCGACGTCATCGCGCAGCCCGGCGCGACGCATTGCATCATCATGCTCGGCACCAACGATCTGCGAAACCGCGGCGCCGACCCGGCGCAGGAGGTCACCGCGCCGCAGATGATCGCGGGGTTGAAGCAATTGGCGCTGCGCGGCCAGTCGGCGGGAATCAGGATGATCGGCGCGACCTTGACCCCGTTCTGGAACGAGACATTTCTGCCCGGCGCGTGGAACCCCCGCCGCGAGGCGGTGCGCGAAGCGGTCAATAGCTGGTTGCGCGAAGGGACGGCGTTCGACGCGCTGGTCGATTTCGACAAGGCGCTGCGCGACCCCGAAAACACGCTGCGGATGCTGCCGAAATACGATTGCGGCGATCATCTGCACCCCAGCGATCTCGGCTACCGCACGATGGGCGACGCGATCGATCTCGCCCTGTTCGATTAGACAAGGATTTCTGCGGCTGGATCGCGAACGCGAAGCGCTTTGAGCGGCTGTTGCTACTGCGCTGCTACAATCGAGCGAAAAATCGTGTCGATACGAGCTGCGGCCTCCGCCTGAGCCTCAGGCATGAGGTTCGAGTAGACCCTCAGCGTGACCGCAGGGTCAGCGTGGCCGAGGCGCTCGGCCACCACCTTGATGTTGATGCCGGCCGCGAGTAGCTGGCTCGCGTGGCTATGCCGCAGATCGTGAAATCTTACGCGAGGCAACCCACTCTTGGAGATCAGCGCCCGAAAACCATCGCTTAATCTGCTTGGTGTCAGCATCGACCCGTCGGCGCGGCAACAGACGAGCGTCTCGCCGTCCTGCCTGATGCCTAGCGCCAACAATGCCTCGGCCTGTTCGATCTTGACGCGTCGAAGCTCCTCAATCACCGCTGCGCCCAGGACGATTGTCCGCGGTTTCCCATTCTTCGGCGGTTTAGTTCGTATCGAGCTTCCCATTTGCTCAAGGCTTTCGGCGATGAGGACCGTGCCGCGCCCCTCTAGGTCGAACCGCGACCATTTGAGCGCGAGAATTTCGCCGCGCCTTGCTCCGGTAGCTAGGCCCGTCAGTACGGCCGGGTAGAGACTGGTCGGCCGGGCGAATTCCAGCAGCCGTTGGGATTGCCCTTGATCGAGAAAGCGCATGTCCGATCGCTCGACGCGCGGAAGGCGCCGTTTTAATGGCTGGGCTGGGTTGCTCGCTATCAGGCGCTGCTCGACGGCACGGTTGAGGGCATTGGTCAACACAAGAGCCGCATGCTTTCGGCTTTGCGCTGACAACTTCGTTTTCTCGGCCAGGCCGGAATAGAGCCCTTGCACATCGGCCACGCTTAAACGGGCCAGCGGGACATCGCCGATTTGTGGGGTGATGTGCAGGCGAACGAACTCGCTATATCGCAGGTGCGTGCGCGGCGCGGCTTCGCCTTTCACCTGTCCGAGCCAGCGGCTGAGCCAGCCGCTTACGGTCAGTCGATCCGGATCGCTGGGATGTTGATTGTTATCGACAAGGGATAGTAGGCGCCGCAGTTCTCGGTCCGCCTCTCGTTTCGTGCCGCGGAATGTCGCAGTACGGGTCTTGCCATGGTCGCGATATCGGAGCTCAAAGCTGCCTGGCGAGCGCTGTCTGACGTGGCCGGTCATTTATTGGCCTTTCTTCGAAGTTCCTTGAAGCCCTAAAGCCACGCGGGCACGTCGCTTGTGATATTCAGGAACCCGAGTGTCGTTTTCGACCGCCTCGGCAAGCATCGTCCGGACGAGAGCCTTGACCCTCTCCTCTGCCTCGGCGCGCTCGCGCGCTGCCCGACGGCGTATATTTTCCTGCTCGGCCAGCGCCCGTAGGAGCCGATCCCGCAGGGCGACAAGTTCACGCTGCGCGGCTTCCGTTCCGGACTGATTGACCGGCGCTTCGGCCGCCACTTCGGGACTTGGCATCACCGCTTCGGTACGCTCGCCGGTGACCGTTGTCCATGCGGGAGGATCGCTCGCCGGAAAGGATTCCATCGATGCTCGCTCAATCCTGTCATCATCGGTTTCGGAGGCCGGTGCCATTTCTTTCAGCTCCGAGGGGATTGTCCGGTTCGGGACGGAACTAGGCATTGGTCGCCGACGCCTGAAGTTTCCCGGCCGGCCGTCGACGTCGCAGCTGGAAGGCCAGCACCAGCAACGCGCCGCCGAAGAACAGGGCGTAAGCGGCGAGCCACCACACCAGCACCAGGGCGCCCGCCAGCGGCCATGCGATCAAGAGGATCCCCCAAACCATCGACGCCGCCCCGCCGAAAAACATCAGCCATCGGCCATGCGCGACATTGAGGCGGAACGATGCCGCCAGGAGCAGCGAACCGCTGACGATCGCCCAGGCCGCGGTCAGATAGATAAGGGCGACGATCGTGATGAGCGGCCAGAACACGGCGATGCCGCCCGCGATCAGATCGGCGACGCCTTCCAGGATGAGCAACCCCCAGCGCTCGTGCTGCCGGGCGGCACGAAGTGCGGCAACGATCGCAAGCACTCCGTCCACCAACATGTACGCCGCAAAGAGCAGCACCAGCGCGGCAAGGGTCACCCCCGGCATCAGCACCGCGATGGCGCCGAAAACGATGGCGAAGAGGCCGCGTAGCCCGATCACCCACCAGTTCCGAGCCAGCAAAGCGCTCATGTCGTCGCTGAGCGTGCTGGCACCGAGCGTGCCGCTGACGCTCCTCACATTGATTTCCGTCGCCATTCGACACCTCGGCCGAGATCGTTCACTCGGCGGAGCCATTCCGCCGTTCAGGTTTGGCGATTATTGAGCGCACCCATCCCGCCCGCCTTGACGATCATCAAGTTTGTCAACTGACGCCACCGCCTGGGGCTTTGGCGCCTCGTACCGCGACACACGTTTGTAGGGCACGGGCACTCGCGATGAACTGGAAGCGTTGAAGGCTGAAGAAGGCCGAGTGTCCGCGGCGGGGCATTAGCAGCGGCCTTCGCCGCTATGCTCGAGCGCCCGCTATCCGTTCGGTCAACGGACCTTCGCCGGCAGCGTAACACATTCCTCCAACGCGCCG